>NC_013204.1:0-375000 GCF_000024265.1 Eggerthella lenta DSM 2243 | reverse complement strand
ACACGCTGACGTTGTGCTTGGCGAACACGCCGGCCATCGCGGCCAGCACGCCTGAGCGGTCGGCCACCTTGAAGCGGATGTAGTACTTCGTCTTGAGGTCGTCCATCGGCACGATGGGAAGCTCGTCGGTGCAGGTGCAGCCCACCAGCGGCCCCACGCCCAGCGTGACATGGCGCGCCACTTCCACCACGTCGCCCATCACGGCGCTGGCGGCCGGGCCCGCGCCCGCGCCCTCGCCGAAGAACATCGTCTCGCCCACGGCGTCGCCTGTGACGTAGATGGCGTTGTACACGCCGTCAACGGTGGCCAGCTGGTGCGACAGCGGCAGCATCGTGGGATGCACGCGCACGTCCACGCCCTCGTCGGTGCGGTGCGCCAGCGCCAGCAGCTTCACGCAGTAGCCCATGTCGCGCGCTGCGTCCAAGTCCATCGTGGTGACGTTGCGGATGCCCTCGGTGTGCACGTCGTCGATGGTCACGCGCGAGTTGAACGCGATGGACGCGAGGATGGCGATTTTCGCGGCGGCGTCGAACCCGTCCACGTCGGCGGTGGGGTCGGCCTCCGCGAAGCCCTTCTCCTGTGCCTCCTTGAGCGCGGCGTCGTAGCTGAGCCCGTCCTCCACCATACGCGTGAGCATGTAGTTCGTCGTGCCGTTCACGATACCCATGACCGAGCTGATCTCGTTGGCGATGAGCGAGTGCTTCATCGGGTCGATGATGGGGATGCCGCCGCCCACGCTGGCTTCGAACGCGATCTCCTTGCCGGCCTCGTCGGCCGCGCCCATGACCTCTTCGCCGTACGTTGCCATGAGCGCCTTGTTGGCCGTGACCACGTTCTTGCCCGCCTTGAGAGCGCCCACCACGATGTCGCGCGCCACGGTGGTGCCGCCGATCAGCTCCACCACGATGTCGATGTCCGGATCGTTCAGGATGTCCTGGTAATCCTGCGTGAAGATGTCCTCCACGCCGTGCGCGATAGCCTGCTCGGGGTTGCGCGAGCACACGCGCACGAGCTCCACGTCGATGCCGTAGTGGCGCTTGAAATCCTCGCGGTGGTTCTTCAGGATGTCGATGCACCCGCCGCCGACCGTGCCCGTGCCCACCAGTCCCAGTTTTACCGTCATGCTGCGCTCCCTTTTCCTAAATGTCTCGGCTCATCAGGTCTTCGTACGTTTCGCGTCGCGTGGTCACGCGGGCCTGGCCGTCCTTCACGAACACGATGGCCGGCCGCGGCTGGCCGTTGTAGTTGCTGGCCATAGTGTAGCAGTACGCGCCCGTGCCGAAGACGGCGACGATGTCGCCCAGGTCGGGGTGCTGCATCGGCATGTCGATGACCACGGCGTCGCCGCTTTCGCAGTGCTTGCCCGCGATGGTGACGATCTCGGTGCGCGGCTGACCCGCCTTGTTCGCGATGACCGGCTCGTAATCGGCGTGGTACAGCGCCGTGCGGATGTTGTCGGACATGCCGCCGTCCACCGCCACGTACTTGCGGATGCCCGGCAGCGTTTTCAGAATGCCCACCGTGTACAGCGTCACGCCCGCCGTGGCCACCAGGCTGCGGCCCGGCTCGGTGAGCAGGCGCGGCTCGGGCACGCCGAACTTCTCGCACGCCGCGTGCACCGCCGACGTGACCGTTTCGGCGAACTCGTCGATGGAAGCCGGCTTGTCGTCGGCCGTGTAGGCGATGCCCAGGCCGCCGCCCACGTCCAGCTCCTCTATACGATAGCCGTACCCTTCCTCGATGCGCGCCATAAGCTCCACCATGACCTCGACGGCCTCAGGGTAGGAATGCAGCGCGAATATCTGCGAGCCGATGTGGCAGTGCAGACCCGCCAGCCTCACGTTCGGGGCCGCCAGCACGTCCTTCACGCACCCGTAGGCGAAGTCGTCGCGCATGGTGAAGCCGAACTTCGAGTCCTCGCAACCCGTGCGGATGTACTGATGGGTGTCGGCCTCGACACCCGGCGTGATGCGCATGTAAATAGGCTGCACGACGCCCAGCTCGCCCGCGATCTCGGAGATGCGCTTGAGCTCGATGCGGCTGTCGATGATGATGCGGCCAACGCCCGCCTGGATGGCTTCGCGCAGCTCGCGCGGCGTTTTATTGTTGCCGTGCATGAAGATGCGCTCGGTCGGGAAGCCCGCGGCCAACGCGATGGCCAGCTCGCCGCCGCCTGACACGTCGAGGCACAGCCCCTCGTCGGCTACGATGCGCGCGGCCTCCTTGTTGAGGAACGCCTTGCTGGCGTACACGACATCGGAGTTCTGATAGCGGCTGCGGAACGCCGCGAGGTAGGTTTCCATGCGCGTGCGCATGTCCGCCTCGTCCATGACGTACAGCGCCGTGCCCTGCTCGCGCGCCAGCTCCACCATATCGACGCCGCCCACATACAGGTGGTCGTCCTTCACCTCGGCGGTCAAGGGAAGCACCGCGCCCAGCTCCATGGTGGTGCGGTTGTCCGGTTGTTTGCTCAAGTCGGCTGCGGGAAGAGACATGCGATTCCTTTCGTGCGTCCTGGGGATTCGCCTAGTCTATCATCCCCGCTCGCGCACGGCGACACCCTGATCGAAAATGTCGCAATCATCCACCCTGCGGCAGGCGCTAAACGGCTTTTGGAAGCCGGCCGAAGCGCCGCTCCATGCAGGGGGAACGTTATGGAAGGTCGACGGTTGCTTTCTAACCAACGCGCACAGATGTTTCACGTGAAACATCTTCGGATCCGCCCGCTCCCCGCGTTTCGCGCCCCATGTGCGCGTCTATGCTCCCCGCGCCTCGCGTCCCGCTCCCGCCCGCGCGTCCCTTCGCTCCCGCCCGCGCGTCCCTTCGCTCCCGCCCGCGCGTCCCTTCGCTCCCGCCCGCGCACAGATGTTTCACGTGAAACATCTGTGCGCGTCGAAGCGGGATGCAGGATGGTGCCCGTGCCGGCAGGGTCCCGCGATGGATCGTCTCCGCATGGCAGAGATCGCGCGCTATGTACGATTCTCCGCCATCGTCGTTTCTTCCGACCTGGGCTTTCCTTCTTCGCCTTCGAAGACGAGCCCCGATAATCGTGCATAGCGCGCGATCTCTGCCGCCTCGCTTCCCAATCCGCCGTCAGGTCGATGACGAAGCGAGCCCGCACGAGCCGTACGCGATGGCCGACGGCGGCAAGGCCCCTTCATGGCAACGTCTCCCACGATTCTCAATGGCGTATAATGGGGCGATCATCCTCGAGGAAGGGAGCGGCATGGCTCAGCAGGAACCGTCCATCGATCAATGGCTCGCGGAAGCGAAGCAGGATCCGAACGCCGCGCAGTGCGGCATGTACCTCACCCACAACGGCATCGTGCGCATCACGCCGAAGAAGCAGGTGCGCGAAGGCGTCGAGGGCCTGGGCGAGGTCGCCCAGGTGGAATTCTCCTACGACGCGGCCGGCGTGGAGGCAGCGGTGCAAGAGGCCCTCACCTGGCCGGGCGTATACTACGTGCGCACGTGGCTGAACGAGGGCGTGCTCAACGTGGGCGACTCCATCATGTACGTGCTCATCGGCGCCGACATCCGACCGAACTGCATCGACGCGCTGCAGAAGCTGGTGGGCAAGATCAAGAACGACCTCGTGGAGGAGAAAGAGATCTACGCGTAAAGCGAAGGCGGCGGACGCAACAGGGCAGCTCGGCGAAAAGGTCTCGTCGCGCGGAACCGCCAGAAAAGGCGATCCCGCGACATAAGGCCGCCCTTCGGCGGCGCTCACAGGCGGCGAAGCGGCGAGAAATCCCGCTTCGCCGCTTTTTTCTCATTCCGGGCACATTTCCGAAGCCGGTTTCGTGTTGGTGGCAAGGAGGCGATACCCCGTATGCAACCAACGCTCAGGCAGGACGACTTCATGGAGCGCGCCATGCGCACCTGGGGAAGCACCGTCTACCGCCTGGCCCTCAACCAAACGCAGTCCCCGCACGACGCGGAAGACATCTGCCAAGACGTGTTCCTGCGCCTGCTGAAAGACGCAACCGCTTTCAAAGACGACGAGCATCTCAAGGCATGGTTGCTCTGCGTCGCCATCAACCGCTGCCGCGACCTGCACCGTTCGGCCTGGAAACGACGCGCCGAACTCACCGACGCGGTTCCCGATGCGGGCCGCGAAGATCCTCGCAGCGACGATGCGGCACGCGCCCTGCAGGACAGCGAGCTCGGACGAGCGCTAGGACGCCTGCCCGACAAGATGCGCCTGATCGTGCATCTGCACTACTACGAGGGATTCTCGACCGAGGAAATCGCCCGCCTCGTGCACTGCGCGCCCGCTACGGTTCGCTCGCGCCTGAGCCGGGCTCGAACGCAACTCGGGAAGATGCTGGGGAAAGGGGGCATCCTTTGAAACGGACAGGACAATCACCCGAGCAGGACCAGTACCGCGCGCTGATGGACGACATAGAGATGCCAGGCCGCGTGCACGATCGCGTGATGCGCGAGGCGCACCGCCTGCGCACAGCGGAGGCGGTGCACGCGAAGCCTACCCGCCGACCGCGCACCTGCAACCAAAGCGGCTATCGTACGCGCCGCTTCGTCACGGCCGTCATCGCAGCCGCTTGCGTGCTTGCCCTTGCGAGCGGCGTCGCGTTCGCCATCTCGCAGCAACTCGACAATGCGACGGCGAAAAACTCCTTCGCCCTCGATGCGGGCACAGACGACTTCGGATACGGCGGCTTCACGAAAGTGTGGCGCAGCGACCCGGAGATAGATCCGAACAACGCCGACAACGCGCCCGACTCGGGGCAGCGCTACCTCTCAGTGGCCCATCTGTTCGACCTCTCCTGCACGGGAACGAACGTCGCTTCGCTCACCTACACGGTGGAAGGCGACCGCGTGCTGTTCTACACGAACGCCCGCATGCCCGAATTCTCCTACCAGGAGGGCGACGACCCCTATACGGAAGATCGCACCACGAGCTTCACCGTGAACTACGACGAGCAGAACGCGAACAAGACCGAGATATGGCACGCCCTGCGCGTTTCGTTCCCGTTGGAGGGAGAGGTGGCGGAGCTGTACGATGCCACGACGGGAGAGTTCTACGGCGATCGTCGAAAATGGGACGTCAATATGCACGAAAACCTCAATGCGCTGCTCATCCGCAAATACGCCGACATGATCGCGCAGGCGCGTCTCAAGGTGACGGCCACGTACGACGATGGAACGACCGAAACGAAAACCTACGTCATAACCCCGGTCGACAACCTCGAGGAAACGCTGCGCGCCTACGGCGAAGCCCTGCGCGCGCAAGCCGCGGAAGAGGAGGCGAACCCCGGCCCGACCGAGCCCATAGCCCGTCCGCAGCTGTTCAGGTTCACGCAAATAGACTGACCCGAACCCCTTTACCGAGCCGTCGGACATGCAAAGGGGTACGGGTGCTCAACAACACGGCAAACGGCTGGCGGCACTTTTGCGCGGCCAGGCGCGCCCGTTGCGGCTTTCTTCTAGAGTAGTCCCACTCTATCCGGCAGCGCACCGCCATCGGGCGTGCGCATTCTAGAAGAAAGGCGGCATCTATGGGAAAGTTCAAACGCTTTTGCATGATCGTGTTCGTCGTTGCTGCCGTGCTGGGCATCGGCGTGCTCGCAGCCCTTTGGTTCGCCTGGGAACCGCTGTTCCCGGCAATCGCCTGGCTCATGAGCATGCCGTGGTTCTTCGTCGTCGAGGCCGTTCTGCTAGGCATCACGGCGCTGGGCCTGCTGGTCGTGTTGATTCGCGCCATCACTGCTCCGGGCAAGAACTCGCAGCTGGAGCTTGAGCGCGACAACGGCAGCATCGCCATCACGCAGAACGCCATCCAGTCCACGGTCAAGCACGTCGTCGAGAGCCATCACGGCCTGTCCACGGACAACGTCAAGGTTCACATCACGAACAAGCACGACCCGCGCATGAGCATCCACGCGAAGATCGATCCGGGTCGAAACGCCGAGCTGGGACAGCTGGGCGCGAAGCTGCAGGACGAGATCGCCGCGACGCTTGAAGCCTTCACCGGCTACCCCGTCGACTCCGTGCGCATCACGTTCGCAGGCGACGCCGACGTGGTTACACCCGCGTTCACGCAGCAGGCCACGAAGTATACCGACGACACGCGCCGTCAGCACCAGACCAAACCGGTGCCCGCCCACGTGGTCGAGTAGGTGATGCGACGATGACTCAGTCCACCATGCGCATCCACCCTGCGGCCACCCCGGCTCCGAAGTCGGCGCCCAAGCAGTCGCAGGCGGCGAAGCAGAAGCCGAAAACGACGAACGCTTACGCGTCTTCGAACCAGAAGCACGACGAGCAGAAGGCTCCGCAGCGTACGGCCGACACACCGTCCGACGTGCTGGCGAATGCAGCGGCCGAGACGAAGCGCGACAAGGGCGTGTACGCCAGCATGAAGCGCGCGTTCTCGCCGTACGTGGAGAACCACAGCCATGCGGTGCTGTACGGCATCATCGGCTTCGTCGCGGCAGCCCTCATCCTCATCGTGGGATTCTGGCCCACCGTGCTGCTGGCCGTGTTCGCCGCCATCGGCGTGGTCATCGGCAAGTACCGCGACGGCGACCGCAAGACGCGCCAGCAGATGAAACAGGTCCTCGAACGTTTCAACTAGCGAAACGCCTCGCGTGCCGCGCCCATCCCCCTGCGAGATTCGCGCAGCACGAGGCGTTCGCCCCCCCGATCCATCATGCTACAGAAAGGAACTACCATGACCCAGAGCACTATGACCAAGCCAGCAACCTCTTCCACCTACAACCCCTACTCCGATATGGACGCCGATAAGAAAAAGAGCGATGCCGCCACGGCCGACTCCGTCTCCGCCGAGCCGGTGTACAAACTGGTCATCGACGAGAACGTCGTGGAGAAGATCTCCTCCATGGCCGCTCAGAAGATCGACGGCATCATCGACATGAAGGGCAACGTTCTCTCCCGCATCCAGGAAGGCCTGGGCGGCGCAGACAAGACAAAGGGCGTGGACGCCGATATCGTCGACGACACGAACGCGAAGATCAACCTCGACGTGATCATGGAGTACGGCAAGTCCGCCCCTGAGATCTTCGACGACATCAAAAAGGTTGTCGGCGGCGACCTCAAGGACATGACCGGCCTCAACGTGGTCGAGATGACCGTGAACGTGGTGGACGTCATGACTCCGGAAGAGTACGCCCAGAAAAACGGGTCCAACAGCGACGACGGGCAGCAGGACGACTCGGCCAACTAGACCGGGTTCGCCCTCAGCGTCGTGTTGCGGAGCCGTCCCGTCCGCGCTCCGCACCCCGTGTTGCAAGCCCGTCGCGCCTCCCGCGCGGCGGGCTTTTTAACGAGCGGGGCCGGATTGCTCGCCTGCCCTCAAATATCATCCTGACCCTTTCGCTTCCCCTATCCGACATCCTACCGCGTCCGACATCCCGCTCCCCGCGCAGCGCGCGGCGTGCGTGCCCTTCTGCGGGCCATTTCGGTCAGCCCACCTGCCCTCCGCTGTCAAACCAGAATTGACATAGCCCGGGTCGGCCCGCCCCGCGAAAGCTCGCCGGCGGCTCGGAAGCCCTCTTCGGCCATCGGCCAGGAGCCCGTCCCGCCCGATCGCCAGCCGCCCGACAGGGGAAGCGGCGCGCGGCGGTGCATGTCGATCCTGGTTTAGCAGCCGATAGGGCAGCGAATGGCAAAAAGACATCGAATTCGGAAGCGATCGCGTCATCCGGGATGGGTCCGCCGAGCAGCGCCGGAAGCAAGCGATCTCATGACCTGGGACTATGATAGATTGGGATTACCAGCACGTCTGCGGTTCGCTACGCAATTTCCGAATTCAATGCTTTTTCGCCATCGGTGGCCTCGCCGGATGCACGAGGCACGGCGCTTTGAGAGACGCGGCGCCTAGGCGACACGCCGCGCGGCCGGAGCTTGCGCGTCAAACGGACAGCCAGAGCGAATGTTTCACGTGAAATATTCGAAGCCGAGCAACGCCGCGACGGCTTCGACAAGATCCACGCGGGAACGAAGGGCAAAGCGCGTGCAATCCGCGCGAGAAACAGCGGCAAGAAACGTGGAATCCGCACTGTAAACGCGTGGGATTTCAGTAAGATCGAGGAAGATCTGCGCTGGATGTGCGCCATGAAAACGTGAGATGGGGTTGTTATACTAAGAAGCACGAACCCGCCAGGCGGGGAGGATGACACACCCTCTTTACATCCATTTCCGAATTCTAGATATACGGAAGGGGGTGTCCTCCATGGATGGTATTGTACTCAGCCTTACCGGAGTTATCTTGCAGGTTCTCGGCCTCGTAGCTGCTTTCGGCAGCTTGGCGGTCGGGGCGGCCTCGCTCGCGCTTCAAGCGTGGTCGAAAGACGAACCCCGGTCGTCCCAGAGGGACGAACCGGGCGCACAATAACATCCGAACCGCCGTAGCGAGTTCGAGAGCCGTGGGGAGTTAGCCGCTCCCTGCGGCTCGCCTGCTATTATAAGGAAGCAACCGCTCCTCCGCAACGGTGCCTAACGCGTTTTCCGCACTTCTTCGGTGATCTTCGCGAAGTCGCCTTCCGCGGCGCAGTAGCGCGCCAAGTCGCGCGTGTTCACGCTCTCGGCTCCGTCGATACGCGTAATCGCACCCAAGCCGAAACCGATCTGCGGCACGCCAGCGGCCGCCATCTGCGCGAAACGGTCCTCCTTGCCTGCGCGCGCAAAGCGAAGAGGCAGGTACTCCATGAAGCCATGCTCGGTCAACGCGCCGCGCATCTCGTCCAGCTGGCGCGCGACCTCGTCGCAACCCGCCGCCAGCTCATCGGCCACCCGCACAAGCTCCGCGTGGGTCGCATGCGAGCGCGCGGCCGCCAGCGCCGTGCGCCGCACGTTGAGCGCACCGTCCCCGCCCTCGGAAGCATCATGGCCGAACGCCAGCACCAGCCCCAACGTGTCGTTCGCGTACGAATGCAGGAAATGGTCGCAGATAATGGGCAGATCGTTCAGGTTGTCCACCCGATTGAGCCGCACGAAGTCGACGGGGTTGAGCGACAGCATCTCGAAGTCGAAGCGCGTCACCCCGGCGCGTCGGAAAAACGGCATGGTCGCCCCGCTCACGTTCGCAATGGACGAACGCATGGCGACGGGCGCGTCCTCGGCCACGTCGCAAACCTGCCGCACGGCGCGCACGATGCGCGCGATGTCCGCGCCCGCGTTCGATGCCACGCCGCCGCCCAGCTGCACGGCGCGCACCAGGCAATCGTCGAACTGCCCCGCGTTCGCCTCGATCTCGGCCACCAGCGCGTCGGCGTAGCGCGCCATGCGCGCGCTATCCCACCCGAGGATCATGCCCTCGCGGCGAAGCGCGCGATCGTCCACGCAAAACGGGACGGACACCTGAACGATCGCATCGCGTTTCTCTGTCATGATCGTTGCTCCTTCTTCTGCTCGCGCGGAGCGGCGGCCACTTGAAAGCAGCCGCCGCGCGCTATGGGCCGACTGGCATCGGGGAGGGAGAGGAGGGATACGCCAACCGGCCCCGAATCGGTTGCGGGCCGCTTTACGCCTTCAGGTCCTCGATGACGCTTTCGGCAGCGCAGTAGCCGGAGGTCAGCGCCGAACCGCAGCTATTGCCAGCCGTGGGCGTGGCGTACTGGATGCCGTAGCGCTGGCCACAGGTGTTGCCGGCGGCGTACAGGCCCGCAATGGGCTGCTTCTCGCCGGTGAGCACCTGGTAGCGGCCGTCGGTGCAGATGGCCGCATGCTGGCACAGGCCGCCGGAAGGATTGCCGCCCGTGGTGCCGAACGAGGCGAAGAAGGGAGCGTCCTTGATGGGCAGCAGGTTCTGCGGGTCGCAGCCCCAGTCGTCGTCGTGGCCCTTCGCGCACAGCTCGTTGTAGCGCTCCACCTCGGCCAGAAAGTTCGTCTTGGCCTCGCCGGTGTAGCCCACGATCTCGGCCAGCTCCTCAAGCGTGTCGGCAGCGTACACCGTGGAGTACTCTTTGCCGAAGCGGGAGAAGGCGCGCACGTCGAAGCCGTCCTTGCCGGTTTTGTAGTTCGCCATGTTCTCGCGCACTTCTTCCACCATGTAGTCCGAGCTGCGGTCCATCGTCTCGTGGCCGTACCCTTGGTGCGACAGGTACTCTTCCCAGTTCGCGTCGGTCACGTTCACCAGCAGCTGGCCCTCGGGAAGCATGTCCAGGTAGCCGTTGGAGCCGTGCTTCACCATGGTCTCGTTCATGAAGCGCTTGCCGTCGTTGCCGAAGCACGGCCATGCGCCGCCGAACGCGAAGCCCGGCACACCGTTGATGCCCGCGGCCTGGCCGGCGCGGGGGCCGCCCTCCATCGTGCCGCCGGCCCACATGCACATGCGGATGCCCGAGCCGTCGCGGCCCATGCCCCCGATGCTGGTGGCGTCGGTGCGGTCGTTGCCGTACGACCAGGCCAGGTTGCGCATCTGGTCGGACAGGTCGAGGCGCATGTCGGGGTTGCCGCCGAAGTCGCCCGCCGCCACGACCACGGCCTTCGCGTTGATCTGGTGGTACGCGCCGTCGACATCCTGGAAGACGGCCCCGGTCACCGCGTCGCCGTCCTGCACCAGCACCACGCCCTGGTAACCCCACTTGATGGTGCCGCCGGCTTCCTCGAACGCCGCGTGCACCGAGCGGATGACGAACGGCCACATGTTGATGTTGGATTCCTCGTCGCGCCACTGAGTCATGGCCGGCCACGACCTCTGCCCGCAGCACTCGCCGTTGAAGTTGTCGTTGCCCTTGTAGTTCGAGGTCTTCGCATACTTCTCCACGTACTCGGCGGGAATGTGCCCCACCATCCAGTCGAGCATCTCGCCCGAGCGCATGGCGTAGTCGCGCACGATCTTCTGGTGCGCATGGCCGCGCGAGAGGCGCATGTACTCGTTGAACACCTCGGTGGTGTCGATCTCGGGCGTGCCTTTGTCCAGGAACAGCTTCGAGTTGTAGCAGGCCATGTCGCAGGCGTATTCGTCGTACTCGTCGTAGGTCTGCATATCGGCCAAGAAGACGTTCGCGCCTTCCTCCTGGCAGCGCAGCGCCGCCACGGTGCCCGCGTTGCCCGCGCCGATGACCAGCACGTCGCAGTCCTCGGTATCGGCGATGTCGCTGACCACGGGCGCGTCGCCCAACCACGCCGGCTTGTTCAGCATGAAGTCGGCCGGCTTGATGCCCAGCTGCTCGCAGCCGCCGCCCGCGGACAGCACGCCGTCGCCCTTGAGGGCGATGTACTCTTCGGGCGTGGTAGGCGCCTTCGCGCTGGCATTCTGGCCGCGGTTGAACGTCGACAGCTCCTGCATCACGTCGTACGTGCCCGCTTCGCCGGAATCGGCGGCCGCCGCCGAGGCGGTGGAGGCCGACTGCTGCGGCGAGCATCCGCCCAGCGCTCCCAGCGCGGCGACGCTCATCGTGCCGGCGGCCGCCCCCTTCAAGAAGTCGCGACGCGACCAGCTGTGCTTCGAGGTGGTTCCCATGTTCCCGCTCCCTTCAATCATGTGCCCATGTTCCGATCCCGGCGTCGCCCGCTTCTGTTGTGCGGCGCCGGACGTTCGGCTACACTACGGTGCAGGCCGGGGTTTCGCCATCACTGAAAGCGATGATTTCGGAATCCGCAGGGTGCGCCGCACGCGCCCACCCTATAGCTGAATTTAGTGATTTGCGCTATCTACGAGGGAAAACGCCGAGACGTTGCAGGGAGGGCATGGAAAGCGCGCAACAACACGACTCGAAGCAGGCGTCTCCGGCGCCCGTCTCGTTCAAGCCCGCGCTGCTGGGCGCGGGACTGCTGTTCTCCGTCTTCCTCAATGCGATCCGCTTCTTTTCTGAGCACGGAACGGGCGCGACGCCCTCGCTGCACCCCTTCGCGGTGTACGCCGGCTGGGGGCTGACGGGCGCGGGCATCGTGCTCGCCGCGCTGGCCATGTTGGCCAAGCGCGCAGATCGACGCACGCCCGACCTCACCCGCACGGCGCCTCTGGTGACAGGCGCCTGCCTGGTCGCCATCGGAGTGCAGTTCATGCTGCCGCTGTACACGCAGCTGACGCTGCCGTTCGCCGAGCCCGCCATGTTCGGCCTGGCGTTCGGAGCGGGACTTGCCATGCTCGCCACGGCGTGGGGCTCGGTGTTCGCGCGGCTCGAACCGGAGAATTTGCTGTTCAACAGCGCATGGGGCATCGTGGCGGCAGCAGTCGTCCATTTCGCGGCCGAGCCGCTTTCCCCCTCTCCCATCGGGTTGGCGCTGATCGCATGCTCGCTTGTCACATCGGTGGCGCTGCTGTTCGTCGCCCGCACGTTCAACGACGAGACTGCGGCACCGCACCCCGCCGGCGCCGAAAGCGCAAGCGAGGATGACCATCGCATCCGGCTGCGCAAGGCAGCCGCCATATTGTGGATGCCCCTCGTAGGGGCGTGCATCACCTGCTTCATCTTCGGGCTCACCTGGGATCCCGTCATCTCGAGCGAGCAGATGCGCCTGCCCGATCCGCTGGGAGCGTGGAAATCGCTCATCGGGCCGTCGCTGCTGGCCATCGTCGTCGCGCTGTTCGTGCTGCGCAAGGCAAACTCGTCGCCGCTCAGATTGCTCAACCAGGCCGTGTATCCCATCGCCGTGGCGCTTCTGCTCGCGCTGCCCGTCATCAGCTCCGACAGCGATGTCGCAGCGGGTATCATCGACGTGCTCACCCAGGCCAGCTTCGCGGTGATCGCGCTGGCCATCTGGTGCAGCATGGCCAGCGCCGTCCGCAGCGTGCCCTTTGCCGCCACGTTCGTATTCCCGGCCTGTCTCGCGCTGCTAGCGCTCGCGTTCGTGGCCGGCCTGTGCGGCATCGCCGTCATCGGCACCGACGGCCGCACGATCTGTCTCATCATGCTCACCGTGTACCTGGCGCTCATCGCCATATCGTTCGCGCAAGGCTCGCGGCAGCGCGAAGGCCGGCGCACCGAGCCTCACGGCGCGGACGACTCGCGCACGTACATCCACCGCCGCTGCGACACGCTGGCAGCCGAACGGGGGCTGTCGCCGCGCGAGCGCGAGGTGCTGTACTACCTGGGACGAGGCTACAATCACGGCTATGTGGCCGAGAAGCTCTACATCTCCGAGAACACCGTGCGCACCCACGTGCGCCACATCTACGCGAAGCTCGCCATCAACTCGCGCGAGGAGCTACTCGCCATGATCGACGACGAAACGCCGAGAGGTTGAAGGTCGGCAGATTGAAGGCCGGCAGCGCCCGAGACGCGGTATGATGAGAGGCGACGCAGGCGGTATCGGATGCTAGGAGCGCTGCTGCATGAACATTCTCGACTATCTCGGCACGGAGTTCGCCTCATTCGAGGAAAAGCCGTTCAACCCGGTCGATTCGGCGGCGCTTTCCCAGTTCTGCATGGTGCGCGCCGAAGGGATCGTGCCGCCGCTGCGCGAGCGCAAGGCGTTCGGCAGGCTCGGCACCATCGTGAAGAACCTGCTATCCCCTTCGGGACGCCCCGCCCACTTCCTCGATACATTGCGTGCCGAACACTATGAGCATATGTTCTCGGGCCTCATCCCTGGCCGCGTGAAGGAAAATATGCTGGCACTCGCCGCCAGCCCGCGGTTTCGCGACATGGTCATCCGCGATTACCTCAGCCTGTTCGATACCGAGCGGCAGACGCAGTTCGCCGCCATGACGTTCGTCTACAAGAAGGAATTCGCCTACGTGGGCTTCCGCGGAACCGACACGTCCATCACCGGCTGGCGCGAGAACTTCAACATGTGCTACACCGCGCCCGTGCCCGCCCAGGAGCAAGCCGCGCGCTACCTGGAGGCCGTAGCGCCGCACCTGCCTCGCCGGCTGTTCGTGGGCGGCCACTCGAAGGGCGCCAACCTCGCGCTGTACGCCGCGCTGAACGCGTCCGCCGCTGTGCAGGACCGCATCGAGCGCGTGTACACGCACGACGGCCCCGGTTTCAAAGCGGGCGCGTTCTCGCCCGATGATTGGAGAAAGCTGGACGGCCGCATCCACCGCACCGTCCCGCAGGACTCCGTCATCGGTATGCTCATGGAGTCGCACACCCCGCCGCTCGTGGTGCACAGCACCGAGCGCGGCCTTTTGCAGCACAGCCCGTTCTCGTGGGAGGTCGACGGCGACGATTTCGTCTACCTCGACAACCTCACCGAAAACGCCCGGTTCACCGACGCGCTGCTCACCGAATGGCTGGCGCGCTACTCCGACGAGGAAGCGGCGGCCATCGTCGACGCGCTGTTCAAAGCCGTCGAGGCCTCGGGCGCCCAGAACGCCACCGAGGTCTTCTTCGGCGGGGCGAAAACGGTGGCCCTGCTGAGCGAGGCGGCCAAGAACATCGACGGGACCGCTCGCGAAACCCTGGTCGGCGCCCTCGGCTCGCTTGCCGAGCTGGCAGGCCACCGCGTCACCCAGGGCATCGTCGAACGCATCGTCCCGAAGAAAAAAGCGCGCTCTTAGAACGCGGGCTCCTCCGCCTGCACCGCGCCGCTTCGCACGTGCGCGGCGCCCATCAGGCGCTTTGCCGCAGCCATACCCACCAGCAGCAGCGCGGCGCTCGCAACGCCCGTGCCAATGCCCAGCATCAGGCCGGGATCGTACGAGCCGAAGCGGTCGAACAGGAACCCATACACCGAAATGCCCAGCGAGCCTACCAGCGATGTGCCGATGCTCACGTACGAGAACAGCGTGCCGTAATCCTTCGATCCGAACGCGCTGCGCACCAGCAGCGGCACGTTCACCGTCACCATCGCCGTAAGCACGCCGAACAAGGCGGCCGCCACCATGACCATCCCCACGTTGCCGTTCGAGGCTAGGAACAGCGCGAACGCGGTCACGCCCACGCCGAAGCCGCACAGCGTCGCGTTGCGCGGCCCCACGGCGTCGGCCAGCCACCCCAGCACCAGCTTGCCCACGATGTTGCTGATCATGGCGATGGAAGGAAGGAACGCTGCGACGGCGGCGAGCCCGACGGTGCCGGCGTACGTGGGCATCAGCTGCAAAAACGCGCTCTCGAGCGACAGGAATCCCGCAACCAGGAACACGCACGCGAACGCCAGCGAACGCACGGCGCGAGCCGCCGAGACGCCGGACGCCGTTTCGGCTCCGCTGCTCGCCGGGGTGTCTTCCACCTCGTCGGCTCCATAGGCATCGCGCGGGTCGGCCGGCTTGAACTTCATCACCAGCAGCGAGAACGGCAGCACCAGCACGGCTGCGATCAGGGCGAGCACCGCATAGGTGGGCCGCCATCCCAACGATTGGATGAGCGCGCCGCCCAACGGGTTCATCACCGCCCCGCCGATGCCCGAGCAGGCCATGGCGATGCCCATCGCAAGGCCCGCCTTCTTCTTGAACCAGTTGCCTATCATGACGGGTGCCGGCAGCAGGAACGCGAACGCGGCCGCCACGCCCAGCACCGCCCCCGCCACGTACCACTGCCACACCGCGTTGAACTGCCCCATGGACGCGAACGCCAGCGCGGCCGCCACCATGCCGACGCTCACCAGCACGCGCATGCTCACCTTCGGCAACAGCTTCCCCGCCACGGGAAGCGCCGCCGTCATGCACAAACCCTGGATCGTGAAGTACAGCATGAAGCTGCCCTGCGAGAACTGCAGATCGCCCAGCACGGCGGGAACCATGATGCCCGCCGCGTTGTTGATGGTGCCCATGCCTCCCGCTTGCAGGAAGCAACAGGCGATGAGGATGAGCCATGCCGGATGCAATCGGCGCGAACGCCGTTCACCGCCTGTTTGGTTCGTCGTGTGCTGCCGCATGCGCATACTCCCTTCTCCGCTCTGGGGCCGCCAGGCCTTCGAGCGTTTTCGGTTAAAAGATGCGCCATTCAATCACGGAACCGATGCCGCCGAAGCCGACCGATGGCGGGCGTAGCGCCTCGCTCGGTCAGCGAGCAGCAGAGAACGAAAGCGACCCGCAAGCGGCGGCGAAGAAGCACGCGAGCGGCAAGCCCGATCGCGCCCGAACGAAGCCGCCAACATACGGCGAACCCGCGCTGCGCAGAGCCGACGAGCGCACACGGGCGATGCCGCTCGCCGGCGATTCGCGCCCGGAGCTTGCAGCGAAGAGTGCGAGGATGCGAACCGCTGTTGGACGTCCAGCGACTCCTACGTGCTCAATGGGCTGGGGATGTCCGACGGCGAAGGCGCGAGAGCAGCTCCTGGGTGCTGACATCGCTCAGGGCGGTGCTGCTGGACATCCCCGCCTCCAGGGCCTCGACGTCGCTCAGCGCATCGGCAAGCATGTTGAGCACCAGCTCGAACGCGCGATCGATTCCCTGTTCGGGATCGACGGTTTCCTCGATGCGCTCGGCGCCAACCTGGGCGAGCCATAGCTTGAAAGGCTCGGCCTTCGGAGAGGGAACGGACTGGATGATGCGCAGGACACCGTGAGTTGTCGCGTCTGCAACGCTCCTATTTCTTGAGGATCCTCTTGAGGTACGTGGTATCCAGAACGTTCACCGTCTCGAACTTCCCTTTGTAGAACACGCCCCAGTTGTTAAAGACGCCGGGCAGCTCCTTCGCCTTTTGCAGCGAATCCACTTGGATGAGCGTCAGCGGCACGTCGTTCGCCTCGCAATACCGCCGGATCGCCTCGATGCGCTCGGGCACGTAAGGGCACTGGAAATCGTAGTAGATCGTCAGCTCGTCGCTGTCGATAGCCTGGGCTTTCGCGTGCGGCGCGAACCGCGGCACCGTCCCGTCGAACGACAGAGCCAGCAACTCGTAGCCGTCGTCGGTAGCGTCGACCACTTCGAAGCCGAACTTCCGCGCGAACGCCTGATCGGTCAGCCACGCCTTCTGCTTCTTCGCCCCCAGCAGGCACACGCCCGACTTGCCTTGCACTCGCGCGTCGGCCAGGCAGTACTCCATGAGCGCGCGCCCGTAGCCTTTGCCCTTGCCGGCACCGTACGCCCAGAGGCAGTACACGTACAGGTAGTTGTCGCCCAGCACGGGAACCCACGCCGTTTCAAGCGGCGCGTACTCGATGAAAACCGGGTCTTTCACCTGCAGCTTTCGGAACACATGGCCTTCGCGCAGCCGATCGGCGAGCCATTGGCGCTTCGCCTCGACGCCGGGATGGGGCTTCCTGACGCGAATGATGCAGGAAAGATGCTCGTCGGCAAGGTTCTCGGGGGTTAGGTTGACGAATTCGGGATCCATGCTCCTCCTAAAGAAACCATTCCAAATGACCGCAGCTTTGGCATACAAGCACACGCGCGGTCGCGTTGGCCCAATCGAGGTTGAGAAGCGACGCGCCGGCTGTGTTCAATTGCCCCGAGCGCTCATCGAATTCCTCGCCGCCGCAATGCGAGCAGACCACCGCCTTCCCCGCGATCTCGTAACGGTAATTGCCAGACAACCCGCGCTCGAACCCATCCATGAACCCCATGAGAGCCGCCTTTCCGATCAGGCTTACAGATCGCGCATACACTCCTGCTTTTTCAACGCGTACTCTTCTTCGGTGATGGCGCCGCGTTTATACAGGTCGTCAAGCTGCGAAAGACGCTGGTAGGCAAGCGCGCTCGCGCGCTGGCGCTCATCGGGCAAAGGCTGTTGGCTGCCGGCGCGCTTCGCCAACACCACGATGAGCGCGACCACGAGTGCGACGGGCACCAGCAACATCAGCATGATGAGCATTTCCGGAACACCCAAACCCAGTATCTTCATGAAGCCGCCTTTCCGCGAGGCCTTTTTCAACCAGTATAGCAAGCGCGGCGCACCCGAAGATGCGCCGCGCGAGAAAACTTGATGCGAGAAGCCCCTAGTCCGTGAAGTAACCCACGCCGCCCTCGAACAGCTGCTGGTAGCGGTCGCCGGGGACGTTCTGGTACAGACCGTAGCCGCGGCGCTCGCTGTGGCCCATCTTGCCGAGGATGCGGCCGTCGGGGCTGGTGATGCCCTCGATGGCCAGTACCGATCCGTTCGGGTTCACGTCAAGGCTCATCGACGGCACGCCCTGCTCGTCCACGTACTGCGTGGCGATCTGGCCGTTCGCAGCCAACTGGGCCGCCAGCTCGGGCGACGCGACGAAGCGGCCCTCGCCGTGGCTCACGGGCACCGTATGGATGTCGCCCACCTCGCAGCGGCTCAGCCACGGCGACAGGTTCGATGCCACGCGCGTGCGCACCAGACGGCTCTGATGACGACCGATGGTGTTGAACGTGAGCGTGGGGCACTCCTCGTCCATGGGGCGGATGTCGCCGAACGGCACGAGACCCAACTTCACGAGCGCCTGGAAACCGTTGCAGATGCCCAGCATGAGGCCGTCGCGGTTCTGCAGCAGGTCGCGCACCGCTTCGGTGACGGCCGGAGCGCGGAAGAACGCCGTGATGAACTTGGCCGAGCCGTCGGGCTCGTCGCCGCCGGAGAACCCGCCGGGGATCATGATGATCTGGCTGTTCTCGATGGCCTTCACCAGCGCCTCGGTGCTCTCGGCCACCTTGTCGGGGGTCAGATTGTTGATGATGAGCGTCTCGGCCACAGCTCCCGCCTGCTCGAAGGCGCGCGCCGAATCGTACTCGCAGTTGTTGCCCGGGAACACGGGGATGATGACGCGCGGGCGCGCGATGGTGCCGTTGTACACCAGCGGCGCGGCACTGGTGAAGGACACCGTTTCCACGGCATCGCCCTCGGCGCGGTACGGGAACACCGACTCGAGGTGGCCCTCCCACGCTTCCTGCAACCCGACCAGGTCGATGACCTCGCCGCAGGCGGCGAACTCGTAGGCCTCGGTCGTCTCGCCCACCTCGTCCACGCGCACGACGTCGGACGCATGCGGCAGCTCCACGCACGGAGCCAGCTCCACGAGGAAGCTGCCGTACGACGGGGCGAACAGCTCGTCGGCCGTCACCGAATCAGTCAGCTTCACGCCGATGCCGTTGCCCACGCTCATCTTGAACAGAGCCTCAGCCGTCGCGCCGTATCCCGGCGTGGACACGGCCAGCGCCGCACCGTCGCCGATCAAGCGCTCCACCAGCTCGAACGCCTCCACCAAGCCGGCGGCGTCGGGCGTGACACCGTCGTACGACGCGGGCGCGATGCGCACCACGCGGCTGCCCGCCTGCTTGAACTCGGGCGACGTCGCGCGATCCACCGAGCCGATGGCCGTGGCGAACGACACCAGCGTGGGCGGCACGTCCAGCTGCTCGAAACTGCCCGACATGGAGTCCTTGCCGCCGATGGAGCCGATACCCAGGTCCACCTGCGCCATCAGCGCGCCCAGCACGGCGGCGGCGGGCTTGCCCCAGCGCTCGGGCTCGTCGCGCAGCTTCTCGAAGTACTCCTGGAACGTCAGGTACATGTCCTTGTGGAAGAAGCCGGCGGCCACGAGGCGCGCCACGCTCTCCACCACGGCGATGTACGAGCCGGTGAACTGGTTCGCCTCGGTGAGGTAGGGGTTGAAGCCCCAGGCCATGCCGCTGACCGTGGTGGTCTCGCCGAACACGGGCAGCTTCGCCACCATGGCCATCGCCGGCGTCAGCTGGCGCGACCCGCCGAACGGCATGAGCACCGTGCCCGCGCCGATGGTGGAGTCGAAGCGCTCGGACAGGCCCTTGTTCGAGCACACGTTCAAGTCGGTGACCAGCGCGTTCATGCGCTCGGCCAGCGTGTCGCCCGCCCAGGTGCGCTCGTACGTTCCACCCGGCAGCACGCGCACGTCCTGGTGCTTCGCCGCGCCGTTGCTGTTGAGGAAGTCGCGGCTCACGTCCACGATGACGGCGCCGTTCCACTCCATGCGCACGCGCGCCTCCTCCGTCACCGTGGCGATGGGGGTTGCTTCGAGGTTCTCCTCGTGCGCGTAGCCGATGAACTCGTCCACGTCCTCGGCCGCCAGGGCAACGGCCATGCGCTCCTGGCTCTCGGAGATGGCCAGCTCGGTGCCGTCAAGGCCGTCGTACTTCTTCGGCACCTTGTTGAGGTCGATGAACAGGCCGTCGGCCAGCTCGCCGATGGCCACGGACACGCCGCCCGCGCCGAAGTCGTTGCAGCGCTTGATCAGCTTGCAGGCGTCGCCCCGACGGAACAGGCGCTGGATCTTGCGCTCCACGGGCGCGTTGCCCTTCTGCACCTCGGCGCCGCAGCTCTCGAGCGATTCCAGCTTGTGCGCCTTCGAGGAGCCCGTGGCGCCGCCGATGCCGTCGCGGCCCGTGCGGCCGCCCAGCAGCACCACCACGTCGCCCGGAGCGGGCGTCTCGCGACGCACGTGGTCGGCCGGCGTGGCGCCCACCACGGCGCCGATCTCCATGCGCTTCGCGGCGTAGCCGGGATGGTACAGCTCGTTCACCTGGCCGGTTGCCAAGCCGATCTGGTTGCCGTACGAAGAGTAGCCCGCGGCCGCGGTGGTCACCAGCTTGCGCTGCGGCAGCTTGCCCGGCAGCGTCTCGCTCACGGGAACCAGCGGGTCGGCCGCGCCCGTCACGCGCATGGCCTGGTAGACGTAGCTGCGGCCCGACAAGGGGTCGCGGATGGCGCCGCCCACGCAGGTGGCTGCGCCGCCGAACGGCTCGATTTCGGTAGGATGGTTGTGCGTCTCGTTCTTGAACAGGTACAGCCAGTCCTGCTCTTCGCCGTCCACGTCCACCTTGCACTTCACGGTGCAGGCGTTGATCTCCTCGGACTCGTCGAGGCCGGTCAGCACGCCCTTCGCCTTCAGCCAGCGCGCGCCGATGGTGCCCATGTCCATGAGGCACACCGGCTTCTCGTCGCGGCCCAGCTCGTGGCGCATCTCAAGGTACTTCTCGAACGCGGCCTGCACGGCCTCGTCCTCCACTGCCACGTTGTCCAGCACGGTGCCGAACGTGGTGTGGCGGCAGTGATCGGACCAGTACGTGTCGATCATCTTGATTTCGGTGATGGTGGGGTTGCGCCCCTCTTCGGCGAAGTACTGCTGGCAGAACGCGATGTCGGCCAGGTCCATGGCCAGGCCGCGGTCGGCGATGAACGCCGCCAGGCCCGCCTCGTCCAGCTCCAGGAACCCGTCCACCGTCTCCACCATGCCCGGCACGGGCTGTTCCAGGTGCAGCGTCTCGCGCACATCAAGCGACGCCTCGCGCGCTTCGATGGGGTTGATCACGTAGTGCTTGATGGCGGCGACGTCCTCGTCGGACAGCGCGCCCTCCAGCATGTACACCTTCGCGCTGCGCACCTCGGGGCGCTCGCCCTGGCTGATCAGCTGGATGCATTCGCTTGCAGAATCGGCGCGCTGGTCGAACTGGCCGGGAAGGTACTCCACGGCGAACACCGCCACCCCGTTCGCCTCGGGCATCTCCAGCGTCGCGATGTCGGACTGCGGCTCGCTGAACACGGTGGGCACGCACTGAGCGAACAGCTCGTCCGAGATCCCCTCCACGTCGTAGCGATTCACCATGCGGAGATTCTCAAGCGCGCCGACGCCCAGCAGGCTGCGCAGCTCCTCTTTCAGCTGCTTCGCCTCCCCGTCGAAGCCGGGCTTCTTCTCCACGTAGACACGAGAAACCATGGTCCCCACCTTACTTCGTCGAATCCTTGTCGGAAGTTTTCGCCTCCATCGGCTCGGCCTCCTGCTTCTTCGGCAGGCGGAACCCGTTGCCGAACAGGCCGCGCTTCTTAGGCGCCTCCTCCACGGCCGGAGCCTCCTCCACCTTCTGCTTGGCGGCGCGCTGCGCGGCCTTCTGCTGCTTTTCTGCTGCGCGCATCTCCTTGGTTTTTTTGGACATCATCTCTTCCTGATAGGCGCGTCGCACCTTGCGGATTTTCGAGAAGTCCACGTATAAGGCGCCGATGATGCACACATAGGCCAGGCCCAGCACCACATAGGTTCCCACCTCGGGCAGGAAGGCGCGGCCGAACCACGACATAGCCGTCATCACGATGGCGCCGATCAAAAGACCCCACCAGATTTTGCGAAGACGCTTGTATTCCGGCGTGGGCGGGTTGTAGTACTGCCGATCGATCTCGGTCTGCTTCGCTCGTGCGGCCTTCTTGTCAGCCTTCTTCTGCTGCTTCGTCTTCACGGTGGGCTGGATGCGCACCGACGAAGCCGCCTTCGTCTTCGGCTTCATGGTGGCCGCGCTCTTGCGCGTCTGGCCGCGATGCTCGTCGGTCTGGTACCGGTCGTTCATAGGGTTACGCTGGGACATGGGTTATTGCTCCTTGTTGATTGCCTCGAACCTCGCAGGTCCGTCAAAGTCAGCGAGAGGCGTTGAGGTGCCCGGAATTGTCGTGAAAGCTTTGCGAAGCGTGCTTTTGCACGTGAGCGAAGCTTGGAGCGGCAAGGCCGGACGCCTCAACGCCTCGCAGCGTCGAGAAGTTCCGGATGCCGTTAGGCAAACGGAACGAAAGTTCTACCCGTGATCTTCTCGTAGGCCTGGATGTACTTCTCGCTGGTGCGGTCGATGATGTCCTGGGGCAGGCGGGGCAGGTTGCCCTGACGATCCCAGTTGGCGTTCAGCCAGTCGCGCACGAACTGCTTGTCGAAGCTGGGCTGGTCCTTGCCCTCGGCGTACTCATCGCCCGGCCAGAAGCGGGACGAATCGGGCGTCAGCACCTCGTCGGCCAGGATGATCTGGCCGTTCAGGCGGCCGAACTCGAACTTCGTGTCGGCGATGATCACGCCGCGCTCGGCCGCGTGGTCGCGCGCCGTGGTGTATACCTTCAGCGCAAGGTCGCGCAGCTGCGAAGCGTCGTCCTCGCCGATGATCTCCACGAGGCGCTCGTAGCTGATGTTCTCGTCGTGGTCGCCGATCTCGGCCTTCGTCGAGGGCGTGAAGATGGGCTCGGGAAGCTTCGACGAGTTCACCAGGCCCTCGGGCAGCTGGATGCCGCACACAGTGCCCTGCTTCTGGTACTCTTTGAGGCCGCTGCCGGCCAGGTAGCCGCGCACAATGCACTCGGCGGGGAACATGTCGGCCTTCTTCACCAGCATGAAGCGGCCGCGCAGGTAGTCGGCGTACGGCTGGAACTGCTCGGGCAGGTCGGCCACGTCGGAGGAGATGAGATGGTTCTCCACCACGCCGTCCAGAAGCTCGAACCAGAAGCACGACAGCTGCGTGAGCACCGCGCCCTTGTGGGGGATCTCGTCTTCCAGGATGTAATCGAACGCCGAGATGCGGTCCGTCGCCACAAGCAGCAGCTTGTCGCCCAGATCGTACAGATCGCGGACTTTCCCTTGTGCATCAGGCTTGATGTCGATTCCGGTCATGCTGGTCCTTTCGTTGCTCTCTCGAAACGCCGCTCTGCGGCACCCGGCGCTCCCCTTCTCCGTCGGCGCGCCCTATTATCGTCTATTTCTGGTCTTTACGCGACTTCCCACGCGATTTTTGCGATTTCTGCCCGCGCTGCTGCTCGTCACCCTGGTACAGCGGGATGTGAATGGTGAAGCATGCGCCCTCTCCCTTGCGGCCTTCCACCTGCACCCAGCCGTTGTGGCGCTCGACGATCTCCTTCACCACGGACAAGCCGATGCCCAGGCCGCCGCTCTCGCGCGTGCGTCCCGCGTCGGCGCGCCAAAAGCGCGAGAACACCATCTTCGCCTCGTCGGGCGTGAGGCCGATGCCCGTGTCCTGCACGCTGATGGACGCCATGATGTCGCCGCGCTTCACGCGCACGGTAACCAAGCCCCCTTCGGACGTGTAACGAACCGCGTTCGAGATGAGGTTGGCGGTTGCCTGGCGAATCATGTCCGCGTCGCCCAGCACGCGCACGCCTTGCTCCATCTCGTACTTCAGCGTGAGGCCGGAATCGGCTACGAACGCCTCGTGCGTGGCCACGATGCCGGCGATCAGCTCGCCCACATTGACCACTTCCTTCTTCATGGGCGTAGAGCGGCTCTCCAAACGCGAAAGCTTCAAGATGGCGTCTACCAGGCGGCTGAGGCGCTGCACCTCGGAGTTCACGGTTTCCAGGCGCTCCTCGTCGGCCTCGAACACGCCGTCCACCATCGCTTCCACGGTGGATTGGATGGCCATCAGCGGCGTACGCAGCTCATGTGCCACGTCGGTGGTCAGACGGCGCTCCAGCTCGCGGTCGCGCTCGATGGAGTCGGCCATCGCATCGAACGTCTCGCCCAGGTGCGCGATCTCGTCCTCGCCGTGCAGCTCGGTGCGGGCCGACAGGTCGCCTTCCTTGATGGCCTTCGCCGTGGTGGTCATGCGGTTGATGGGGCTGACCAGCGTACGTGCGAACAAGAAGCCGATGCATGATGCCAGCACGATGGCGAGCGCCGTCGCGAACACCATGGCCTGGTACGAGTTGTTACGGAATTCCTCGTCGGTCTGACTGAGCAGCGCCTCGGAGCCGTACACCCACATGTGGACGGATCCGACGGCGACGTTGTCGGTGATGATGGGGGCGATGGCCAGCTGGTCGCTGTCTCCGGGAGGAGGCGCGAGCGATCCTCGACTGTAGTCCTTGCCCGGCATATCATTTCCGTTTTCGCTGGGCGGAATCGTGGAATCGTACACGACGCTGCCGGTTTGGTTGTCGAAGATCTTGACGCCCACGCCGTTCAGCTTTGCCGCATAGCCCGCAACCGTCGCGATGCCGACGTTGTCGAGCGTGCCCGTATCCGAGTAGATCTCCGCGATCTGCTCGGCCGTGGATTCGGCGAGTTTATAGATGTTGGCCTGCGTATACGTCTGGAAGTGCTGCTCCCACACGAACGACAGCACGCCGATGGCCACAAGCGCGGTCATGGCCGCGATGAAGGCGAACGCGGCCGTGACGCGCGTGGTGTACGTCAGGTTGTCCCAGCCGAAACGGATGCCGCGGCGCTTTTTGCCGTCGCTCTCGTGCGGCACGACGATGGGCCCCGTGGTGCCCGTATCGGCTTCGACCGTCAAACGCTCGACGACCGGGGTGTGCGATGCGGTTTCTTGCGCATCGGAGGCTGGCGATGCAGCCTGTTCGCTTGCGTCTCGCACGTCGGTTTACTGCGCAACTTTCGTGGGATCCTCGAAGCGGTAGCCCACGCCGTGAACGGTGTGCAGCCACTTCGGGCTGCGCGGGTTGTCGCCGATCTTCGCGCGCAGGTTCTTCACATGCGAGTCGATGGTGCGCTCGTAGCCCTCGAAGTCGTAGCCCAGCACCTTCTCCACCAGCTCCATGCGCGAGTACACGCGACCCGGGTAGCGGGACAGCGTGGTGAGCAGCTTGAACTCGCTGGCGGTGAGATCGATCTCCTCGTTGTTGACCAGCACTTTGTGCCCCGACACGTCGATGGTGAGCTCGCCGAACTCCAGCACTTCGCGCTGCGGCTCGGAATCGGCGTGCACGCGGCGCAGAAGCGCGCGGGCGCGAGCAACCAGCTCGCGGGGGCTGAACGGCTTCACCAGGTAGTCGTCGGCGCCCAGCTCCAGACCGATGATGCGGTCTTCCACCTCGCCCTTAGCGGTGAGCATGATAATGGGCACGTCGGAGTTGTCGCGGATGGCGCGGCAGACGCGCTCGCCCGGCACGCGGGGCAGCATGAGGTCGAGGATGACAAGATCGAAGTGGTGCTTCGAGAACTCCTCGAGCGCCTCCTGGCCGTCGCCGACCGCCGTCACCCAGTAATTCTCGCGTTCAAGATAGGCCGTCACGGCGTCGCGGATGGCCTTTTCGTCTTCAACCAAAAGGATGCGTCGTGTTTCGTTGCTCATGGATCACTCCTCAAGCTCGCTGACATCTCGGACAATGCGCGCCCGCGTTCCCTACGCGGACCAGTTCCGAGCGTATTGGTCGTGTTTGCGTTTATTGTAGCAATTAGACCGAAGGGCGCTTTAACCTGTGCGTGAAATGACACAATAAACACCATGGTAACCCGCAGATCAACACACGCGAATCACGCGAAACCGACCGTTGCTAAGAAACGCCTTGCGAACAGGCGCGCAGCCTCCCGGGGAGGCGCGCTGTACGCCGGCGGAAAACCGAACGCGCGCGGTGGGCATGTGGGAAACGTCGCCGGATACGGCGGAGCACACGGCGGCAGCGGTCGTCGCGGGGGCTCCGCAGACGTCGGCAACGTGGCGGGGTACGGCAGCGCCAGCGCCATGGGCTCGGTCGGCGCGCATCGCCGCTCGTCCTCCGCATCGCCCTCCCCATCGTCCCCCGCTCCGCGCGGCACCTCTAACGGCAACGCCGGCGGCAACGGCGTTCGCGTTCCCACGCCGAACGGAGGCGAGGTTCTGCTCACCCGCCGCCACTTCCTGTACGGAGCGTTGGGCGTGGGCGCTTTGGCGGCCGTGGGCGGCGGCGCATCCGTCGTAATCGAGCAGACGAAGAACGACCCAGATGACAACCTCGTAGTGCTCAAGGTGCCCGAAGACGCGGTGCTGTCGTCTGCGTCCGACGAGTTCACCAACACGTTCGTCCAGGCGGAAGATCCAACGACGCTCATGAACCAGGTGGGGAATTACGAGCTGCCGTACGGCTCGCTCGTCTGGGCGAACGACGACGATTTGGCCGCATGCCTCTTGCCCACCGACACCGGCAAGCCGCTGACCCAGGTGGCGCTGCTTTCGCTGAGCTCGGGAAACTCCACCGTGGTGCTGGAGCAGGCCGTCGGATCCGACGAAGGCTTCGAAATCTACGACGTGCGCGCCACATCCTCGGGTCTCATCTGGGCCGAGGCGGACATCCTCGACGGCGTCTGGCGCATATACACCGCGCGTACCGATGGTGCGGCTCTGGGCAATCCCGCGCTGGTGGAAGAAGGCGACGGCGATTGGGAGATGCCCACCATCGCCGCCGTGGGAAACCGCGCATTCTGGCAGGTGTTGCCGAAAGCGAGCGGTCCGAAGAAAACCGAGCCGTCGCTGTTCAAGCGCGCCACCATGGGAGCGAACGACATCGAGACGCTGTGGACCTCGATCGGCCGCATGGCGACGGCTCCCTACGCCACCGGCGACTCCGTGGTCATCACGCCGCGCACGGACACCTCGTCCATCCACTACCAGCTCGTGCGCGTGGATGCCAACACGGGCGAAGCGCTGGACACCATGGCGCTGCCCACGTCCATGAAACCGCTGGAAGCCGGCTACGGCAACACCGGGTTCATGTTCTCGTTCGATGCCGGCTACCAGTACGGCGGAGGTATCGCCAGCATCGGCACGTACACCCCGGCCAGCGCCGTGACGAACGGCGACTACAGCAACGCGCCGTGGTTCCGTTTCAGCCGCAACCCTACCGCGCCGCCTGCCTGGTGCGGGTCGTACCTCATGGTGAAGTCGCGCACGCAAGTCGTGGGCATCAACTTCGACACGAACGACTGGTTCGCCTTCGACGTGAAAAGCGGCGCTGACGATTACGGCGAGTACCTGGCGTCCACCGGCTCGCGCGATGCCGTGGTCACGTACACAAACATCGACGACAAGCCCCTCGACGGCGAGGCCAGGAAGTACTGCCTCGTAAGGGTATGGACACCAGCTTAAACGCCTTCTCCGTCCCAGACCATCTGCGTAAGCCGGCACAAAGATATCGCACCCATCAAAAACAGGAAGCCCCGCAGGACGGGGCTTCCTGATGCCTCTACGTAAGGTAGGCGGCAGCTTTTAGAACTCCAGCTCCTTGAGGCGGTCGAATACCACGTCTTTACGGGTGAGGAAGTCCCAAGGGTCGAAGATCTCGTCCAGCACCTCGGCGCTGAGGTTCGCCTCGGGGTCGGCTTCGAGGTTTTCGCGATAGGTGGGTCCGTCCACGGCGTTCTGGATATCCTCCCACACCTTCATGGCGTTGCGTTGCACGATGACGTAGGCGTCCTCGCGGCTGATGCCGGTGTCCACCAGGGCCAGCAGCACCTTCGAGCTGAAGATGAGGCCCTTCGTGCGCCACAGGTTGTGCTCCATCTTGGCCGGATAGGTTTGCAGGCCGTCCAGCATCCACTGCATCTTGCCGAACATGTAGTCCAGCGCGATGAAGCTGTCGGCCAGCGCGACCCGCTCGGCACCGGAGTGGCTGATGTCGCGCTCGTACCACAGCGCCACGTTGTCGAAGGCCACCTGCGCGTTGCTCTTGACCGTGCGGGCCAGGCCGCAGACGCGCTCGGCCGTGATGGGGTTGCGCTTGTGCGGCATGGCGCTGCTCCCCTTCTGCCCCTTCGCGAACGGCTCCTCGGCCTCGATGACGTCGGACTGCTGCAGCAGGCGCACCTGCATGGCGATGGACTCCAGTGTGGAAGCCGTCACAGCCAGGCCGGCCATCACCTGCGCGTGACGGTCGCGCGCCAGCACCTGCGTGGACAGCGGGTCGGCCGCAAGGCCCAGGCGCTCGCACACGTACTGCTCGACGAACGGGTCGATGCTGGAGTACGTGCCCACCGCGCCGCTGATGGCGCCCGTGGCGGCCACCTTGCGGGCTTCCTCCATGCGCGTCTGCGCGCGCTTGAGGGCCCAAGCCCAGCTGCCGAACTTCATGCCGAACGTCATGGGCTCGGCGTGGATGCCGTGCGTGCGGCCCACGCACAGCGTCTCCTGGAACTCGAAGGCACGGCGCTTGCACGTCTCGCCCAGCTGCTTGATGTCTTCCAGGATGATATCGATAGCCTGCGTGATCTGGTAGGACAGCGCCGTGTCGCCCAGGTCGGACGACGTCATGCCGTAGTGCACCCAACGGCTGGGCGGCTCGGTGCCTTCCGGCACGTCGGCGTCGATGTACTCGGCCATGTTCGTGGTGAACGCGATGACGTCGTGGTTCGTCACCTTCTCGATCTCGTCGATGCGCTCCACGGTGAAGTCGGCATGCGCGCGGATCCACGCGGCCTCCTCCTTCGTGATGCCGGACTTGCCCAGCTCGGCCTGCGCCTCGCAGGCCAGCACCTCGATTTCCTTCCAGATGTTGAACTTGTTTTCCAACTCCCAGATGGCGCCCATCGCGGGGCGCGTGTAACGGTTGATCACGCCGGTCCCTTTCACCCTGTTCTGCCTGATGGCAACCAGCATACCGCAAACGGACGGCAGCGCGGCGTATTTCACGGAAAGCGCCGAGCAGCCAGGGCGGCGGGCTGCGCGGGCGCAAAGCGGCCACTAGGCCGCTTTGCGCCCGGACGGATCAGCCTTCCCGAAGCGCGCTTCAGAGCGCGGCTTATTGCTTGACTTCTCTATTCTTGTTCGAGTAGTATATTTCCCATTATTATGCTAGGTTTTAGGGAGGAACCGCGGTATGGAGCAAGCACGGAAGCAGCAGATCGTCGCACGCGGACGAGTCCGCTCGATCAACGTGTCGAAGCGCAAGGGAACGCGCAAGATGCCGTGCGAAGGCGGCGCGACCGTCGTCGCGCATCGGGGCCTGGACACCGACGCACATGCCGGCGATTGGCATCGCCAGGTGTCGCTGCTTGCTTGGGAATCCATCGAGAAAGCGCGCGCGACCGGCCTCGACGTGGTTGAGGGCGACTTCGCCGAAAACGTCACCACCGAGGGCATCGACCTGTTAGCGCTGCCCCTGGGCACGCGCGTGCGCATCGGCGAGGACGTGCTGTTGGAGCTATCGCAGATCGGCAAGGTGTGCCACACGAAGTGCGCCATCTACCACCTGGCAGGCGACTGCATCTTCCCGCGCGAGGGCATCTTCTTCGTGGCGCTGGAAGGCGGCGCGATCAACGTGGGCGACCCGGTGGAAGTCGTCTCACTCGGCGACGGCACCTGCGCTTACACCCCGCCCGAAGCGCTGGCAGAGCTGGCCGCCGCGACTCGATAGCACCAAGACGATACTTGTCGCCTCGTGGACGTCCGGCCTAACAAGAGGCCGAACGTCCACCGGCAACACCTCAATCCATGCGCAATGCATCGTACAGCATTTTCGGCGCTACGCGCGCAAGCCTCTCGACAGCTTCCTGCAGAGGGGGCACCGTGTCCAGGCGATACCACTCAGTCAGAATATCCGTCTCGGTTTTCACCCAGCTGTCCAGGCAAAACATGAGATCGTCATCAAGGGCTATATGCTTGTAATCCTGCAGCGTCTCGAGCAGTGCGCACTTGCGATAGTGAGGCATGATACTGCGCTGGCTTGGGAAGTTGAGCGTATACTGCGTTGCGACCTTGAAGAATTCGCTCTCGAGCGAAAGCAGCTTTAGATGATGGAAATAGCCTGTTTCCCAATCCATTGTCCGGCCCACCTCTATCAAGTAAAACTTGTGGACGTGCATCGGCCACCACCAATGCAGACTGTACTTGCTATCGAAGTACCGATAGAACATTTGGCGAGATATACCGATTTTTTCACATAAGTCGGTCACCTTGATCTGGTCGAGAGACTTGTCTACAGCGTGCATGATCCGCAACCGCATCCGCACGTCTTCATCGTCGAGGATCCCCTTCGGCTCCCACTCGCCCATCTCTACCCCCCTTCCCGCATCCCCATACGGTTTTCTCAAAGAGTACCCTTCCCCACGCTGCCGATCGCTCCTTAGATGCCGACCGGCTTCAACCCTTCGGCAGAGGCCGCGGTGCGCAAATCCTTCCAAACCGACAAATGGTCGATCTCAAGAGCCTTGCACACCGTATCGCACATACCGCACTCTATACATTCCCACAAGCCATTTTGCACGGCTTGGACAACGCGATCCCCCTGATCGTAAGGATCGTAAAAACGATTGGCAATGGCTATCATTCCAGTTGGGCCGATATAGGACTTAAACCCCTTCTGCTCGACAACGGGGCACGCCGCCGTGCACACGCCGCAACGTGCGCAGTACTCGAGCGGCTCGAGCTTCTCGGACAGACCAGCGTCGACCGGAGCCTTAATCTCATCAAGGTTTAGGTCAAACGCACGTTGACGAGCGAGAATACGGCTCACTTTGTCCGTAACCTTCGTCTTGTCGACAATCAGGTCGCGCACCACCGGAAAATGCTTGAGTGGCGTGACTTCGTTCTTGCCCGCATCCTCAACCAGGGTAACGCAGGCGAGACACGGTGTGCCGTTGAGCGTCATGGCGCAACGGCCGCACACGCGCCCGCGGCAGCTGTAATCGAATGCGATAGGCTCGATGGTGTCGTTGATGACCACCAGCGCCTCGAGCAGGGTCATGTGCTCGGTGTGCTCGATCTCGTATGTACCGAAATAAGGCTCGGCGTCAACCGAGGGATTGTACTTTTGCACGCTGATCTTCATAGCGCCTCCTTGTGAGTCCGTGAGCGGTCGTGGTTAGTCGAGCTCGACGACGGGAACGGTTTCGAGCTTCATCTCGCCGTTCACGTTCCTCGCGACAATGTTGCACGTCCAGTTGGCTGGATCTTCCTGAGGGAATTCCGGACGATAGCTGTGGCCTCGGCTTTCCTCGCGCATGAGCGCGGCTTTCGAACTCGCCTCGGCGATGTCGAGCATGTTGTAGGCTTCGATGGCCGCCTTCCAATCGGTGTTGTAGGTAAGCGTCGCGTCTCCCAGCCTCATCGCGGGCATTTCCTCCTTGCGAATTCGCTCTAGTTCGGCAACTGCCTCCTGCATCGCAGGAGTCTCTCGCGTGGGCTGGCATGCCCGATAGCAAGCGCGCTGTATCATACGGGTAATTTCCTGAGGCCTCTTACCATCCGTCTGACGGATGCGTATCTCGTGCAAACGGTTAATCTCCTCTTCAACCGTATCGAACGTGAACGCCTTCGGCTTGTCTTTGCCCGCGCCCTCGGCATACTCGACAGCTTGCATCATGGCGTATGAGCCGTCTCGATAAGCAACGTTCACCGATGAACCGCCTTGCGCTCCGTATACTCCGCCACCGCGAGCGCAGAACAATCCAGGCAGGCCCTCCACCATAAGCTTTTCATCAACGCGCGGGTTGCTACCGTGCTCATAAGCCTCAAGCGCGCATTCGAGCTTAGTGGATGCCACATCTATGCCGAACACCTCTTTCCACAACTCGACGTTACGGCGATACACCTCCCCCATGGCCGCAAACGCCTCGGGATTGGAGAAATCCACGTACACTCCGCCATTCGGCGATCCACCGCCGTCGTGAATTGCCTTGGCGATTGTGCGCGTGAACGTGATGCGATCGAGCGTGGAGTAGTCCATGCCACGGAAAAAGTAATTGTCGTTTGCATCGCAGATGTATTCGCAGCACAGATTGTCAGCGCCGATGCCTCCTACGAACGTCGCCGCAAGCCCCGTCGGATACATGCTGATGAGGTCGAATTGAAAAAACTCCGAATCCTGCAGAGCCGCACCGCGTCGAAAAGCAGCTGCATCTACATCTCCTGTGTTGTCCGGTGAATTGATGGAAGTGGGAGCCACAGTATTCCACCCGTAAATCCACGAACTTGCACCCGTGCAAGATACGGTCGACTTTGCACGAAAAACGCGCACCGTTCCCGTGGGCACATGCAGCCCTACCGCTCCAATGCAGGCACCGTCTTCGACTACGATGTCGGTGATCATGGTCTGGTCGAAGATGCGAGCGCCCGAACGCTCCACGGAATCGGTAAAGTATCGCGGGAAACCGTTGAAGATGCCGAAAAGCGGATAGCCCGGGATATCGAGGCCCGGCACAAACGCACCTGTTTCATCGCGCATGAACAGGTTGTTGCCTTCTTGGGCGTAGCGCAGCAGCAAATTGCGCTCCTCCACAGTAAACGCTTCATGGGTCGCCTTTGCGATCTTCTTGTTCGTCAACTCGTTCAAAACGAAGTCCTCGGATTGATCCCACGGCGTGTCAGCCTGAATGAAGTTCACCCAGTTGCACCAGTTGTAGCCGCAAGCACCGCCGAAATGGAAGGCAGCCTTCTCAACGACCGCAACGTCCTTTCCCTGCTTGTAAGCCTGCAATGCCGCATGAGACCCCGCAAGGCCGCCGCCGATGATAAGAATATCGGTATCGTAGAGCTCGTAAAGTACCTGCTCGCTGTTTGCAGACGCGCCCGCGCCCCGCCCTTCGGATGTTTCCGGTGCCGAACAAGCGCCCATCGCACTCGAAAGCATCACCGTGCCAAACGCCACCGCGCTGCCTCCGAGAAACGCCCTACGAGACATGCTCTTCGTGCTTGCCGATTCGTTGCTGAAATTACGTTTCATGCGAACCCCTCCTCGCTCCGTCCTCTTCGACCGATGGGGTCGTCCCCTTCGGCAACCCCATTGTCGCAAAGCAAAAAAATGGGTTCAAAAGACGAAACAAGGCAACCGTACGCTCTGGAAAACATAAAGCGAAGTTGTCCGACCAGGTCGGACAACTTCGCTTTATGGCTTGGCGCTGTCTAGCCGCAAGGCCGACGGAACCTACAGCCCCTTGAACAGCGCCCGGACTTCGTCGAGCACTTCGTTGTCGGCCACGACGATGGCCTTGTCGCCGGGATACAGCACCGTCTCTTCGCTGGCCACTTCCACGTTGTCGTCGTCCTTCGGCGACACGGCCGCGATCAGGCTGTTCTCGGGCATGGGAACCGACGACACCAGGATGCCGGCCTCGTTGGAATGATGGCGCATGCGCGGCACCACGATCTCGGTAAGCGTAACGTTGCCGTGCGTCAGCGACGAGGCCACGCTCACGCTGCCCAGCAGCGTCTCTTCCTCGATGAGGTTCGCAATGAGCGTGGTGGACGACACGCACTCGATGCCCACCTCCTTGAAGATGCGGAGGTTCTTCGGGCTGTTCACGCGCGCGATGCAGCGCGGCACGTTGAACACGCGCTGCGCGATCTCGCACGACACGAGGTTGTCGTCGTCCTGGCCGGTGGTGGCCACGAACACGTCGGCGCGCCGGATGCCCGCGTCCTCCTGGTACTTCGAGTCGCAGCCGTCGCCGTGGATGACCAGGTAGCGCCCTTGAAGCGCCACCGACAGGCGGTCGGCCGTGGCCAGATTCTCCTCGATGACGGCCACGTCGTTGCCGCTTGAAAGCAGCACTGAAGCCAAGTATTCGCCGATCTTGCCGCCGCCAGCGATAACGATGTACATGCTCCGTCTCCCTTAATCTTGGATATAGCGCGAGAACGATTCGATCAGCTCATGGCGCACGCAGGCGAGCACCGAATCCCCGTTGTAGAGGATGGAGTCGCGCGTAGGAATAGAGCTGGCCGAGCCGTCGCTGCGCTCGAACGCGATGATGCGGACGTCGTGATCGCGCTCCAGCTCGCCCACGCGGATGGTGCGCTTGTCGGTGGAGCTGAGGTCCAGCGAGAAGCGCAGCACCTCGAACTCGCCGAACGTGTCGAGATGGGCGCCGTGGCCCGACACCACCTTGCTGAACACGTCCTCGGCCACCAGCGACGTGCCGCACACGTAGTCGATGCCCAGCTGCATGTACGCGCGCTCGTGATCGGGGTTGTACAGGCGCGCGATGACGTGCGGCACGCCGAACAGACGGCTGCCCACTTCGGCGCACATGAGGTTCGTGTTGTCGAACTGGGTGACGGCGGCCATGACGTCGCAATCTTCGACACCGGCTTTGACGAGGGTTTCCTCGTCGAAGCCCACACCCTGCACCGTGGAGCCGTTGAAGTTGCGCCCCAGGTTCGCGAACGCGTTCACGTTCTTGTCGATGACGCACACGTTGTTGCCGTTATCCGACAGCATGTTCGCCAGCTGGGAACCGACGCGGCCGCAGCCGACGACGATCACGTTGCTCATACCGATCCTTTCACCAGGCACCCGCATGGTGCCGATTTCTTGCTGCGCTTAGCATACTGCATGGATGCGGGCACGACCAGCGTCGCCATAGAACGGCGACAAAGGCGTAACGTGGCAATCAGGCACTTAGGAACGAATGTTTCACGTGAAACATTCCGCAAGGCCATCGTCTCGAACGCATGCGGAAGAAGGATTCGACGATGGAAAAGGAACCGCCGGCTCGTGGCCGGCGGAACGTTTAGATCATCTTCATTTGGCCGATAGTCGCCTTGAACCAATGATCCGTATTAGGCGGACAGTACTTGGCAGCGTTCGCATACGTGATGGAGTAGCCGTAGCCGTTTGCCAGGCCCGCTACGTGAGCGTTGATAGCCTCTTCCCAGCTGGACCAACTCTTATCGCCCCAGCCCCATGCGTTGTACGGCAGGAAGCAATGCGCGCCCTTGGAGCTTTCGGTGTTGGATATGGCAGGCGACCAGCGCGGGTCGACGCCGTTGCTCCAGGCAGCTTCGGCGAACGTGGCACCCTGCCCCGCCAAGGGCGAGCCGGCCAAGTATGCATTGATACGGGAGGTCCACTCGGAAACGAAAGCCTCTTTGCCCACGGAGAAATCAACTTCGGGAAGCGAGGCGACGGCATCGGAGGCTGCATCGCGCGCAGCGGCGGCCTCCTGCTCGGCCTTCGCCTGCTCGGCGGCGGCGATACGAGCCTCCTCCTCGGCACGAGCGGCCTCCTCCGCGGCGATGCGAGCAGCTTCTTCCTCGGCTTCGATAGCTTCGATGCCTTGCGAGATGTCGCGCGATGCGGTACTGGTAAGCACGGTGGACTCGCGGGTGGAACCCTCGGATACGTTGGCGAAGTCGGCAGAATCGGCAATGGCGACATTCGCGTCCGCACCGCCGATGCCGAAAGAATCGATATCGTGCACGGCGCCGCTTCCAGCAGAGGCGAACCCGAAGCCGATGCACCCGGTCAGCACGCACGATGCGCAGCCGACCGCGATAATTTTAGCAGCCAGGTTCGACTTCTTTTGTATATAGCGCTTTTTAGCCAAAACGTCAGTTACCTTTCGTTGAACAGCACACGACCCAGCCGCCGAAGCGGTTGACAGCGTAGTAAATTGTGTGAGGGTTTGCTGCCGAAAGGGCGATATGCTGTTGTGACAAAACGTATTTTAACGGACAAGGGGGTCCGAGGGCAAAATTTTATGGAGACGCCCTACACGATTTGTTCGCTTGACAGTGAATGAAAGCGCATTTCAGCAGGTGGTTCGCCTTAGTTGCGGACACGGGAAAAAGCGAACGAACTATGTGCTCTGTAACGCGACAAGCACGCTCATTCGGTTATCGAGATCACAACGGACTCGTTTAGACCGATGTTTTCCCACGGCTGCATGTCGAAACGATACTCGCGCCCGTACGGCGCCGAGAAAACCAGCTCTTCCGTCGCTCCCGGAACCGAGTACCACAGCAATCCCACCACGCAGAACGCCACGAAGCACAAGCCTGCCAGCAACGTAAGCAGCGGCGACTTGAGCGCGCCTCCCAGAAGCAGCAGCCCAACCATAATAAGCAGCAGCGGCCATAGGCCCACCAACATGAACTCGATGGAGCGCCACCCGATGACATCGAGGCTCATCAGCACCAGCACCACTCCCGCGGAAAACGTGATAAGGGAGTCCACGAACTGGCGCATGCGATGCCCCTCTTCGCCGGGGACTACCATACCGACGATGCCCAAGATAACGAAGATAAGCGGCCAATACTGCCACCACACCACGCCTTCGACCATGCTCGCCACCATAGCGGACATGCCGAAAAACAACAGGAACGACCCCGCGAACAGAGCAGCCTTCACGCCCGAGCGCGACGACTTCGCCGGCGGCTGCTGTTGCGGCGCGGCATGCATCCACCCTTCATGCGAATGGCTCGCCGGAGGCGCATACGAACGAGAAGCATCGGCAGGCGCAGCGGCAGAGGCGCGCGATGCGCCTGCCGGGGGCTCGGGCGGCACATGAGCGGCCGAGGCGTACGGGGGATGCGCATAGCGCCAACCGGCCGCTTGCGCGGGATTGGGCGCATTTTGCGCCCCCGACTCGGTTTTGCGCGGGGTGCCGCCGAATTCGAACGTCCCGTACGTCTCGGAATGCACCGACTGGGGGTGCACGTCGAGCGGCGCCTCCTCCTTCGGTTCGAGCGGCAGCACGATCCACAGCAGGATGTATGCGATGCCCAGCAGCCCGCCCGAGGCCAGGGTGAACACCACCATGATGATACGGACGATGACAGGATCGACGTTGAAATAATCGGCCACGCCCGCGCAGACGCCGCCTATGAGCGCCTTTCGCGAACGGAGCAGCCGTTTTTCACTCGTCACGCTTCCTCCCGGTCGATCGCCTCGACAGCGTCCACGCATGATGGGGAGGGATCGTCCAGTCGTTCCACGCGCACCGTCGAAATGCGACGGCGGCGCATAGCCTGAATCTTGAAGCGGTATCCGTCGAACGCAAGTTCCTCGCCCACCTGGGGCACCGAGTCGAGCATGCTCATGAGCCAGCCCGCGATGGTCTCGTAGTCGGCCGAATCCTCCACCGGCCATCCAAGCTCTGCGGCATCTTCGACGGGGAATCGCCCGTCGACCACCCAGACGTTCTCGCTTTCCTGCTCGATGAACGGATTCTCTCGATCCGTCTCGTCCACGATCTCGCCGACGACCTCCTCTACGATGTCCTCAACGGTAATTAAACCATCGGTGCCACCGTACTCGTCAACGACGATAGCCATCTGTTGACGATTCGTTTGCATCTCGGCGAGCAGCGGGAACAGATCCTTCGTCTCGGGCACGAACATGGCCTCGTAGGCGTACTCGGCCACCGGCTCGTGCTCCTTGCCGTCCATGAGCGGCGCCACGAGGTCCTTGAAGTGGACGATGCCCACGATGCGGTCGATGTCCTCGTGATACACCGGCAGACGCGAGTAGCCCGTGCCGCGCATGCGCTCCACCGTCTGGCGCACCGTGTCGGTGTCTTCCGCGAACATCACGTCCACGCGCGGCGTCATGATCTCGTGCACGGTCATGTCGCCCAAATCGAGGATGTCGTGGATCATGCGCTTCTCGTCCTCGAGCAGCTCGTCGTTGTCCGTGACCATGTACTTGATCTCTTCTTCGGACACGTTCTGGCGCTCGTCGGCGTTCTTGATGCCGAACAGGCGCGACAGCCCGTTCGCGGACGCCGAGGTCAACGCCACCAAAGGCGAAGCGATTTTCTGGAACACCATGAGCGGTCCGGCCACCATCTTGCTGACGCGCTCGGCATCGGCCAGCGCGATGCGCTTCGGCACCAGCTCGCCCACCACGATGCTGAGGTATGACACGATGAGCGTGATGACCACGGGGGCCAAACCGGGCGCGATAACGGAAAGCCACCCGATGTTGAAGCCGGACAGCCACTGCGCCAGCGGATCGGAGAGGTTCGTGGCGGCAGCCGCGGAGGCGAAGAACCCGACGAGCGTGATGGCCACCTGGATGGTGGCCAGGAACTGCCCCGAATCGGCGGCCAGACCCAGCGCGCGTTGGGCGCTTTTATCGCCCTCGTCGGCATCGTGCTGCAGCAGTACGTGGCGCGCGTTCACCAACGCCATCTCCGACATCGAGAAATAGCCGTTCACCAGCACCAGCACGAACGTGACGACGATGCTAATCCAAATATCCATGGTACTTCTGCAACTCCTTCGACAAGCGGACGATGCGCAACCTCTGCGCTTTGGCCGCGCGGAGAGGCGCTTTCGCGCTGCGTCCTCGCGGCATCCGTGGGGCTGTCATGCCCGCGCGCTTATGCACGCGACCGCTTACATAACGTACAAGAAGATGGCCAGAAACTGCAGAACGCTTCCGGCGAGTACCCAGAGATGGAACAGGGAATGCATGTACGGCACCTTCTTCAACACGTAGAAGATGCACCCGATGGAGTAGCAGATGCCGCCGCCCACGAGCAGCCACAGGCCCGGCCCGGGGATGGCCTCGATGAGCGCAGGGAGGAACCAGATGACGCACCAGCCCATGAGAAGATACAGCACGGCCGACACCCAGCGCGGACGAAACACCCAGAACGCCTCGCAGGCAACGCCCGCCAACGCAACCAGCCACACGAAGGCGCACAGCCACACGCCGCCGGAATCGGCAAGCGAGATCAGGCAGAACGGGGTGTAGGATCCGGCGATGAACAGGTAGATGCAACTATGGTCGAGCACCTTGAACACGCGCTTCGCACGGTCTACCGCGATGGCATGGTACAGCGTGGACATGGTATATTCCAGCAGCATCGTGAGGGTGTACACGAGCGCGGCGAACAGGTAGATGCCGCCTCCGTCGTCGAGCGCGCGCACCACGAGGATGGGGATGGCCGCAATGGCCAACAGCGCCCCCAAGCCATGGGTGACGGAGTTCGCGATCTCCTCCCCCAGCGTGTACTCGCGGATGTCGCGAGCTTTGTTCGTGGCGCTGGCCGACGTATGCGACACCTCGTTGCGCAGCGCGTGCATGCTGGCGTAGTCGTTCGGCTTGAATTGCGAAGGCGTCCAACCGGGAGCGGGCCGGTGCTCTGTTTCGGGCACGACCGAAGAAGGGCTCTCGGCACTGCGGCCGGAGCCGGTACTTCGAGCGCCTTTGGCGTCGGATGTAGTTGATGCGTTCATGGTGCTACTGTATCACATTTCCGTGGGGCTTGAGCCAAGCAAGCCACGCACGGGCATCATCCTCTCGGGCATCGATAAGCCTGATGGTAGTGCCTCCAACCCCTGCTGCAGTGCGCGCGTTGACCGTAGCGGTGCCGGCATTGCGTTGAAAAGGATTCGTCTTCGTGTAACCGAACTGTATCTTTTTGCGCGGGAAGCTGATGGTCTCGCGAGCGAACCCGCCGTTGCTCACCTGCATGAAACGCTCGTTGTACGCAAACCCCGAGCCACGGAACCACAGCACGGCTCCTACCGCGTCGAGAACGAGCAGCACGACCGCAAGCGCATAGCCGAACAGCGCGCCGTTGTTGACGAAGAACAACGTCATGGCTCCGTCAGGCACGGCCGGATCCGCCAGGAGGTTCACCGCGATCTGCCCTGCCGCCACGAGGACGGCCAACCAGAAGCCCGTCCCCTGGATGATGCATCGGCGGATGAGGGCGCGACGCAGCCCCACGGGCGCCACCGGGATGTTCTCGGTGGGAACGTCGGCGAACTCGGGAACGATGCCCGCGAGAATCTCGGGCACGCGGGACATCTTCACGAAGGGATGGATCACGAGCCCTTGCTGGCTGAGGCCTTTCTGCTGGTCGTCGGAGTTTTCAGCCGCCGCATCGATCTTGCCCAGCGACAGCTCGCAGTAGCCAAGCAGACGGCGGATGAAGCTCTGCTTCACCATCACCGACTGCACGCGGTCGACGTCGACGCCCTGGAAGCGGTGCTGCAGCAGGCCGTGCTCGACTTCGATGCGGTTGTCGCGGCGACATGCGCGGAAGCCGCCGTACGAGACGCAAGCGCCGATGGCAGACAGCAGCCACAACACGAGCGACGCAGCGAGGAAGGTCGCCACGCCCGCGGCGATGAGGCTGCCCCCGAACAGCCGAACGCTCGTGGCTACAACGTTGCCAACGAGCGGCTCCATCGAACCGGAGAGGATGGGCGCCATCTGACCCATGAACTGGGAAACGGCGCCGACGATGCCGACAACCACGACGAAGAACGCCGTGTTGTTCGACAGGCCGGTGAACACGAGCTCCTTGTTGGACATGCCGTACTCGTAGGTCACGCGGCCCGTATCCACCGCGGCGCCACCGAACACGCCGCGCACGTCCTGCCAGATCTCGGCGGGAGCGTCCAGCACATTGGCGCCCTCGTGCAAGGCTTGCGCGGGAACGCCCGCTGCAGAGGCCATCGCCGCAACGGCGGCATCGGGCGCGGCACCGTTGCGCACGGCTACGGCGTACTGCTTGCGCGCGAACAGCTCGCGGCGCAGCTCCTCAGCTTGCGTCTTCTGCACATACGGCACGATGACGGCCTTGTTCGCCGCGCCGCCCGCCGTGTCGATGCTGACGCTGCACACGCCGAAGATGCGCTGGATGAGCGTGGCGTGCTGGTCGACGGACTGGATGCGCTGGTAGGGCACATGCACGCGCTTCTTGTTGAGTATGCCCGAATACAGGTTGAATTCCTCGGGCCCTAGCTCGTAGTACAGATGCTTGTACGAGATCACCTGGTAGACCGCCACAAGCGCCACCAGCACGACGATACCGGCGATCACGGATCCGATGACGATGAAAAGCATGGGGATGTCGCCGCGCGTGATGGCTTCGCCCTCGGAGATGGCGCCGATGATAGCCGAGAACGAGGAGAAGACCACGATGGCCAGCAGCATGAACGCCGTGCGCAGACTGCCCAACCAGATATAGCTATGATGGACATGGCTCCCCCGCGGCCCTTCAGGCTGCGGCGCAGCAGGCTGGGGTTGGGGCGCAGCGGGCCGAGGCTGGGGCTGCGGAGGTTGGGGCGGTTGGCGATAGTCCGTCATCACACGTCCTCCTGGGCCAGGCGCGCAAGCTCGGCCGCGCGATCGCGCAGCTGCTCGGCGACGTCGGCGCCGAGGCCGGGGATCTCATGCTCGCCGGCCGCCGTGGCCACCGTCACGCTGGACAGGCCGAACGCACGTAAGATGGGACCCTGGCGCGTGTCGGTGTTCTGCACGCGGATGAAGGGGATGACGAAACGCTTGCGCCACACGATTCCCTTCGCGATATCGAGGTAGTCGCTGGAAAGCTCGTAGCGCCAGCGCATGAAGCGGATGGGCGGCAGCACGATCAACCACACGATCAAGCAAGCTGCGTACGCAACGGCGACGGCGACCAGGACGACGAACATCCACGTCGCCGGATCCACCATTGCAGCGATGGCGAATGGAACGAAGCAGCAGAGGAATACCACGGTAAGCCAAATGGCGTCGTTGATGCGCCAGACCGTTTTGACCTTCGGATCGAGTTGGTGCGCCGGCAAGTCTTTCATGCGAGTCCTTCTGGTCGATGTCGATATGCTTGCTTCATCATACCAGAGCGACGCAACGTCACCAGGAGCCGCATCAACACAGAATTGCAGAGCGTCGGCGCATCGTCTAACGCGATGCGCTACGCGGGAACAGGCTTCTCGGCGCGGCCGCGGAATCGACGGGCGTTGGGAAGGCGGCTTTCGCGCAAGCATGCCAGCACGACGCACCGCAGAGCCGAACGATTCCGGATGTTTCACGTGAAACATCCGTTTGGGTTGGGCGGGGTTTCACGGTGCAGTATACTCAGGACAGCAAACTGCGAGCGAAACGAGGTTCCCATGCGCTATGACGAGCTGCAAGACGAGATCAAAAATGCGATGAGAGCAAAGGACAAGCCGAAGTTGTCCATCCTGCGCCAGGTGCACGGCGAGATCAAGAACATCGAGGTGAACGAGCGCCGCGACATCACGGACGCGGACGTGGACGCCATGCTGAAGCGCCTGATCAAGCAGACGAAGGAGACGCTGGACGGCTCCATCAAGGCCGGCAACGATCAGGAACGCACCGACACCCTGACCGCCCAGGTGGCCATCCTGGAAAGCTACCTGCCCAAGCAGGTGTCGGGCGACGAGCTGGCCGCGCTCATCGACGAGGTGCTGACCGAGACGGGCGCGTCCTCCAAGAAGGACATGGGTCGCGTCATGGGCGCCCTCACCCAGAAGACCGGCGGCAACTTCGACAAGGCGGCCGCCGCCAAGGAGCTGGGCCAGAAGCTGGCCTAGCTCCCCTCCCCCGCATCAAGCAAGAAGGCGCGCATGATGCGCGCCTTCTTTCGTTGCGACGACTGCCGTGCCCCGTGCGATACGGGGCACGGCGGAAACCGTGAAGCCGAATCGATTCTTTATAGGCCGAAAAGGTAATCTAGCTCGTCGCCCCAGGAGTCTTCGTCAACCTGCCAGGAATCGCCGTTCTTGACCACCTCCAAGCTTACGTAATCCGTGGTCATGGCGGTGGTCTTGTCCATTGCAGCCTGGTAGAGCTCGCCGAGAAGCACCTTCGCGCCGGCCTCGTCGAGGGACTGCAAGTCGCCGGCGTCGATGGCGGCTTGCGCGTCTTCCATGAACGTGGTGGCGAAGGCCATAGAATCGCGCAGCGTCACATCGGCATACACGGTGCCCGTGCCGTCGCCGTTATCGTAGGCGCCGTCGAGCTTATAGTCGAAGTCGACCAGCATCCACTCGACGAACGTCAAGGGGTCGATGCCCAAGTCGGTGAGGCTGTATCCCGTCGCGTCGGCCAGCTGCTCGTCGGCTTGGTCGGCGATCTTCCGCATAAGCACAGCATCCTTGCTCTTCAGCAGGTCGAGCTTCTCAGACGCCGCCGCTTCCATCTGCTGGTCGCCCTGCGTGATGGACGACAGGTCGGAACTTTCCAACGAGTACGTGCGATCGTATTCGTCGGACGCACCGACCACGAAGGCGAGCACGCCAACCCCGATAACCACGTACAAGACGAACGCCAGCACCGAAAGCACGATGCCGACGATGCCGCACACCTTGCCACCGGTCGCCTTACCGTCCCTGCCCGCCTGCTTAACGGCTTGGCCGGCCAGCACGATGGCGACGATACCCAGCGCGATTCCGAACAGAATAGAAGCCGAGAACAAGATGGCCAGAATGCCGCACACGAGAGCGCCGACGGCCTTGCCGTTGGATTGCGGAGGAACCGGTTGATAGTAGCCTGCAGGCTGCTGGCCGAAGGGCTGGCCCGGCTGCTGACCGTAAGGCGCGGATCCGGGCGCTTGCGCGGACTGCGGCATCGGCTGCGTCGGTTGCGCCGGAGAACCGGGCGGCGCGGAAACGGTGGGCGGTACGGGCGGCTGCGGCGGTACGGGCGGCTGCGGCGCGGTCTGCTCATCCATGGAAAATCCCCTTTCAGGTGCGGTTTCCGACAGTATAGCAAAGGAGCCGTCGGATTTCCGACGGCTCCTGGCAGTTCGCTTCTATGCAAGGAACGGCATCCGCTCTAGTAGTGCGCCAGATCCTCTTCCTTCACACGACCGCGGAACGTGCGGTAGATGATGACGTGATAGACCAGCACCAGCGGCAGGCCCACGCACGTGATGATGGTCATCCACATCAACGTGAGCTCGGACGACGCGGCGCTCATGGCCGTGATGGCCGGGCCGACGCTATCGGCCGAAGCAACCACGAAGTTCGGGAACATCGAAGCGGCCAGCAGCAGCACCAGCAGCGCCGCCGCGCCCGACTGGGCGATGAAGGCGCCCAGGTCGCAGTCCTTGCTCTTCGCGAAGAACACGGAGGCGACGATGGCAACCACGAACAGGGCGGCCAGCAACCAGCGAACCGCTCCCAGCAGGGGATCCATTGCCGGCTGAATGCCCAGCAGAGCATAGGCGGTCACCGCGACGAACAGCACCAGCGACACGATCTGCAGCGGGAAGCGCAGCTTCGCGGCGCGCGCCTGCAGGTCGCTAGGCTTCGGCGCCTTGAGCGCCAGCCAGGACGCCCCTTGCGCCAGGAACATCGACAGGCCCAGCAGGCCGCACAGCAGCGTGAACGGGGTGATGAGGCCCAGCAGCGGAATGCCCGTGTAGTCGCCGTTGGCGCTCATGGGGATGCCCGCGTAGATGTTGCCCACGGCAACGCCCAGCAGCAGCGCCGGCAGCAGCGAGCCCACGAAGAAGCAGCCGTCCCACACCTTCGCCCACTTGTGGTCGATGCCGCGGTATTCCAGCGAAACAGCACGCACGATCAGGCCGAACAGCACCAGCATGACCGCCAGATAGAACCCGGAGAACGTGGTGGCGTATGCCGCCGGGAACGCCGCGAACAGCGCGCCGCCTGCGGTGAGCAGCCACACCTCGTTGCCGTCCCACACCGGGCCGATGCTCGTGCGCACAACGGCCTTTTCTTCATCGCCCTTCGCCACGAAGGGGTACAGCACGCCCGCGCCCAGGTCGAAACCGTCGAGCACGAAATAGCCGGCGATCAACACGAAGATCAGGAGGAACCAAAGCCCCTGGAAGAACGTGATTTCCATGACTACTCACCTTCCTTCGCGAGGTCGTCGCCGAACGAGGGGGCTGCTTTGCCCTTCGGGGTCTTGCCCGCAGCGGCGCCCTCCAACGCAGGCTCATGCTCTGCAACCGGCCCTTCCTTGATGAAGCGACCCATCGTGCGAGCCCACGCGACCATGAGGAACGCGTACACCACCAGGAACAGCACCATCGTGATCACCAGCTCGGGAGCGGACACCGACTGCGAGACGCCCTCGTTCGTGAGCAGGCTGACGCCTTCGGGGCTGGTTGCGGACGGGTACACCACCCACGGCTGGCGGCCGACTTCGGCCGTGAACCAGCCCGCCTGAATGGCGATGAGCGGGAACACCGGCGAGATGAGCACCAGGCGCTGCAACCACTTCATGTTCTGGATCTTGCCGCCGCGCAGCGTGAATACGAGCGCCAGGATAACGGTGAGCATGATGAGGCCGTACATGGCAACCATGAGGTGGTACGTCTGGAACACGAAGTTCACCGGCGCGGTTTCGGGATCGAGAGCACCGTACTCGGCGGAAGCGGCCAGCTGGTTGAGGCCCTCGTACTCGGTGTCCCAGGTGCCGGTTGCAAGGAAGCTCGTGCCACCCGGGATGGAGAACGGGGTGATGACCTTCTGGTTCTCCTCGTCAACCCACCCGAACGCGTACAGAGGAGGCACCTCGGAGTCGTACATGCCCTCCATCATGGCAAGCTTCGTGGGCTGCTCCTCGGCGACGGTGACGGCGGAGGAATGAGCCGTGACCAGCATGACGCAGCTGACCACGATGCCCACCACGGCGCCCAGCTTCATCGTCTTCATGGCGAATTCCTTGTGGCGGTTCTTGATGAGGTACCACGCGGAAACGGCCATGGCCACGAACGCGCCCATGATGAGCACGGCCACGATGGTGTGCGAGTAGCGCGGCCATACCGACGGGTTCATCGCCGCGGTCAGGAAGTCGGTGATGACGGCCTTCGAGCCGTCGGCGGACAGCTCCGCGCCGGCCGGGGTCTGCATCCACGAGTTCGCGATGAGGATCCACAGGGCCGACAGAGCCGAGCCGAACCACACGAGCCAGGCCGACACCATGTAGAACTTCGGCGACACGCGCTTGCGCCCGAACAGCAGCACGCCCAAGAACGTGGACTCCAGGAAGAACGCGAGCAGCGCCTCGGCGGCCAGCGGCGCACCGAAGATGTCGCCGACGAACCTCGAGTAATCCGCCCAGTTCGTTCCGAAGGAGAACTCCATCGTGATGCCCGTGGCCAAGCCTAACACGAACGTCGCGGTGAAGATCTTCACCCAGAACTTGGTGGCAGCCGCGTCCTTCGGGTCGCGGGAACGGTAGTACCGTGTTTCGTTGATGGCAAGGATAAGTCCCAAACCGATGGTCAACGGCACGAAAATGAAGTGATACGCCGCCGTGCAAGCGAACTGCAAACGCGCCAGAAGCACAGGATCGGAGAAGATATCCATCGCACACCCCCTTACTCTCGTCTGTACCGACAGATGTCTATGGGGCGCATTATACCATCATTTGTAGAAAAAATGTTATTGGACGAATAACATTTTTGGACGAATTGACGGGGAGCGAAGCGGGGGCTAGCCGGCGGGGAGGGTGCGAGCGGGGGCTAGCCGGCGGGGGTTGGCCGGCGGGAGGGGGGCGGGCGAGGGGGAGGGGGTGCGGGGTCCGCGTTGCACAGTTTTGCGCGATATGCTGCGTTCGACCCGAACCGCTCGAACCCCGATTTCGCGCGACCTGGTAAAACGCTCGCGAGAAGTGCGCCCGGAGGAGCGCGAGGGCGTCCGAAAGCGCTTGAGACGCAACATATCGTGCAAAACTGTGCAACGCAGACCCCCGCCGCGCCCCGCCGGGTCGGTTGGTCGGCGGGGCGCGGCGGGGCTATGAAGTGCCGACGAAGATGTTTCACGTGAAACATCTGTACGGATAGACTGTCGCCCATGGCAAGCCGTCATCCTGAGCGGAGCGCCGGTCGCTTGGATGTGGGCGCGCCCCGCTGGGGCGGGGCGCGGCGGGAACTATGAGATGTGGCCCAGGAAGTCTTTCGTCCGATCGGACTTGGGGTGGTCGAACACCTCTTCGGGCGTGCCCTGCTCCACGATGAAGCCGCCGTCCATGAAGATGACGCGGTCGGCCACGTCGCGGGCGAAGCCCATCTCGTGGGTGACCACGATCATGGTCATGCCGCCCTTCGCCAGGCCTTTCATGACGCCCAGCACGTCGCGCACGAGTTCGGGGTCCAGCGCGCTGGTGGCCTCGTCGAACAGCATGACGTGCGGGTCCATGGCAAGCGCGCGGGCGATGGCCACGCGCTGCTGCTGGCCGCCCGACAGCTCGGAGGGCTTGTAGTCCACGCGGTCGGCCAGGCCCACGCGGGTCAGCTGCTCGACGGCGACCTTCTCGGCCTCCTCCTTGGCGCGATGCAGCACCTTCTGCTGCGCCAGCATCACGTTCTTCTTGGCCGTGAGGTGCGGGAACAGGTTGAAGTTCTGGAACACCATGCCCACTTTGGCGCGCACCTTGTTGATGTCGGTCTTCTTCGCGGTGATCTCGGTGTCTTCGAAGAAGATGCGCCCGTCCGTGGGCGTTTCCAGCAAGTTCACGCAGCGCAGCAGCGTCGACTTGCCCGAACCCGACGGACCCAGGATGACCACCACTTCGCCGCGTTGCACCTCAAGGTCGATCCCGCGCAGCACCACGTTGTCGCCGAACGATTTGCGCAGCCCCTCGATGCGGACCACCGGCTCGCCGACGCGCACGTCAGCTGCATTTGTGCTTTCTTCGCTCATATCCGCACCTCCTTAATGGCTGATATGGTTGGAGCCGGCCAGCGTCTCGGACATGCGCAGGCTCTTGGACACGGCCGCATCGGAGTCGGGCAGCACGGCCTCTTCCGACGTGATGGTCACGCCCTTCTTACGCTTCTTGCGGCCGCCCGCCATGCGCTGCTCCATCGAGTTGATGAGCTTCGTCATGGGAATGGTCACGATAAGGTAGAAGCCGGCGGCCACGATGTACGGCGTCACGTTGCCCGTAGCGGCCGTGATGGTTTTCGCGTACATCATGATCTCCATGACGCCTACGGCGGCCAACAGCGACGTGTCCTTGTACATGAGGATGAACTCACTCGTCATCGTGGGGATCACGCGCCGCACGGTCTGCGGGATGATAACGTAGAACATCGTCTGCGCGCCATTCATGCCCAAGGAGCGCGCAGCTTCGAACTGGCCGCCGTTGATGGACTGAATGCCCGCGCGGAATATCTCCGCCAGGTACGCGCTGGAGTTCAGCACGAGGACGATTGCGCCCAACACGAACAGATCCATTTTAATGCCGAGCAGCGGCAAACCGAAAAACGCGATGTATATCTGCAGAAACAGCGGCGTACCGCGCACGATGTTGATGTACGTAGCGCCCAGAGCGCGCGGGACACGGCTTTTCGCCATGCGCATGAACGACCACAGAAGGCCGATGGGAATGGCCAGCGGAAAGCTGACGATGACGAGCGCGATGGCGATAAGCCATCCGCTGAACACCACCGGCACCGAGGTGACGATGATGCTGGGGTCGAAGAACAGGTGGAGGAACTTGTTGGAGTTCCACGCCTTCACCCAATCCTGCATGCCGAGCCAGGTGGACAATTGCTCGGCCGGAGACGTGCTGACCACGTCGAACGTCTTGTCGGTGGCAGGCATGTCGAGCGTCTGCCCGTCCGCCGTGGTATAGCTTCCCGTCAGGCCGAAGGTTCCCCCATCGCCCGGCAAAAGCGTGCGGTTGCACTCCACCATGACAAGAGAGCCGGCAGGCGTGGCCTCGGGGAACGTCACCGTGACCAGCGATCCGCCGTCAACCTGCACCTTCGAGGCGACGTCGAGGCGATCGAGACCGTTCATGACGGTAACCTTGACGTTCTCGGCGTCGACGGACGAGCCCTCGGGCAGATCGATAGCCAACGCCGACAGCGATTCGTCTTCGGCGGTCTGCCCTTGCCACGTGACGCGCGTGGGCGTGGCGCCCATGACCTTTTCGAGCGCGTCGTCGTTGGGCTGGGCAGTCCATCGCTCAACCTCCATCGCCTGAGCGCTCAGCGGAAACGCGAACAGCACGGCAAGTGCCGCAGCGGCCAAAAGCGCTGCGGCACTTGCCAGGTGCATCCGCGTGCATCGAACGATACTCATGATGTCACGCTGGTTGATTTACTGAAGCCACTTGGCGGCAAGTTCGTCGTACTTGCCGTTGTCATGCACGGCCTGCAGCGCTTTGTTCAGCGCCTTCGTGAGCTCGGGGTTCTCCTTGCTCACTGTGACGGCATACTGCTCGCCCGTGGGAATCTCCTTGATCACCTGGCAGTCCGAGTACGACCTCACGTAGTAGTTCGCCACCGGCAAGTCCACGGACACGGCATCGATCTGGCCGGAGTCGAGCGCGGCGAACACAGCCGTCATCTCGTCGTAACCGGTAACCTCGGCATCTTTGATATTCTCGGCAGCCCACTCGTAGCCGGTCGTGCCGCTTTGGGCTCCGATCTTCTTGCCCTCAAGCTGGGCGACGTCGGTGATGCCCGAATCGCTGCGCACGGTGATGCTCTGGTTCACGTTGCAGTACGGATCGGTGAAATCCACCTGCTGCAGGCGCTTGTCGGTGATGGTGAACGAAGACACGCCGACGTCAGCCTTGCCGCCGGTCTGGATGAGCGGCACGATGGTGTCGAACTTGGTGGACGGCAGATACTCGCACTCGAGACCCATCTCTTCCGCCAGCAAGGTCATGAGGTCCACCGCGAAGCCTTCGGGCTTGTCGCCGTTGAGATTCTCGAACGGCGGGAAGTCGAGCGACGCCGCCACCGTCAGCTTGCCGTCGTTGACCAACGTGTAGCCCGCATCGTTCCCGCTGGTGCTGCTGGTAGTGGTTCCCTGATCTCCGGACGAGCAGCCGAACAGCGCGAGCGACGCGGCCAACGCGCCTGCGGCGACGAGCGCGCCCCATTTCTTGATATTCATGTTCCTCCCCTTTCCACTGCATCCGCTTTTCTCGAACACTATAAGTATGATGCAGTCGCACTACTATACGGCCCCGGACGCTCTTTATCAAAGGTCTAAGCGCCAAGAGAAGGGTTAGTTGAGCGTGATGGCCCCCGAGCGGTCGTTTCGGAGGGCCGTGCGGTTTAGCGCGCTAGAGCGATGGAGCGGCTATCCGCATACGGCGCACACAGCATACAGCACCGCGAGAAACGCGAAATTGAAAGCCGTGAAGCGCGCGACGAAGCCGCTCGCCGTTTGGCGCGCCAATTCGGGACGGCGCCCGAGCGCAGCACGCACGGCACGATACTGGTTGAACGTGATGAGGCTGGCCAGCGATGCCACCAGCGTGCCCGCGCCGCCGATGTTCACGCCCACGAGCAGCGCCTGATAGCTGTCGGTGAAATGCGACAGCAACACCGCGGCCGGCACGTTGCTGACGATCTGGCTGGCGGCCGCGCTGGCCAGCAGCGCGTTATCGGCCATCGCCTGGGACAACACCGCTTCGACCGAGGGGATGCGCGCCATATTGCCCGCGAACACGAAGAAGCAGACGAAGGTGAGCAGCAGCCCGAAGTCCACCGAGCGCAGGGCGCGACGGTCGAGCACGAGCAAGCCGGCTACCACGGCGACGAGCGAAACCGGATACGGAACCAGGCGAAACACCGAGGCGATGACCACCAGAAGCAGCGCGCCGAACGCGATGGCGCGACGACGGTCGACAGGGGCGACGTCGGATCGCGCGAGGTGCCGCCCCTCCGCAGGCCGCCCTTCGGAAGCGCGGGGCGTCGGCTTCGCGAACAGGGCGCAGCTCAGGCCGATGAGCAGCACCGACACGGCAAAGGGCAACGCCATGGTAGCAAGGAAGTCCGTCAGCGGGATGTCGAACCGCTCGAACAGGTAGAGGTTCTGCGGGTTTCCGAACGGCACGATCATGCCGCCGAGATTCGCCGCCAGGCTCTGCATGATGAACGCGAAGGGAAGCGCGCGTTCCCACCCCGCTTTGAGCAAAGTCGCCGCACAGAGGGGCAGCATCATGATGAGAGCCATGTCGTTCGTGGCGATCATCGACAGCACCAGCGTGATGCCCACGATGGCCGCGACGGCCGCGCGGCAGGTGGAGAAACGCGCCACCATCGCGCGAGCCGTTGCTTCGAACACGCCCGCGTTGCGCAGCGCACCGACAAGCGCGAGGATGCCGAACAGGCAAGCGAGCGTTTTAAGATCGAAGTAGCCCAGATAGGAGGCGTCGGGCGGCACGACCAGCATGGTGGCCGCCGCGGCGAGCGCCGACACGAGCAGCACCGCGTGGGTCCGCGAGAAGCGCAGGCAGGCCGAAGCGATGCGGGCGCGCGAAAAAACGCCCCTCGGATCAGGGGCGTTCGGCGAAGTCGATGAGGGGTCGCGCGTCATGGCGACCAGTGTAGCGCGTCGACGGACGGCGTACAACCGCCAAAGCGCGCGAACCCCCGCCCGTACGAGGTCGCGATCGCGGGGCGCAGGGCGCGGCCGCGTCGATGCGGAGCGGGCGATCGCGGGGACGGAGCGGTCGGTGCGCAACGCGGCCTCCCAGGCCGATTCGGCGGGCCTGCGCACGCAACGGCACGCGCCCTAGCGCTCCGGAAGGTTCGCGCAATCTACGCCGGAACGCGAAACCCCACGTGGGGAACCCTGCCGAACTTCCCGTGGTAATCGGAACCGCCCGTGCAGACGAGACGGTAGCGAACGGCAAGCTCGGCGCAGCGAGCGTGATCTGCCAAGGTGTGGTCGGGATGGAAGCGCTCGATGCCGCCGAGACCGCATTCCACCAGGTCGGGAAGCAGATCGTAGCTGTCAAGCTGGCCGGGATGCGCGAGCACCGCCAGCCCGCCGTCCTCCACGACGACCCGCACGGCGTCGCGCGCGTCCACGTAGTCGATGTCGCGGTCGCAGATGCCGCCGTTCTTGAACAGGCTGCGATACAGCGTGCGGTAGGCGGCGCTGGGGTACGGCTCGCTGGTGAGCGCGGCCATGAGGTGCTGCTTGTACAGGCACGTTGACGCGCGGCCCAGCTCAAGCGCGCGCTCTACGTCCACCTCGTAGCCCGCTTCCACCAACCGGTCCAGCTGCCACAGCGAGTTCGCGTGACGGCGCTCAAGCGTGGACCCGCACAGGGCGGCCAGCGCGGGCGCGCCCTCCTCGACGCCCAGCCCCAGGATGTGCACCTTGCGGCCGCGCTCGAAGTCGTAGGCGCTCACCTCGATGCCGCCCACCACCTGCACGCCCAGGCGCTCGCCCAGCTCGCGAGCGGCGGTCAGCCCGGCAGTGGTGTCGTGGTTCGTGAACGCCAGGCGCTCGACGCCTCGCTGCGCCGCCTGTTCGAGCACCTGCTCGAACGTGTCCGATCCATCGGACATCGTCGAATGCACGTGAAGATCTTCGATCACAATACCCCTTTCGCGGTACGGAATACGGCTCGGAATGGCAAAAAAGCATCGAATTCGGAAGGCGTGCCCGCCTCATAGGGTTGGACTATGCGAGAAGTCGGGGCATGGTTTTCCACGACCAGGCGTTTTGCCAGCGCTCCGCTTTCCTGCGCCGCGAAAAGACAGCTCGAGATTCCGAATTCGAATGCTTTTTGCCATTGGGACGACGTTGCGCGACCGCGCAAGGCGCCGCCGCCACGAAGGTCGTCGCCGCAAGGGGCTCCTTCGCCGCCTCCGGATGCTTCACGTGAAACATCCGTTCTCTTGCGCGCCACCCTTTCCTGCTCGCGACCGCACGGCGTCGGGCACGGGCGATGCATCCTCGTCACGCCATCATCCCCTCCTGCATGTTGAACTCATGATCGCACAAGCCTTCCATGAATTCGAGGTCGTGGAAGATGCCGAGCATCGTGGTGCCTTCGGCTTTCAGCTGCTCGATGAGGGAGCGCACCTTGAGCTTCGACGCGTTGTCGAGCGAGGCCGTGGGCTCGTCGAGCAGCAGCAGGCGCGGGCGCTTGATCATGGCGGCGGCGATGTTGAGGCGCAGCTTCTCGCCGCCCGAGAACGTGCGGGGGTACAGCTCCCACAGGCCTTCGTCCAGATCGAAGTGGCGCAGCATGCGCTCGGTCTCCTCTTCGGCGCGGGAGCGCTCGTCGGCGCCGTACGCTTCCAACGCGCTTTTCAGCACGATGTCGTAGGCGGTTTGGCGCGGCAGGGCGTTGAGGAACTGGGAGACGTAGCCCAGCTCGTAGGCGCGCAGGTACAGCATCTGGCGCTGCGTGGCCTGGGCCAGGTCCAGCATGCCGAAGCGCTGCGAGTCGTACAGAATGCGGCCGCGCTCGGGCAGGTTTGTGCGCCAGATGCAGCGCAGGATGGTGGACTTGCCGCTGCCGCTGCGCCCCGTGATGCCCACGAACTGGCCCGGTTCGATGGCGAAGTCGATGTCCTGGCACCCTTGCACGCGCCGGTTCACGCGATGGAGCAGGAAGGTTTTGGACAGGCCGTCGATTCGGAGGAGCGCCATGCTACACCGCCTTGGCCAGAGGGCGGGTCAGCTGGTCGAGCGAGACGAGCTGCTCGGTGTCGCGCCCGTAGCCGAGCGGCTGGTCGGGATAGTGCGAGCGGAACACCGAGCGGCCGCCCACGAACGCGCGCGTGACCACGGGCATCGTGCGCGCGACGCGACCGTCCGGCCTTGCGCCCGGGTGCTCGCCCGAGCCTTCGCCTTCGCCGCAGGAGATCTCGCGCACCAGCAGCACGTCGGCGCGCTTGCCCACCGCGATGGAGCCCACCTCGTCGGCGATGCCCGCGGCCTTCGCCGGGTTGATAGTGACCAGCGCGAACGCTTTCGCGATGTCGAGCCCGCACTGATCGCGCAGCGTGAACACCGCGTCCAGCAGCGCCGCCGGGTAGTAGTCGCTGCACAGCACGTCGATGGCGCCGGCCTGCACGGCCTCGCGCGCGCTGAGGTTGCCCGAGTGGCTGTGGCCCAACATCACGTTCGGCGCGCCTGCGATGGTGTGCATGCCGCGCGCCCGCGCCGCCCGCGCGATGTCCAGCGAGATGGGGAACTCGGAGATAGTGGCCTCGAGGCCGTCCATGAACGCCAGCTTGTCCTCGCTGTCGTCGTCGTGCGAGGCGATGGACACGCCGCGCTCGCGCGCCACGGCCGCCAGTGCTGTGATCTGGGCGTACGTGAGCTTCTGGCTCTCCTGCTGCTGACGCACGATGTCGCGCACGTCCTCGTCGCTGACGTCGCGGTAGCCCTTCAGCGTGTCGCCGAACACCAGCAGGTCGCGGTACTGGCCCTGCCCCGGCGTGTGGTCCATGAACGACACGAGGTCCACCTTGCCCGAGCGCAGGAAGCTCTCGATGTCGTCGTACAAATCCACCGAGTCCAGCTCCACGCGCATGTGCAGGCGGTGGCGGATGAGGTGGTCGCGCTCCTCGCCCGCGCGCAGGGCGGCCACGCGGTCGATGAGGGCGCTCACGTTGCCGAAATCGCGGATGGGCTTGTGGTCGAACACGTGCGCGCCGTACACCGACAGCGAGTGGAAGATGGTGGTCACGCCGTGCGACACCAGCTCGCGGTCGGCCTTGTACAGCGACGTGGACAGGTCCATGACCACGCTGGGGCGCGGCGAGGCCACGTTCTCCACGTAGTCCGAGTGGATGTCGATGAGGCCGGGCGCCACGTACGCGCCGCGCGCGTCCACCACGGGCAGCACGCCCATCGTGGCATCGGGCTGCGCGTCGAAGTCGGACGCGCCCACCGGCTCGATGGCGGCGATGCGCCCGTCGATGACCACGACGTCGCAGTCGGGAAGCACGCGGTCGGCGCACACCACCGTGCCGCCGCGGATGATGCAAGAATCAGTGTCCATGGTGCAGGTTCCTTTCAAAGGGTCACATATTGGCGTAGTAAGTCAGCGAGGGTTCTTCCGGTGCCCGAGATTGGCGTGAAAGACCGAGGAAGCGTACTTTGGTACGCGACGAGGGCTTGGAGCGCCAAGATCGGACACCGGAAGAACCCGCAGCGTCGGCGTACTCCTTGCTCGTCAGAGCAAGGAGTAGACGAGCTGTTGGGTGTATGCGTGTTGGGGGTCTTCCAGGATCTGGTCGGTCAGGCCGCTTTCGATGACGCGGCCGTCCAGCATGACCAGCGTGCGGTCGGCCAGCATGCGGATGACGCCCAGGTCGTGGCTGACCACCAGCATGCTGACGTTGAAGTCGCGCCTGATCTGCTGGATGAGGTCGAGCACGGCGGCTTGCACGGAGAGGTCGAGGCCCGTGGTCACCTCGTCGAGCAGCAGGATGGGAGGGTTGTTCGACAGCGCCTTGGCTATCTGGACGCGCTGCTGCATGCCGCCGGAGAAGTTGCGCGGCGGCTCGGCCTCGCGCGACAGCGGGATGTTCACGCGCGCGAGCAGCTCCTCCCCGCGAACGCGCATGGCGCCCACGTTGCGGTTGCCGGCGGCGATCATCTGCTCGGCGATGTTCGACAGGCTGGAGAAATCCATGCGCAGCCCCAGGTAGGGGTTCTGGTACACCATGCCGAACACCGTGTTGCGGATGGCGCGCTGATGCTGGGGCGACAGCTGCAGCAGGTTCGCCGCGCCGCCGTCGAAGGGACGGGCGCGCACGTCGCCCTCGGTGGCCTCTTCGTCGAAGAACAGACACTTCATCAGCGACGACTTACCGCTTCCCGACTCGCCCACGATGCCGACGATCTCGGCCGGGAACACGTCCAGGCTGACGTCGCGCACGGCGTGCACCGTGCCGCAACGCGGGCATACGTTGCGTTCCAGCTGCGCCGCGGGAGCAAGGCAGTGCGGGCAGCCCGCGCCGAAGCGCTTCGACAGGTGGCGCACCGACAGGCACGGCTCCTCGTCGACGCCGAATCGTTGCGCATCAAGCATGGGAAGTTCCTTTCCGAGAATTGCCGGTCGTTCGTAGAGTCAGCGAGGGGGCTTCTGGTGCCGAAGATTGCGGGGAAAGGCCGACGAAGCGTGCTGCTGCACGTAAGGAGGCCTTGGAGCCGCAAGATTCGGTGCCAGAAGCCGCCGCAGCGTCGACCGGCTTCGTCGGCTGGCAAGCCGACGAAGCACAATAGTTCGTGTCGTTGCATTGGTAGTAGGTTTCGCCGGTGGCTTCGTCCACCAGCTCGTCCAGGTAGACGCCCTCGGCGCCGCACAGGCGGCAGCGCTTTCCCTCGAAGGTTTCCACCGCGAACGGGTAGTCCTCGAAATCGAGCGGCTTGACATCGGTGAAGGGCGGCACGGCGTAGATCTTCTTCTCGCGGCCCGCCCCCAACAGCGTGAGGTGGCGCGCCTGGTTCAGCTTCAGGTTGTCGAAGCGCGGGATGGGCGACGGCGCCATCACGTAGCGGCCGAACACCTGCACAGGATGGTCGGCGCCGGTGGTGGTGGCATCGAAGCGCACGATCTGGTCGAACAGTTCCAGCCACGCGCCGGTGTAGTCGGCTTCGGCGTGGAGGCGCTTCGTGGCGGCCTCGCTGGGCTCGAAGCTGCGCAGCGGCTCGGGCGTGGGCACCTGCAGCACGAGGATCTGACCGTCGTCCAGCGGATGCTCGGGAATGCGGTGGCGCGACTGGATGAGCGTGGCGTCCTCGGTGGCGTCGGTCACCTCCACGTCGGTGGTGTCGACGACCAGCTTCTTGATATTGACGGCGTTCACGCTGTCGTCGGAGCCCTGGTCGATCACCTTGAGGGTGTCGTCGGGACCGATGATGGCCAACGTGATCTGCAGGCCGCCCGTGCCCCAACCGCGCCCGATGGGCATCTCGCGCGAGGCGAAGGGCACCTGGTAACCGGGAATGGACACGCCTTTGACCAGGGCGCGGCGGATCTCGCGCTTCGACGCCTCGTCGAAGAACGCGTAGTTATAGCGCTGCTGCATCGCGGGCCTCCTTCGACTCGGCGGGTTGATCGTGCGGGTCGCGCGTACTTTGCGGGTCGTGCGCGACGCGCGTGCCGTGCGGGTCGCATTCGCCGCATTCGCTGTGCTCGTCACGCGTGCCGCGCACGCTGGACAGCTTCGACTGGAACGTGACATAGTGGGGCAGCTTGAGGTGCGAGATGAAGCCGGTGGCCTCCACGCCGTCCACGTGGTACAGCACGAACTCCTCGTCCTCGGTGGGGAACCGTTTGTCGCCGCGCTCCAGGCAGTGGTCGAGCACGCTCATGGCGATGGCCTTCGTCTCGGCGCGGCCGAACACCAGGCCGTAGCCGATGGCCAGCGACAGGCCGCCGCCATCGGAGCGTGTGGCCGTCGCCGTGCCGCCGTCGGCATCGCTTTCGCCCTCGCTCTCGAACACGCTTTCCACCTCGGTCACCGGGACGGAACCCAGGTAGTAGGCGTCTTGCTCGCCGCCCGCCTCAAGCGGATGGTCAACGGCCACGGCCACGCGACCGGAGCGAAGCTCGCCCACCGTGGGATGCGCAGGGCCGAAGCCGCGGATGGCGGCGTACCCCAGCGCCTCGACGGCCTGCGTCATGCCGCGCGCGAGCGTCTGCAATCGCACGGAGCGCGGTGCCGGGAACGAGAGCGGCGCCATGGTGGCGTCCACCGGCGGCGCGTCGTCGGCTTCGACGTGCGCGAGCAGGCCTTGGGCGCGCAGGTAGTCCAGCACGCGCGGAAGGGTGGCGGGAGTTTGGGGCGCGCCGGGCACGGCGGTGTCGGGAGACTTCGTAGGGGTGCCCTGCTGGGCGCCCGCAGGCGGGCAGCAGCCCGCCCCTACGGGGATCTCCGCGCACGGGGAAGCGGCGGGCGCAACGTCGGGCGCGGCCTCGAGGGCCTCGGCGACCTTCTCGAAGTGGGCGGCCAGTTCGGCGCGCTTCTCGGCCAGCTCTTCGGCGCCCTCGGTTTCCAGGTCGAACGCCAGCAGACGGTGGCTGTAGTCGCGCGTGGCACCCAGCACCTGGCCGCCGGGCACGTCCTTGAACGCGGCCGACACGCGGCGGTTCACGCGCATGGCGCCCGTGTCCACCGGACGCGACACGTAGGGGCGCTCCAGCGTGGAGCGGAACGCGCGCAGCAGGAACACGGCCTCGTCGGGCGAGCCCTGCGCCTGTTTGAGCGCCAGCGCAGCCAGACGCGGCGCATAGAGCGAGGCCTCGCCCATCACCTGGTCGACCAGTTCGGGAAACGTGCCCTCGATCTCGTCGGTGCCCCAGGCGGACGACGCGCTAACGCGCTGGTATTCCAGCAGCTTGAGGCTTTCCTCGATGGCTTTCCCGCCACCGCGCACGGCAACGTATCCCATCTAGCGCACCCCCTTCGCAGCGGATGCGGCGGTTGCGGCGGGCGCTGCGGGCATTGCGGGCGCGACGGCTGCGACGGGCGCCGCGGGCGTTGCGTTGTCGGGAGACTGCGTAGGGGCGCCCTGCTGGGCGCCCGCGGGCGGGCAGCAGCCCGCCCCTACGGAGATCTCCGCGCGCGGGGAAGCACCCGACGCGCCGGGCATGGCGGGCACGGGCTCGGAATGTTTCACGTGAAACATTTGTTCTTTTGTCGCACTACATTGAGTCGATTGTTTCACGTGAAACATCGATGCGGGATCGGTCGAGGGATCGAGGCCGGGCGCTGGGTTGGTTGCAGCGTCGGGCGCGAGGTCAGACGCGGGGTCGGCGCCGAACCCGGTTGCGGGGTCGGCGAGGCGTCGCGCGCTCGAGCTACGCGGCACGGCGACGATGCGGCCTTCCGGATCCACCAGCACGATTTCGATGCCGCAAGGGAACTCGTCGCCGCGCGCGTCGCGGGCGCGCAGCCAGTCCACGCGATCGACGGCGAAGCGGTTCTCGCGTTCCACGCCCGGGCCCTGCAGCGCCACCACGTGCACGGCCGGCTGGGAAACCTCGCCGCTTTCGGGCGCGTCGGCCAAACGGGCGCAACCCACGAGCACGGTCGCCCCCTTCTCGGGCGACACCAGCGTGCCGCGGCATGCCTCCGCCACCGCCTCGTACACCGTCTGCGCGTCGGCGCGCGCGGGCACCACCACGAAGTCGGCATCGCGCAGGGACACCCGACGCGCGTGCGTCTCGCTCGTAAGGTACGCAGCCACGGCGTCGGACTCGGAATCGGCCACGCAGAACGTCACCGCCTGGTCCACGAACAGGCGCACCACCAGCTCCAACGACGCGTCGAGCGCAACGGGGCTCGCCGGGTTCTCGGGCGCCGGCGCCAACCGGTGCACGGTTCCCGGATGCGCGAACGCATCGAGCACGCAGCGGAACGCCCGCTGGGCGCGATGCAGGTCAGCGTCTTCTCGTATCGTCATGCTTCCACCTTCATCGTAGAGAAATCAACCTTCGTCGCCGCGGTGCGACGCGCCTCGCGCTGGTCGCGCGCTTCGACGCGCGCCAGCTCGGCGCGCAGGGAAGCGTCCCAGCGGGAAGCCCACGCGTCGCCCGCCGCGCCGGAGAACACCGCGTCCACCACGGCAAGCTCGTAAGCGCGGCACCGATCGCTGCCCAGCACGAGGCCCAGGCCCACGGCGTCGCCCACGCGCACGCGGCACGACGTCATCAGCGCCTCGCCCAGAAAGAACAGGCTTCCCTGCGCCGTCTCGCGCGCCTGCACCATCACCAGCTCCTCGCGCGGCTCGTCGAGCACCGCGACGGCGCCCTGCGACCCATCGCGCTCCACCTCGCACACGATGGCCCGAGCCAACGCCGGATCGCCCTCCACCAAAGCACGAGTACGCTCATACCGTTTCAACAAAACACCACTCCCATCTGAGTTTTTCTCTCTTCATACACCGGCCGCGAATCCGCGCAAGCGCCCCGCGCAGAACGATCGTTTCAACATGCAAGAGGCCTGGGGGCTGCGGGGCCCGGGGTGGTGCCCACCAAGCGAGTTTCGCAGCGAAGCGAGGACTGTTTGAGCGACTGGGCATCGCCCCGGGCCCCGCAGCCCCCAGGCCCTCCCGCTCGCAAGACAAATCAGTGCTGCACGATGTAGCGCTTGCGCAGCTGCGTGGCCGCCACTTCCAGCACCACGGCCACCGCCAGGCACAAGTACACGATCAGCCCCACCTCGTGGATGTTGTAGTAGAAGCTACCGGCCAGGAACAGCTGGTAGCCAATGCCGCCCGCGCCCGCCACGGCGCCCACGGCCACGGCGTTGACGAAGTTGATCTCGAAGCGGATGAACGTCCACGACAGCATCTCGTTCACCTTCTCGGGCACCACGCCCTGGAACACTACCTGCCACCACGACGCACCGCTGGCGCGCAGCGCTTCCAGCACGCCGGCGTCCACTTCCTCGAAGCTTTCCGAGTACGCCTTCACCAGGTACGCCACGCTGTGGAACAAAAGGCCTGTGACAGCCGCCTCCGGCCCCAGGCCGATGGCCACCGAGAACACGAGCACCCACAAAATGGTGGGCACGGCGCGCGCCACGCTCATGAACACCTTGATGGCGTTGCTCATGCCCTTGCTGGACAGGTTGCAGGCCGCCAGCAGCCCCAGCACGAACGCGATCACCGCGCCGATGAATGTGGTCAGAAGCGCCAGCGCCAGCGACACGAACAGACCTTCGATCACGTCGGGCAGCGTGAAGTGCCCGCCCAGCCCCGGCTGCGTCATCATGGTGACGAAGTCGTCCACGGCCGCGGCCATCGCTGCGGGAAACGACACTTTGCCGTAGTCCATCACCACAAGCGCGAACACGGTGATGGCTGCCAGCACGCCCAGCACAACGTACAGCGCCACGGTCGACTTGCTGGCCACATGCACCTTGATCTTCCCCGAGCGCGACGTGCGCGCGCCCATGCCACACAGGTCGTTCGTATCGCCATCGAGGGTTTCCGCAGCACCGGCGCCTATTCCGAGCGCGTCGGCCGAGGCGCCCTGCACGATGCCGACGTCCTCGGCGATGGCCGCCGCGTTCGCTTCGGCAGCCACTTTGTCGGCATTCGCCATCATATGACCTTCCTCCTCACGAAGTTCGAGGTCAGCTCGCAGGCGATGACCACGAGGACGATGGATAGGATGACCAGCCCGGCGATGTCGTAGCGGAAGCTTTTGTAATACACGTCGAACACAAATCCGATGCCCGTGCCCGTGAGCAGGCCGATGAGCGTGGCGTCGCGGATGTTCGTCTCGATCATGTACATGACCCAGCTGATCACCGACGTGATGCTCATGGGGACGACCGCCTGAGCCACGATCTGGCCGTAGGTCGCCCCGGAGGCGCGCAGAGCCTCCACGGGACCCGCGCTCATCTCGTCGATGCTCTCCAGAAAACAGCGCGTCAGGTAACCGAAGCTTGTGAGGAACAGCGCGAAGAACCCGGTGAACTCGCTCTGCTTGAACGAGAACAGCAGGATGAACGCCCAGGCCACCACCGGGATGTTGCGGAACAGCGACGCGACGGCCCGCACGATGAGGGGAAACGGCCCACCCACCCCCACCGATCGCGAGCCCAGCACCGCGCAGATATACGCCAGAACCGCCGCCGTGCAACTGGAGGCGATCGAGGCGAGAATCGTCGAACCCAAGGCGGGAAGGATGGTGTCCAGCTTCTGGAGGGAGGTAAGGGAAGGGACGAATTGCGTCGCCATCCAAACGAGCCCGCCCGGGACGTCGAGGATTGCCTGCATGAAATCGAAGCCGACATAGGTGCCCGACAGCGCGCCCAGCGCCACGAACACGAGCGCCATGCCGACGACGGCCGCCGTGCGCCGCAGAAAGAACGACGGGTCGTAGGCGCCGCGCGGCGCCGCGCGCCTGCCGCGCAGACGCGAAAGGAAGCCGGCCGACTGCAGAACACGCTCGGTCATGCCGCCACCTCCGGCGAGGAGGAATCCTTCGCCTCCGCTTTTCCGAGCCTTTCTGGATCCGCCTCGCGCGTTCGAGAGCCCGATAGCTCGCCGACCTGCCGAACGCTTCGTTCGCCGAAGTCGCTTCCGGCTTCGGCTTCCTCGTTCGTGCCGTATATGTCGGCGATGGCGGCCTCGTCCAACAGGTGCGGCGCGCCGTCGAACACGACGCGGCCCTTCTTCAGCGCCACGATACGATCGGAGAATTCCATGGCGAAGTCAACTTGGTGCAAGTTAGCCAGGCACGCCACGCCCAGCTCGTCGGCCGCCCAACGCAGGTGCTCCATCACCGTGCGCGACGACTTCGGGTCGAGGCTGGCGATGGGCTCGTCGGCCAGCATGAGCAGCGGGTCCTGCACGAGCGCCCGGGCGATGCCTACGCGCTGCTTCTGTCCGCCGGACAGCTGGTCGGTGCGCGCGTACGCGAAGTCGGCCAGACCCACCTGGTCGAGAATCTCGAACGCACGGCGCTTCTCGTCCTCGCTGAACAGACCCAGCATGCCGGCGACGGCGGACTTGTAGCCCAAGCGCCCCTGCAGCACGTTCTCGATGGCGGTGGCACGGTACACCAGGTTGTAGTGCTGGAACACCATGGCGATGCGGCGACGCGTCTGGCGCAGCGCCCGTCCGCGCACGTGCGTCACGTCGTCGCCGTCGAAGACGACGCTGCCCTGCGTGGGGTCGATCAGGCGGTTCACGCAGCGCAACAACGTGGATTTGCCCGCGCCCGAGCAGCCGATGATGCTGACGAATTCGCCGCGCGCCACGGAAAGCGACACGTCGTCAAGCGCCTTCGACCACCCGTCGTAGCTTTTCGTTACGCCCTCAAGGAGGAGCAGCGGCTCGAAGCCCTGCCGCTCGACCGAAGGTGTTCCCAGCACCTCGCTCATTACGCAGTCCCGCCCAGTTTGCGGATGGGCTCGTACCAGGCATCGTCGGTCTTCACGAAGCAGGTCTTCTCGGAATCCTTCTCGAACAGGCCCTTGGCGCTCTCGTCCTCGGGATCGATGAAGATGGCCTTGTCGTTGGCTACCTTATCGGAGCAGAAGTAGTCGATGATCTTCGTGCGGTCGTCGTCGGAGATGGCTTCCTCGTTGAAACAGATGGGCGAGTTCAGCACCGGCGTGATGGCGATGATGGTGAATTCCTTGCCGCGCACCGAGTCCACGGGAGCCTCGGCGTCGTCCTTGGCCTTGTACACCGCGCCGATGCTGTTGGCCTCGCCGGACACGAGGTCGAGGTACATATCCACGTCCACATCGTCGAACGCGGCCGCATCGGCATCGCCGGACAGCAGATTCACCAACGATCCCACATGCGAGTTGCCGAACAGCACTTCGCTGAAGAACTTGCCGCCTTCCAGCAGCTCGTCGGAGCTGTCGAGGCCGAACTCGCTGACGATGCCGCTCGACGGCACCTTGAAGCCCGAGGTGGAGGTGGCGGACACGAACGAGAACGACTTGCCCTTGATGTTCTCGATGGAGTAGCCGCTGCCGCTCTTGTACTGGTCGGCGTCCTCTTTGCGCACGCAGATGCGGCTGTAGTAGCAGGCGCCTTCGAGGCCGCCGTCCTCGTCGCTGTTCGTGAAGGCGGCCAGCACCTTCGGGTTCTTCTTGTTGGCCTGCACGTAGCCCTCGGGGCCCAACAGCGCCATCTGCGCCTTGCCCGACGCGATGGACTCGATGGCCACGTTGTAGTCGGTGGTGGTCAGCAGATTCGCCTCGCGGCCGCATGCCGCCGTGATGGCCGCGCCGATGGCCTCGCGCGAGGAGGTGAGGTCGGCCGAGGAGTTGTCGGGCAGCCACACCATGGTGATGGGATCGGTGGAAGAGGCTGCGTCGCCGCCGGTGGAGGCCGAAGCCGTGTCCGCGCCCGCAGCCGCGCCGGAGCCGCCGGCCGTGCAGCCCGTCAAAGCGCCGAACATGCCCGCCATCGCCAGCGCCGCGCTGCCGGCCACGAACTGGCGCCTGCTCAAAAACCCTTCTGCCATAGTTGCGTTCCTCTCGTATCCCCGGCGCAATCGCCGGGATCGCATTCGTCTTCGGCACGAGTTGACCCTGCGGCCAACGTGCGAGAACCATCGTAAGAAAGGAAGGTAAGGACGAAGGAAGGCGCGCGTAAAGATGCCCCCAAGTTTGAGCAAAGGGGGCATCAGGAACGAGAAAGGTTCAGGTAAAGCGGCCGCGAACGAGCCGATGAGCGAGCCGAAACGCAGGAGGACGGCGGCATCGACCGACCACGTTCGCCCTGCCTCGCTCGAGATGTTTCACGTGAAACATCCGTTCGCGCTTGCGAAGGAGCGGGCCTTTGGGTTAGGGCTGCGAGCTCGAGGTTCGCGGAGCCCAGGCACGCAGGGTCCGGGCTGCAGGCTCACGGGCTCGCGGCGCGCGGCTTCGGGTTGGGGCTCGCGGGCTAGGGCTTGCGGCTCGCGGCGCACGGCTTCGGGCTGGGCTCACGGGCTGCGAACCAGGGCTCGCGGCTCGCGGGCCGCGCGCTCGCGAACCTCGGGCTGCGGGCTTTGCCCGAGCGGGGCGGCGGCTATCCCTCGAAGTGCTCGGCCGCCACTTCCAGCTGATGGACGATGTCGATGCCTTGAGGGCACATCGCTTCGCAGGCGCCGCAGGCGATGCAGGACGAGGCAGGCCCAGGGGCGGCCTGCCACGAGTAAAGGCCCTTCGCGAAATCACGGTTCTCGGTCATAAGCTCCAGGTTCAGCAGACCCAGGATGGTGGGTATCACCACGCCCTGCGGGCAGTCCTTCACGCAGTAGCGGCAGTTCGTGCACGGCACGCTGGCCATGCCGCGCAGCGTTTCGACGGCCGCGTCCAGCGCCTGCTGCTCCTCGGGCGAGAACGGGCGGTTCGCCTGGTAGTCGGCCACGTTCTGGCGCACCTGGTCCAGGTTCGACATGCCCGAGAGCACGGTGAGCACGTTCGGCTGGTTGCAGCAGAAGCGATACGCCCACGAGGCCAGGCTGGCGTCGGGGTTCGCCGCGCGCAGCACGTCGGCCACGCGCTGGGGCAGCTCCACCAGGCGGCCGCCGCGCGCGGGCTCCATGATGACCACGGGCACGCCGTGCTTCGCGGCCACCTCCATGCAGCGGCGCGCCTCCACCACCGGGTCGTCCCAGTCGAGGTAGTTCACCTGCAGCTGCACGAAGTCCATCTGCGGATGCGCCGTCAGCAGCGCGTCCAGCGCATCGGCGCCGTCGTGCATGGAGAAGCCGACGTTCCTGATGAGGCCGCGCTCCTTGGCATCCAGCGCGAAGTCCCACATGCCGTACGCGTCGAACTTGGCCGTGCGCTCGCCGCCCACATTGTGCAGCAGGTAGAAGTCCACGTAGTCCAGCCCCATGCGCTCAAGCGACGTGGCCAGGTTGCTTTTCGCCTCTTCGGCGCTGGGCGCGGCCCAGGCCAGGCACTTCGTGGCCACCGTGTACGCGTCGCGCGGGTAGCGCTTCACCAGCGCCTCTTTCAGCGCCTTCTCGGACGCGCCCTCGTGGTAGACGAACGCGGTGTCGAAGTACGTGCCGCCACCTTCGATGAACGCGTCCACCATCTGCTTAAACTGCTCCAAGTCGATGCTCTGCTGGTCGGCGGGATCAAGCAACGGCAGGCGCATGCAGCCGAAGCCCAGCTTCGGCGTGGTCTCAAATTCCGGTCTCAATGATGCTCCTCTCGATGGGTTCGCCTATCATCATAGGGCTTCGAGCGGACTCCAAGTCAAGAGGGTTTTTTGGAGAAAGGATGCGAACGGATGTTTCACGTGAAACATCCCGGCTGACCGGGATGCGCGCCGTCCCACGAGCCGGGCAGGGACACTACGGCGGCCAAGGATCAGGATTGGGAACCCGCGCGCCAGTCCGAGAGGAGGTCGGAGAGGCCGCGCCAGTCGGGGGGCGCCAGTCGGAGGGGGGGGATGCCAGTCGGGGGGCGGGTCGGCCAGCAACCCCGCAGGGTCCCCTTCATCGTAATCCCCCTAAGGCAGGAGCGAAAGAAAAGACCCAACAAAGGCTGGGTCTAACTGTAATGGGGCGCCAGCCGAGGGGGGGCCGGCCGCCGCGTTCGGCCCGAACGGGCTCGCGCCGGCATCGCCCGCAGAAGGCCGGGAAGCGGGGCGGCAGAGAACGCACGCTATGCACGATTATCGGGGCCTGCCGACGGAGGCGAGGAGAAAAACACCAGGTCGGAAGAAATAGCGAGGGAGAAGAATCGTGCATAGCGCGCATTTTCTTCCATGCGCAGGGAAACGATCCGTCGCAGGGCGCTCGCCGGCACGGGTCCCATCCTGCGCCCCCCTCCAACGCGTACGGATGTTTCACGTGAAACATTCCGGCTGACCGGGATGCGCGCCGTCCCACGAGCCGGGCGACGCAGGAGAACTGAACGGCGAGGCAGACCCGGGCAGCGGACTCGAACGCAGATCCCGCGGAATCGAGCGCAAAACGCGAACCCAGAGGAATTGGACGCGGGCGTGGGGAGCGGGGGTGCGGGTGGCCGGGTCGAACGCAGGGTGCGCGAGCGCGAGGAAGCGGGTGCGGGAGCGCGGGAGCGGGATCGAACGCGGGGGAGGCGCGAGCACGGGCGCGAGAAGCGGAGCGCAGGAACAGCAGGCGAAGGAGGGACCGGCAAGCTTCGTCGAAGCCTTCGATCAGAGATCGGCGAACAGGTTCTGGAACTCTCGCTCGAAAACGCTGTTCTTCAGGCGGATGAATGCGATGTCATGCAAGATGGCGAGCCCCTCCAGATCGATGACTCGCAGCGTGCCGGCGGCCAGCTCGCGCGCCACAGCCGCCTCGTACAGAAACGAAATTCCCAGATCGTGCTCCACGAGGATCTTGATGACGTCAAGGCTCTCCACCACGCTGGCCTGCGCGAAGCCGTCCACCGTAAGGTTCTGAGCCGCCAGCGCGTGTTCGAGCACCGCGCGCGTGCCCGACCCCGGTTCGCGCACGATGAGCCGCTCGTCGAACAGATCTTCCACGCGCACGGGCCGAGCGGCAAACTCATGATCGGCCGCGCACACGCACACCAGCCGTTCGGTGCGGAACACGTCCCACGCATACGCATTCTTGTCGAAAAAGCCCTCCACGAACGCGCAGTCTATTTCGCCTGCGTTCAACAACGCCAGCAACTCGCTCGTGCCGCCCGAGCGCACGGCGACATGCAGTTCAGGATGTCGCCTGAGGTAGTCGGCCAGCGGCGCAGCCACCAGGTACTCCCCTGCCGTCAGCGTCATGCCCAGCGACAGCTCCACGCGCGCGCCCGTGGCCGAGCTGCGCATCCGGTCGCGCAGCAGGCGCTCGTCGTGCGCCATCGTGGACAGCGCGTCGCGCAGCAGCGCGCCCGCGTCGGTGAGCTGCAGCTTCTTGTTGCGGTAGGCGAACAACGGCACGCCGTAATCGCGCTCAAGGTGCGCGATGTGCTGCGACACCGCCGGCTGCGTGATGTTCAGCTCCTCAGCGGCGCGCGTGTAGTTCATCGTTCGGCAAACGGTCAGAAACGTTTCGACACGGAAATCCAGCATTGCGACCTCTATCAGGACAAACAATAACCATAAGATATAGTAATCATAACATAAGTATTTAGAAGTTTTCTTTTTCGTAGGGGAATGGAAGAATGGGCAGCGACTCGCAAGTCCCGAGCCTTCCCAGGTCGCAGGCTTGCAAGCCGCAGACAGACCCCCGTGCGTGTTTCAGATGGAACATCGAGCGGGACCCCTCCATCGTGCGCATCAAAGAGTAAGATGCGCGACAGTAGAAAGGTAGCGCCGTGCGCGAGATCATCAGAAAAGTCCCCATACCCACCGCAGGCGTTGCGCTCGGTTTAGCCGCGTTGGGCAACTTGCTGCAGCCCTACACCGAGATCGTTCACATCGTCTGCGGCATCCTGTCGCTGGTGCTCATCGCCATGCTCGGCGCCAAGATCGCGCTGTTCCCCGATATGATTCGCGACGACCTGCATAACTCCATCATGGCCAGCGTCAGCGCCACCCTCTTCATGACGCTCATGCAGCTGGCCGGCTACCTGGCCCCCTTCGCGTACATTCCGGCATTTGCGCTATGGTCGGCGGCCGTTGTGGCGCACCTCGCGCTGATGGGCTGGTTCACCGCTCGCTTCATCTCGCACTTCAAACTGCATGAGGTGTTTCCAACCTACTTCATCTGCTACGTGGGCATCGTCGTAGCGTCCGTCACCTCTCCGACGTTCGGCATGGAGGCAGTGGGCCATCTGCTGTTCTGGTTCGGATTCGCCTGCTACGTCGTGCTTTTGGGCTTGGTGACGTACCGCTACATGAAGCACGAGATCCCCGAAAGCGCACGCCCGCTGTTCTGCATCTACACCGCTCCCATGAGCCTGTCCCTTGTAGGCTACTTGGCCACGGCTCCCCAGCCGAACCTCGTGTTCGTCCTGGCGATGCTGGTGTTGGCGCAAGTGCTGTTCGCCGTGGTGCTGTCGCGCCTCCCCGTTCTGCTGCGCCTTCGGTTCTACCCCAGCTACGCGGCCATGACGTTCCCCTTCGTCATCACGGCCACGGCGCTCGGCAAGGCGCTCGCGTTCTTCCAGGCTAACGGCCTTGCGGTACCCGAAGTGCTGAACGTCCTGTTCGCGGCCGAGGCGGCGGTGTCGGTGGTCATGGTGGGATACGTGTTCATCCATTACCTGCACTTCTTCTTCATGCGCATCGAAGAGCCGAAGAGCGCCGCCGTCATTCGCGAGAACAAGCAGACCGCCCGCTTCTCGGAGTATTTCGAGAACTAGAGCAAGAAAGAGGCAGGCCGAAAAGTCGGCTTGCCTCTTTCGGAAGATGCTGACGGAACCGCGCAGAAGGCGCGCGGGTGCGGGCCATCAGCCCATGCAGCTGGCTCCGGCCGCTAATCTTCCATCTCCAACGCACGAGCGAGGATCTGCATGCGCGACTCCACGTCTTCGATGATGCGACTGCAATCCTTGAGCTCGTCGTAGGAGTCGATCCCCTGCACCTCGCTCACCGACTTGTACTTCAGATCGTGTTCCAAGCTGGCCCAGAAGTCCATGGCGATGGTGCGCAGCTGCACCTCGACGGGAATGAGTTCCTTCTTGTCAAGAAAGTACACGGGAATGCGTACGATAACGTGCAGGCTACGATAGCCGTTCGGCTTCGGATTGTTGATGTAGTCTTTGATCTCGACGATCTCCAGGTCATCCTGTTTTTGCAGCAGCTCCAGCAGGTTGTACACGTCGTGGATGTACGAGCAGATCACGCGCACGCCGGCCACGTCCATGATGAAGCGCTCGAGGTTCTCCAGCGTGGGCTCTTTGCCGTAGCGCTCCAGCTTCTCGAAGATGCTGGCAGGTTTCTTTATGCGCGACTCCAGATGATGGATGGGGTTGCGGTGCTTCTTGAGATTGAGATCCTGGTCGAGGATCTCGAAGCGCACCATCATCTCACGCATGGCAGCTTGGTACTTCTGGATGATCTCGCGGGTTTTCACCTCGGCGTCACGAAGACGCTGCAGATCGTCCAGGGGGCTGCGCAGGTCGTCGGTCAACAAAAAGGGAAAGCGGCTGGCCCCCTCGCCTCTCTGCGCCTCGACTGCAAGTCGACGATCGGACGGCTGCTGCGATGCGTCTGCCATAACGAATACTCCTTCAAGCACGGCTCTATCGATCCCATGATAGCCGAGCCGTCACGTCAACGGCGTTCCGGCCGCCGAATCCCGCGCAATCATCAGATGCGCCAGGCGGAGAAGGCTGACGGCGCGCCGGATCCTTCGGCTCCGGCGGCTCCGCCGCCTGCGCTCAGGATGGCAAGGGGATCAGCGATTGGCGCTTGCGATCGGAATGACGGAAGTCGCAAAAGACCCTAGCGGCCGTGGACGCAGATGCGGTTCTTCCCCGAACGCTTCGCCCGATACAGCGCCTCGTCGGCCTTCACGAACACGTCGCGGTACGCCAGGTCATCGTCTTCCGGCACATACACGCCCATGCTGACCGACAGGGCTTTTCCCTGCGAGCCGACCTTCACGGCTGCAAGCTGGCGCTTGACCTGTTCCAGCTTGTCCAGTGCCACTTCGAGATCGATGTTTTTCAGCAGCAGCAGGAACTCGTCGCCGCCCACGCGACCCAGCACGTCGCTTTCGCGGAAGCTCGATCTCAGCACCTTGCCCACCTCATGCAGCAACGTATCGCCCTCAATGTGACCGTACGTGTCGTTCACCTACTTGAAGTCGTCGATATCGAGCGCGACGCACACGCTGTGCCGCCGCACCGATGCGTCGGCGAGCGCCGAGGCAACCAGATCCTGCGTGGCGGTATGGTTGCTCAACCCCGTCGTCGCGTCGTTTTCCGCACGGAACCGCAGATCGTGCTCGTCATCGATATTCTCTATCAACCCTACGAGATGCCACACGCCCGCGACGTCGTGGGCAACGAACAGATTGGCGCGGTACCAGGCATAGCCCTTGCCGAAGTAGTCTGCCTGATACTCGGCGCTCACCTCGTTGGCGCCCGACCGTGCATGCTGGAACATCCTGCGCACGTCGTCCATGCTGCCAGGATGGATGATTTTGCCGCGAGTTTCCGAAAGCGTTTCCAAATAATGAGGGATAACCTGGGCTTCCATGCCCTTGCCCGTGCGATCCATGTACAAAAGCACCGTGTCGGAATCCGAATCGTAGTCGAAGCTCATCTTGTGCGTCATCTCGCTGAGCAGGCGATAGCGCTCATTCTGCCAAGAGCGTTCACGCTGATCGCGCAGCTCCGCCGTCACGTCGCTGACCACTGCGTACAGAACCAGCTCGCCGTCAGGCTCGCGCGCTACGCGGCCCTGGATCCGCACGTCAATCGCCTCTCCGTTATCGCGCACCGCACGAAGACCTACGTCCAATTCGTTCCCATCCGCGATGAATTCCTGGTCGACGCAACGCTGATCGAGCCGCTTCACCTCTTCGCTCAGCTCAAGCGGCGCATCCCAATCGGGATTATCGGGCGCACCCGGAAGCCCGTCGCCGAACATGGTGCTCAGTCGGTCGTTGGCATAGCGCAGCCGCACCTCGCCATCGCGCTTCGCGAACACGCCCACGCCCACCGGCAGCTTGCCCATGGTGTCCAGCACGCGCATCATGATCCTGCGATCCTCGTTCGACACGTGTTCCGTCACGTCCTTGCTGCAGCACAGCACGGCCGACTCCGACACTCGCAGCAGAATGCTCTGGTACCAGCAGCTCCTATCTTCGAACGCCATTCGGTAGGTGCAGGCGATAGGGCTGGCGCCGTCGTCTGCAAGGCATTCGTCTATCGCGGCACGTAGGCGCAAGCGATCGTCCGGCTCGGGCAGATGGTCGGTCCAGAACTTGAGCGCCTCTTCCATGGGCATGGTTCTGTCGGCGAGCGTCCTGCCCGACGAGTACAGCGAGCGGTACGTCTTGTTCTCGCCATCGAACTCGACGATCTCGTCGTACACCGAGCACAACACCATCGAATAACGGTGTATATCCTGTTCGTAGCGCTTCTGCTGGCGGTCGGACACATCCAGGAACGCGCTTTGGACGACGGTCCTGCCGTCGATATCGCGCTCCAGCGCCGACGTGCCCTCGATCCATCCCATCGAGCCGTCGCTTCGCACGAAACGATACGTGAAGCCGATGGGCGCCGCCCCGGCCTTGAGCGCCGCAACCGTCTTGGCATGCAGCTCATCGTCGTCATCGTGGATGGGTACGATCTTACCGCCCGCCGTCCCAGCACGATATGCAGCGAAATCGGCGTACCCGAATATCTCGCATCCCGTACGGTTGACGAATAGCACGCGGGGCTCGTCGTCCACCGTATAGCGCACGATGCCGCACGGAACGGAATCGCTCAACCGGCACTGCAGCTCGCTTTGCGCCTTGAGGCGTTGCTCATTCTCCTTCTCGTTCGTCACGTCGATGAGCACGGCCACCACGTACAGCGCCGTCTCGTCTCGATACATCGTCGACGCTGAAAGATGCAGCCACGCCACCTTGCCGTCGCCGCGCAGAACGCGCATAGTGCACGACGACCGCGACGCACCCGCATCCAGTTCGGCAGCCACCGCTTCGACGCGTGCGCGATCTTCCGGATGCACCACCGCAAGCGCGTCGTCCAACGTGCGGGCCTGGTATTCCTCGCGAGTGTAGCCGATCATATCGGCAGCGGCATCGCTGAAATCCAACAGACGAATGCGATCCGCCACCTCGTAGAACGCCAGACCGCCCGGAATGGTGTCGCGCGTGGCAGCCAGCCGATCGCGCAAAGCCTGCTCCTGAGTGGTTTCCTCGGCAAGCAAATAGAGGTTGCTGAGATTGCCCGCGCGCGAGAGCAGACGGATGCGGACACGGATCCAACGCCCTCGTCCGCCGCTGCGGAAACGCAGCTCGCTCTCGGAGTCGCCGCGATCGCGCACCGCGCGCAAAATAGCCTCATGCAGCGCGGCACGATCCTCGTCCAACAGCTGCGTCAGCAGGTCCTTGCGTATCCTCTCCGCCGCGTCCAAATCATCGAGCATGCCGAACAGCTCAGCGAACTGATGGTTCGCACGCGCGATCTCCAACGTTCGGTTGTCGTATTCGGCGATGGCGGCGGCGCCCACGTAGCTGTTGAAAAAATGGGTTACCGGGGAATCCGCGTTCCAAAACTCGGATGCATCATCCTGCAGATTCTCAATGATCGGCCGCTTGACGGACTCTCGACCGCCGTCCATCAACATGCGCTCGAACGTCTCGCGATCTACCGGACGCGAGAACAGATAGCCCTGCATGTACTCGCACCCTATGCTGGCCAGGTATGCTGCCTGCTTCTGGGTTTCCACTCCCTCGGCGATGACGGGCAGGTTCAGCCAGCGCGCCATGCGCACGATGGAGGCGAGGATGAGGCCGCCGCGCGAGCTCTCGTGCGCATCGAGGAAGCCCATGTCCAGCTTCAACACGTCCACAGGCACGTCTTTCAGCGTGTTCAGCGACGAGTATCCGCTGCCGAAGTCGTCCATCTCCACGGTGAAGCCGGCGCGGCGCAGTTCCATGACGGCTCCAACCAGCTGGTCAGGCGATTCCATGTACGCGCTTTCGGTGATCTCGAGGTTCAGCAGGCTGGGCGGCACATCGTAGCGCTCCACGAGCCCCTTGAGATACGAGCACAGGTCGGATCGATAGATGTCGGCGCGCGACAGGTTCACCGACAGATGCGGCACGGCGTCGCGACCGTGCGCGTCGATCCACGCGCGCAGGCAGCGGCACGCCTGATCCCACATATAGTAATCGAAGCGGGAGATGAGGCCGTTGCGCTCGAACACGGGAATGAACTCGGCGGGACCCAGCAGACCACGCTTGGGATGCTTCCAGCGCGCGAGCACTTCGGCGCCGATCATACGGCCGGTCGCATAGCAGTACTGAGGCTGGAAGAACGGCACGAACTGCCCCCGGTCGAGCGCGGTAGTCATCTCGCCCGCCAGCTGCTGCTCCTTCAGCAGCGACGCACGCAGCGTCTCGTCGTACAGCACATAGCGGCTGCCCGCAGAACCGCTCTTCGCGGCGCGCAGCGCCAAGAGCGCACGGTCGCACATGAGGTTGACGTCCAGCTCGGGATCGTCGATGGAATACACCCCCATGCGAACGAAGAAGGTGAAGTCCTGACGATAGGCAGCGAACCAGTCGTTGAACACGGCGAGCATGCGATCGGCGTCGAACAGAGAACGCGGGAAGCAGCCGATGAAATGATCGGCGCGCAACCGAGCCGCCGTCGCATTGCTCGGCAGATTGCGGCGGATCATCTCGCCGATATCAGCGAGCAGGCTATCGCCCGCCGAAGTGCCGAACAGATCGTTATACGCCTTGAAGCGATCGATGTCGCCGTACACAAGAACATACGCCTCATCGGGATGGGCGTCGATCAATGCGCGCACGCGCACGTTGAATCCGCTGCGGTTTAGAAGACCCGAGAGGGCGTCGTGCTCAGAAGGCCCGAATGAGCCCCCCCCCCCCCCGTCGGTTTTTTCTTCCTCCAGCGAGTCTTTTTCGATTCCAAATTCCCATGCAGGACGCATCGCCCCCCTCGCCTTCTTGGTAGGATGTATGACGATGGGGATACAGTTTAGCGCTTTACGCCCACCTGCGCCATCAAATGTGCCAAAGGGTTGAAGCGGAGACCCGAACGAAGCGGTGCGGGCGCCCAGGACGACAGGAGGCGACCCTACGATCGCTCGCGCTTCTTCGCCTCGTTCCACAGGGTTTCGCGCTCTTCGCTGGAGAGGTCTTCGATGGTTCGACCCTGCTGCCAGGCGGCTTGCTCCATCCAGGCCCATCGGTCGCGGAACTTGCGGCAGGTGGAGCGCAGCGCACCTTCTGCGTCCACGCCCATGCGGCGGCCCACGTTCACCAGCGAGAACAGCACGTCGCCGAGCTCGTCCTCGACGGCGGCGACGGCCGCCTCGGCCGCGGCGGGGTCGACGGCCGCGCCTGCGGAAGCGGCCGCGGCGTCCACCTTGCCGTTCGCCGCCTTGGGCGCGACGGCGTAGGCTTCTTGCAGCTCGGCGATTTCCTCGCGCACTTTCTCCCACACGCCGTCAAGCGAGTCCCACTCGAACCCGGCGGCCGCGGCCTTGCGAGATATCTTCTGCGCCTGCATGAGCGCGGGGAAGCTGGTGGGCACGCCGTCCAGCAGGCCTTCGCGCCGCTCGCCCGCACCGTCGGCCGCCTCGTCGGCGGCGCCCTTCTCCGCCATCTTCACCCGTTCCCACAGATCCAGCACGTCCCCGGCGTTGGCGGCTTGCGCCTCGCCGAACACGTGAGGATGGCGGCGGACCATCTTCTCGTTCACGTCGGCGCACACGTCGTTGATGTCGAACTCGCCGGCATCGGAAGCTATCTGGCTTTGCAACACCACCTGCAGCAGCACGTCGCCCAGCTCCTCGCGCAGGTGCGCGACATCGGCGGCTTCGATGGCGTCCACCGCCTCGTATGCCTCTTCGATCATGTTGTGCGCGATGCTCTGGTGCGTCTGCGTGCGATCCCACGGGCATCCGTCCGGCGCGCGCAGCGCGGCGATGGTGGCGACGAACTGGTCGAACGACGGATGGCTGCAGGGGTTGGCCGCAAGCTGGCTTGCGAGGGGCGCGGCAGGAGACGGGGATGCGATGGGCGGCGTGGGTTCGGAGGCAGTCATGGAGATCCTTTCTTCGGTTGCTCAACAGCAGTATACCGCCGCGCGAGGGGCGTGGTATGCTGCACGACAATGCGAAAGGATATCGGTATGAACCAACCCGCCGACACGAACGACCTGCCCGTGCGCGTACGCCGCGCCGCGTGGCTGGCGCGCGCAGCGTTTCTGCTGGTGTTTGCCATCAACGTGCAGTGCGCGGCGTCGTTCGTGCTTTGGCCCGATGCCTACGCACCGTCGTTCGAGGTGGCGGGCGTGCCGGGCGCCGCGGCCGTGCAGGGCCTCGGCATCGCGTTCCTCATGTGGAACGCCACCTACCCCGCCGTCATCGCCAGCCCGCTGCGCTTCCGCGCCGTGGCCGTCATCGTGCTGGTGCAGCAGGCCATCGGCCTTGCCGGCGAATCGTGGCTGCGCTTCGGGCTGCCCGCCGGCCACGCCGCGCTTTCCGCCAGCATCGAGCGCTTCATCCTGTTCGACGCCGCAGGCCTCGTGCTGATGGCGGCCGCCTTCGGGTGGCTGCTCTGGGTGAAGCGTGCAACGCCCCAGACCTGAGAGCGTGCAACGCCCCGGGCTCGAAATGGCAAAAAGATGCCGAATTCGGAAACCATCGCGCCCCTCAGGAGGGCACGGCATGCCTGTATCCATGAAGGGCACTTCGATGACCAGGTATTACGAGAAAGAGCGTTTTTCGCAGCGCCTGCGGCACGCTCCGAAACTTCCGAATTCGAGCCTTTTTCGCCACCGGCGGCACCATCGGATGCACGGGATCGGACACGGAGCGAGAAAGATGCGGCGCAACCGGAAAACAGCAGCCACGACATAGCAAAATCGGATATGCTGGCAGCCGAACCGAAAAAGAAACAGCGAGGAGCATCATGATCGATACCGCACCCGCCCCGACCGCGCAGCTCTCCCCCGAAGCGCTCGCACAGGTTCGCATCTTCCAGCAGAACGAGGTGACCGAATCCGAAGTGTACCGGCGCATCGCGGCCGGCACCAAGGACGAGAGCAACCGCGCCGCGTTGCTGCGCATCGCCGACGAGGAGGCGAAGCACGCCGCCATCTGGCAGCGCTACACTGGCGAGGCGATGAAGCCCCAGCGCGGCAAGGTGCTGCGATTCTCCCTTATCGCGCGCGTGTTCGGCTTCACGTTCGCCGTCAAGCTGATGGAGCGGGGCGAGGAGAAGGCCCAGATCTCGTACGAGGAGCTGGCGAAAGAAGCGCCCGAGGCGCTGGGCATCCGCGCCGACGAGGAATCGCACGAGCAGGCGCTGCTGGCGATGCTGGACGAGGAGCGCCTGTCGTACGTGGGCAGCATGGTGCTGGGCATGAACGACGCCATGGTGGAGATGACCGGTACGCTGGCGGGTCTGACGCTGGCTATGCAGAACACGCGTCTCATCGCGCTTTCGGGTCTGATCACCGGCATCGCAGCCACCCTGTCGATGGCGTCGAGCGAGTACCTGTCGTCGAAGAGCGAGGGGCGTCCCGACGCGCTGAAGTCGGCTTCGTACACGGGCGTCGCCTACCTCGTGACGGTAGCGCTGCTGATTCTGCCGTACCTGCTGTTCGACGAGTCGCACTACCTGTGGGCCATGGGTACCATGGTAGTCATCGTGCTGCTGATACTCGTGGTGTTCAACTACTATCTCTCGGTGGCGCAGGATCTTCCGTTCAAGAAACGATTCGGCCAGATGGCCGGCATCAGCCTGGGCGTGGCGGCGCTGTCGTTCGTCATCGGCATCCTGGTGAAGCAGTTCCTGGGCGTGGATATCTAAGTGGCGCGAAAAGGGACAGTCCCCTTTCGCGCCATTCGTGAGCGTATCGAAGGCGTGTCAAATCACCCGTCCCTTTGACACGCTTTGACGCGCTTGGTACAGCTCCGCTTTGAAACGTTCCGAAGTTTTCTCAAACCAATTGAGAAAACTTCGGAATACCCGCCGGATTCTCAACTCAATTTCGTTTTTAGCACCTCGCTTCGCTCCTTCGCACGCATGGTCGGGAGCTACGCCAAAATCGCCTTCAAGTCCTCCTCCGGCGTGGTGATGGGGCGGACGTCGAACTCGCGCACCAGCACATCCAACACGCCGGGCGACACGAATGCGGGCAGAGTCGGACCCAGGTAGATTCCGCGAATCCCCAGATGCAACAGCGTCAGCAGGATGGACACGGCCTTCTGCTCGTACCACGACAGCACCAGCGTCAGCGGCAGGTCGTTCACGCCGCAGTCGAACGCCTCGGCCAGCGCCACGGCCACGCGGATGGCGCCGTACGCGTCGTTGCACTGACCCATGTCCATGATGCGCGGCAGACCGCCGATAGTGCCCAAGTCCAGGTCGTTGAAGCGGAACTTGCCGCACGCCAGCGTCAGGATGATGCTGTCGTCGGGAGCCTGCTGCACGAAGTCGCGGAAGTAGCTGCGGCCCGGACGCGCACCGTCGCAGCCGCCCACAAGGAAGAAACGGCTGATGGCGCCTTGCTTCACCGCGTCGACCACGGTGTCGGCCACGCCGAGGACGGCGCTGTGGCCGAAGCCCGTGGTGAACGTGCCGGTCGTATCGGTTGCAGCCGCATAACCGCCCAGCTCCAGCGCACGCTGGATGAGCGGCTCGAAGTCTTTCCCGCCGTCGGGCGCAGCCTCAACGTGCATCATGCCGGGGTACGCCACAGGACCGGTGGTGAACACGCGGTCGGCGTAGGAGGCCGCCGGCGGCATGAGGCAGTTCGTGGTGAACAGGACGGGCGCGGGCAGGTCGGCGAACTCGACGCGCTGGCTCTGCCATGCGGTTCCCACATTGCCCTTGAGGTGGGCATAGCGCTTCAACTCGGGATACGCGTGCGCGGGAAGCAGCTCGCCGTGCGTGTAGACGTTCACGCCGCGGCCTTCCGTCTGATCGAGCAGCAGCTTGAGGTCGTGCAGGTCGTGACCAGAGACCACAATGAAGGGGCCGGCTTCCACCGCGCGCGTCACCGTGGTGGGCTCCGGCGTGCCGAACGTCTCGGTGTTCGCCCGATCGAGCAACTCCATACAGCGCAGGTTCACCTCGCCCACCTTGAGCGACAGCGGCAGCAACACGTCGGCGTCGGCCTCGTCGTCGGCCAGCGCGGCCAAGCCTTCATGCAGGAAGGACGACACCGCGTCGTCGCGATAGCCCAGCGCCGCTGCATGATAGGCGTAGGCCGCCAGCCCGCGCAGACCGAACAGCACCAGCGACTTGAGCGAACGCGCGTCCTCGGGTGCGTTCCACAGCATGGCCAGATCGTAGTCGGGCGCAGCCCCCACCTGCGCCGACGCTGCAACGGAATCGCGCTCGGCATGGACGCGCGCGAGGAGGTCGGCCAAGGCCGCATCGTCGAAATCAACGTTCGTCAGCGTAGCGAACAAACCTTCCATCGCAAGATCGTCCGCCGTTCGCCGCGCGTCCCCGTTCATCCCCGCAGCACGTACGGTTCGCGCCAGAGCAACGAGCGCGCCCGTCACCTCGTCCTGCAAAACAGCCGTGCTCGCCTGCTTGCCGCACACGCCGGTCGCCCCGGTGCAGCCAGTACATCCAGCCGTCTGCTCGCATTGGAAGCAGAACATCGTCGCCGTATCGCCCATGTCTCGTCCTCTCTTGCGCCTGCGCTCAAACCCCGCCAGAGCGGCGCGAAAGGGGACTGCCCCCCTTCGCGCCGCATGCCGTTCACGGTGCAGTGCGCAGCGCTCGGTCATCGCTTGCTTGCCTGATGACGCTTACCCTACGATACTGGTTCAAGCATTTCCGTTGTATTTACAACAAAGGAGCCCTATGGAACACCACCTGCCCCTCATCGGCCGATCGCCCCTGTTCGCGAACATCGACGCCGCCGACCTCGCGCCCATGCTGCAGTGCCTGGGCGCGCGGAAGCGCACATTCCCCAAAGGCTCCTACCTCTTCCGCGTGGGCGACCGCACCACGGCGATGGGTATCATGCTGGAAGGCTCGGTACGGCTGGAGAAGGAGGACTACTGGGGCAACCGCAGCATCCTCGCATCGTTCGGACCGGGCCAATCGTTCGCCGAAGTGTATGCCTGCGAGCCCGACCTGGCCTTCGACATCAACGTGGTGGCAGCCGAAGACGCGACCGTGCTGTTCCTGGACATCGGGCGCGTGACCACCATGTGCCCGTCGTCGTGCGCGTTCCACGCCCGGCTCATCCGCAACCTGCTGGGCATCGTGGCGAAGCGCACCCACGCGCTGACGCGCAAAATCGAGCACACCACGAAGCGCACGACGCGCGCCAAGCTGCTGTCGTACCTCTCCGACCAGGCGGAAGCCGCGCACGCCAGCCGCTTCGTCATCCCGTTCGACCGCCAGGAGCTGGCCGACTACCTGTCGGTGGACCGCAGTGCCATGTGCGCCGAGCTGTCGCGGATGAAAAGGGACGGCCTCATCGACTACAATAGGAACCAGTTCGAGATCGTGCGAAGGAGCGCCCTATGATCGACCCGCGCAAAGCAGCCCTCATCATCATCGACATGCAACACGGGTTCCTCGACTCCTCGTCGGCGCTATGCGTGGCGGGAGCCGCAGCCACCGTGCCCGCCTGCACGCGAGCGCTCAACCGAGCGCGCGAGCTGGGAATGCCCGTGTTCCACGCCATCCGCGAGTACGCTGCCGACGGCTCGGATGTGGAAGCCGCGCGGCATCGCGGCTGGGTGGAAGGCGGCAAGCCCGTGTCGCGCGCCTGCGCCAGCCCGCGCACGCTGGACGAGTACGAACCGCTGGCGCCGCAGCCGGGCGACCGCGTGATCGCGAAGCCGCGTTTCTCCGCGTTCTTCGCCACGCAGCTGGACCTGGTGCTTCGCCGCCTGGGCGTGGGCACCGTCGTGCTCATCGGCACCACCACGCCGAACTGCATCCGCACCACCTGCTACGACGCGCTGTCGCTCGACTACAATGTGGTGCTGCTGGAAGACTGCACGTCGTCGCGCACGCCGGAGGTGCAGGCGGCGAACATCGAGGACATGGCCTTCATCGGCGCCCACATCATGACCTGCGACGAATTCTGCGAACGCGGTCTGGCGAACGTCGCAGACGTGGCGGGCGGAGTGCGCGAGGCATGCTTCGAGGAGGCAGCCCGATGATCGAGAACGTGGAAACGCTGGACGATCCGCGGCTGGATGCGTTCGCGCGGCTGACCGAGGCGCAGCTGCGCAGCAAGCTGGAGCCGGAGAAAGCGCTGTTCATCGCCGAGTCGGGCAAGGTGATTGAGCGCGCGCTGGCGGCTGGCATGGAGCCTCTGTCGCTGCTCATGGAAGCGAAATGGCTGCCCGCGATGCAGCCGATCATCGACGAGATCTCCGCGCGCTGGGGCGACGGCGTCCCCGTGTTCGTCGCACCGCACGACGAGTTGACGAAGCTCACCGGGTTCGAGCTGACGCGCGGCGCGCTGGGAGCGTTCCGCCGCCCGCAGCTGCCCAGCGTGGCCGATATCGTACGCGGAGCGCGGCGCATCACGGTGCTGGAAGACATCACGAACCACACGAACGTCGGCGCCATCTTCCGCTCGGCCGCAGCCCTCGGCATCGACGCCGTGCTGGTGACGCCCGCCTGCTACGATCCGCTGTACCGGCGCGCCGTGCGCGTGTCGATGGGCACGGTGTTCCAAGTGCCGTGGACGCGCATCGGCGAAGAGGCCGGCGCGGGCGCGACGGGCACGGGCGGCTGGGCGCCCGACGGCGTGCCGCTGCTGCATGAGCTGGGCTTCAAGACCGCAGCCTTCGCGTTGACGGACGACTCGGTGCCGCTGGACGATCCCGCCCTCAACGCCGAGGAGCGCCTGGCGCTGGTGTTCGGCACCGAGGGCGACGGCCTCGCGCACGACACCATCGCCCGCTGCGACTACACCGTGCGCATCCCCATGGCCTGCGGGGTGGACTCGCTCAACGTGGCCGCCGCCAGCGCCGTAGCCTTCTGGCAGCTGCGCCGGTAGGTTGATGTCTCGCTCTACACCGTGTCGCCAGGGTGGCCGGTGTGGTTCACCTTCGTGGCCAACGGGTGCTCCTTGAGCGTGAGCATCAGCACGAAGCCCACCACTAGCAACGGCACCACGTACAGGAAGATAGGCACGAGCGCGTCGCTGTACGCCGAGGTGATGATGGCGCGCGTGCCGCTGTCGAGGTGCTGCACGAAATCGGGCGTGATGCGGTTCATGTTGATGTTGTCCACGTGCGGCAGCTTGGCGGCCAAGTCGGCAGTCAGGCGCGACGTGAACAGCGCGCCCACCAGCGACGCGCCCAGCGTGGAGCCGATCTGCCGGAAGAAGTTGTTCGCCGCCGTCGCCGTGCCCACGATGGCGTGCGGGAACTCGTTCTGCACGATGAGCACGAGGATCTGCTGGCCCAGACCGATGCCGAAGCCCAGCACGAACAGGAACACGCCCGTCACCACCAGCGGCGTGCCCACGGTCAGCTGCGACAGCAGCACGAACCCCACGGCCGTCACGGCGCACGACGCGATGGGCATCCACTTGTAGCGGCCCGTTTTCGTGGCGAGGAAGCCCGTGCCCACCGCCGTGATCAGCACGCCCGCCATCATCGGCACCGTCATGAGACCCGCCTGCTCGGGCGCCAGCCCCTCGACGATCTGGAAGTACGTGGGCAGGTACGATATGGTTCCCATCATGCCCAGCATGATGAACATTCCGGTGACCGTGCACACCACGAAGTTGCGGTTCTTGAACAGCAGCATGGGGATGATGGGCTCCTTCGCCTTGCGTTCCACCAGTACGAACGCAACCGCCGCCACGAAGAACAGCGCGAACAGCGCGAATATCTGCGGCGAGATCCACGGAAACAGCGTGCCGCCCCACGCCGTGGCCAGCACCAGCGACGACACCGACACGGCCATGGCCATCATGCCGCCGATGTCGATAGGCGGGCGGTCGTCGCGCCGCACGGGCTTCGTCAGGAAGAACGCCACGGCCGCGATGGCCAGCAGCGCCAGCGGGATGTTGAACGCGAACAGCCAGCGCCACCCCGTCACCTGCACGAACCAGCCGCCCAACAGCGGCCCCACCACCGTGGACACCGCGAACACCGAGCCCATGAGGCCCATGTACTTCCCTCGCTGACGCGGCGGGATGATGTCGGCGATGGTAGCTTGCGCCAGGATGATAAGGCCGCCTCCGCCGAGCCCCTCCACGGCGCGGCCCGCGATGAGGCCGTCCATGCTGGGCGCGAGCCCGCACGTGGCCGACCCCACGATGAAGATGGACAGCGCGATGATGAACAGGTATTTGCGGCCGAACAGGTCGCCCAGCTTGCCGTAGATTGGCATCATGACGGTGGACGCCAGGATGTACGCCGTGGTCACCCACTGCATATGGTCGACGCCGCCCAGATCGCCCACGATGGTGGGAAGCGCGGTGGCCGTCACCGTCTCGGACAGCGTGCTGGCGAACATGGCCAGCAGCAAGCCAGCGAACACGGCGGCCACGCCGCGCGAATGCTCGGGTTTGGGCTCGCTCGCGGGCACGCCGCCCTGCCGCGCCGACGCTGCGGCAAGCTCGTGCGCGCGGGTGCGCGCCGCCGCGTCGCGGGCCGCGTCGGACGTGGCCGAGGCCGAGACATGGCCGGAGCGTGCTGCGGTCGAAGGCGCATCAAAGGCCGCCGCGCGCTCGGCATCGTCGACGGTCGAGGTCAGCGGGGTGGTTTCGGGTTCGTCGCTTTCGTGCACGCGCGCCGCGTCCGCGGGCGCGAGCGCCGTCCGGTCTATGCCTTCCATGCCTGCTCCTTATCGCTGCGTGATCCTTTCCAGTATGGTCGCGGTCGCGCGGACGAGCATGCGGCCGCAGCACACGGAAACCGAACGGTCAGCAGAGCGTCGCGCACTCGTGGGGAAGCCCGCCAACGCCCGAACGAGGCCCGCGAGCAGAGGAGGAATGCTGGCGCGGAATGATGGCCTGGCAGGTCGCGATGCCGTCCTCGCCGAGGCCCTCCCGCGTCGGAACGCGAATGTTTCACGTGAAACATTCGTACGCCACCGTCCGCTCTCCCTTCCGATGCGCTATGCGTTTTGCATGCGCGCGAAACCTGTCCGCTACTCGGCGCGCGCGTCGAGTAGAATACGGGGAACGAGGAGGGAGGGGATATGCAGCACGAAACCAAGCCGGAATCCGCGGGCGCGAAACGCACGCTCGCGGGCAGCGCCGTGGGATACGGCATCGTGTGCGGGCTGACGTTCCCCCTCATGATCTCCAGCACGTTCCTTCAGGAGATGAGCCTGTCGCACGGGGCGGGCGATGCGTTCGGCGCACTGTTCTTCCTCGCGTACGCGCTGACGATGGCCGGCACCGCGCTGGCCTACGCTCTGCGCCGCAAGCCCACGCGCCGCGCGCGCATCGTCAGCGCCTTCGCCGCAGCCTTCCTGGGCAACGCCCTCATGTTCGCGCGGCTGGTGGGGCTCATCGAGGGCGGCTGGCCGTACGCCATCGCCGCCTCGAGCCTGATCGGCTACGGATTGGCCACCGCCGAGCTTGCATGGATGGCGCGCATCACCAGCCTACACGAGCGCGGCCAGGTGTCGCTTGCGCGCACCGTGCCGCTGTCGTTTCTGTGCGGCGGGGCGGTGGCGGCCGTCATCTTCGTCGCATCGGGCACCTTCGAGCTGCTGTTCGCGCTGGCCATCATCGTGGTTTCGGCGTTGCCGCTTGCGCGCACGGCACCGATGGATGCAACGGCGCGGCGCGTCAGCCTCGCGCAGGGCGGCGCGGGCGACTTCGTGAAAGCGGTGTCGTACCTGGCGGTGTTCTCGTTCGTGTTCGGCGCGGTGAGCCAGGTGGCAACCGTGGTCGAGGAGCCCGTGCCCATCGCCGCGCAGGCCGTGCTGGACATCTTGCTGGCAGCCGGCATCATGCTGGCGTACGTGGTGCGCAAGAAGCACGCGTTGTCGGTGGGCGATTTGTACGACATCCTGTTCCCCATCGTGGCCGTGGCGCTGATCGCGCTGCCGTTCATCACTTCGCCCATCGTGCACGTGATTGCGGCGGTGCTCGTGTTCGTGGCGTTCTACCTGTCGGGCATGAACGTTCGCATCGCCGTGTGCCTGCTGGGCGAACGCGACCACGTATCAATGTGGGTGTACCTGAGCGTTGCGCTGGGGGCGTCGGCGCTGCTGATCCTCGGAGGCGTCGCGTTCGGCGCGGCGGTGATCGCGCAGGATGTGCTGGTGACGGGACTCGCGCTCATCTCACTTGTGTCGCTGTTCGTGCTGGCGCTCAACCCCATCGTGGCGAAGCGGCTGGAAACCCGACGCGCGCAGAAGGAAGCGCCGTCGTCGTCGCCTGTACCCGAGACGAGCGACGTGCGCACGATGCAAGTCGATCTGCTGCGCTCGTTCGCCGCCGCCCATGCCCTCACCGCCCGTGAAACCGACGTGCTGATCCTGTTGTGCCAAGGCCGCACGCGCACGTACATCGCCGACGAGCTGGGGCTGTCGCCGAACACCATCAAGGGCTACATCCACAACGTGTACCAGAAGAGCAGCGCCGTCGACAAGCAAGACCTCCTCGACCGCGTCGAGCTCCACGCGGAGGGACGCCCGCTGTCGTCCTGAGCGAGCGCAGCATTCGACAGGCCAGCAGACTGTCGAACTCCCGAGCGCGCGAAGCGAGCGCAGGGAGACCCGCTAAGCGCGGGGTCGAAGGATCCCGTGCGGCGGCAGCTGCGGCGCTTCCAGTTGGCACCGCACGGGATCCTTCGACCCCGCGCCTTACGGCGCTGCGCTCAGGAAGACAAGGTGTGCAGCAGCGTTCCGCCTCCCGACCCGCCTTCGTGCCTCCACCCTCCACCCCTCCACTATGGAGGGTTTTCGCAATCCACCCACTTTGGCGCTGGCGGGGCGACCCCGTTCCCTGGCAGGATGGCGACAGCGGATCGACCGGAGGAGGGTCGGCCGCCGACAAGAAGCATCGTCGAACAGGGAGGATCATCATGAGCACAGAGGGAAAGAACATCGCATCCGCAGGCGTTTCGCGCCGCTCGTTCCTTATGGGACTGGGCGCGACGGCAGCCGTCGTAGCCGGAAGCGGCCTCGCCGGCTGCGCGCCGCAAAGCACCGCGGCGCCCGCAAGCGCCGAAAGCGGCTCCGATGCCGCAAGCGCCAACAACACGTCGAGCGCAACCGGCGCCCAGAAGCCCGACACCATCCAAGCCGCCGCCGAGACCCCGGCCGAGAAGCAGGAAACCAAGGACGTCGACTTCGTCATCGTGGGCAGCGGCGTGGCCGGCATGAGCGCGGCCGTGGAGGCCTCGCGCGCCGGCGCCAAGGTGGTCGTGCTTGAAAAGCACAACGTGACCGGCGGCGATTCGTCCATCTGCTCCGGCAACTTCTATTGCTGCGGCGCGAAGAAGCAGGACGAGCTGGGCTACACGGACTATGGCACACCCGAGGAGGTGGCGCAGTTCTTCTTCGATCAGTCCGACGGCGACGCGAACATGGACATCTGCCGCCTCGTGGCCGAGGGCGGCGGCGCGGCCATGGATTGGCTGGTGGAGCTGGGCTGCGACTTCGACAAGAAGCCCGGCGACAACGTGTCCGACCGCTCCATGCTGTCGACCACCAGCGGCAAGGGCATCGTGGACAACCTCATCGCCGAAGCCGAGAAGAACGGCGTGGAAATCATGATGGAAACGCGCGCCATCGAAGTGCTCATGGACGGCGGCAAGGCCGCGGGCGTGAAGGCGCGCCAGGGCAAGACCGAGTACACCATCAACGCGAAGGCCGTCATGCTGGCTTCGGGCGGCTTCGACGGCCAGGATTGGGCGAAGGAGCTGTACGCGCCGGGTGCCGTGGGTTGGCACACGTTCAGCAGCCCCAGCAACACGGGCGACGGCATCGAGCTGGCGAAGCAGGCCGGCGCCATGACGCTGCTGAAGGGCGGCCTGTCGCAGATCCACCTGGTGGGCCGCGAACCGCTGCCCCTCAACGACGAGCTGAGCGCGCTGCGCATGGTGAACACGGGCGTGTTCGTCACCGACCTGGGCTATCGTTGCGCGAACGAGTCTATGACCAGCCAGTTCGATTACTTCACGCCGTTCGTGGAAAGCGGCCGCAAGGAATTCACCATCATCTGCGACTCGCAGCAGCCCGACAAGCGCATGGAGCTTATCAAGAAGGGCGTGGAGAAGGGCGTCGTCGACACGGCCGACACCATCGAGGAGCTGGCCGAGGCGGCCGGGCTGCCCTCCTACCCGCTGATGAAGACCATCGAGCGCTATAACGAGCTGTGCGAGGCCGGTGAGGACGCCGACTTCCACAAGAAGCCCGAAGACCTGCAGGCCATCGAGAAGGCGCCGTTCTACGCCATCCAGATCACACCGAACACGAACGACTCGTTCGGCCAGCTGGCCATCAGCACGAAGGCCGAAGTGCTGGACGCCGACCGCAAGCCCGTCCCCGGCCTGTATGCCGGCGGCACGCTGGGCAACGCCGAGCTGTTCTACATGCGCTACGCCGTGAGCGGCTCGTCCATGTGCATGGGCACCGTCACCGGCCGCATCGCCGCCCAGTCGGCTCTGGAGTACTACGGCGCGTAACGCGCCGAACGCTCGGGAGCCGGCACGCCCGACGCCCGAGCGTCATCACACCGCCTTCCCTCCCCTCACGCCCTCCGGCTCTCGCCGGAGGGCGCTTTGCATACGAACGGGTCGCAGCCGCATCGTGGCCGCCGGCTCTCAAAACCGTCGTTCGGGCTCCTTCTCCTGTTCGACCCCGAATGTTTCACGTGAAACATTCGTACGCTTGTTGATCCTTGCGCGCATAGCCAGCGCTTCGCCGAGCCGCGGGCTATGCCTCGCGCCAGCAGCAGCCGTCGTCGTCTCGCAGCCCGCGGCCGCCTCCGTGCAACCGACAGCACGGCCAATGGCGAAAAGGCGTCGAATTCGGAAGTCGCTGCGCCTCTCCTCAGAAAGCAGGAAAGGGCCTCTCCCGATAACGCCCGGTCAAAACGATCCCGTCTCCAGCATCATGCGCCGATGCCGAACAGGGACGCCCGCTCGCTTCCGAATTCGGTATCTTTTTGCCATTGCGAGACCAGCCGGGGGGCACGAAGGGCCGTCAAGCAGACAGCGCGGTGCCTTGTGAAGACGATATCGCATGTTCGTAAAATTCTAATACTATGCTTGACTTTGTAATCTGTATGCAATAGCGTTACAGTTACTTACCGTCGACCCTAGCGCTCCCCTTAGGAGGACGTTGCAGCTCATGAATAGCCGTATGAGAAAACACGCGGCGCTGGCCGTCGTCACGCTGGCCGCAGCCGGAGCGCTCACCCTGGCGGCATGCGCGGAAACGCCCGCCGCATCATCCGACGCGCCCGCAATTCAAAACCAAAGCAAAAGCGAGGAATCCATGACAAACGAACGCAACGGCGGGTACGCCACAATTTCCGAGGACGAGGCGGTTGCCATGATGAGCGAAAACTCCGCAACCCTTGTAGACGTCCGCACCGCACGCGAATATGCTGACGGGCACATCCCCGGAGCCATCAACATACCCGTCGAAACCATCGGCTCCGTCAAACCCGCCGGCCTTCAAGGCGTGGACGAAAACGCCTCCATCATCGTCTACTGCCGGACCGGCGTGCGCAGCGAACACGCTTCGAACATGCTTCTCAACCTGGGTTACAAGCACGTGTTCGACCTGGGCGGCATCGTCGACTGGAACGGCGAAAAGGTGGCCGGAACCGAGCCAGGCAGCTTCGCAGGCGACGCGCAGTAGAATCTGTCGCCTTGGAGGTCCGTGCGTGTCCCGCCGGAAACGACACGTGGACAGGTATGGGCAACCGCTCCGCTAAGCCAACTGCGGAACGCGCACGGATCTCCAAGGCGACAAACCGAAACGCTCGTCAGACCGAGCGTCCGCGAACATGCGTAGAACGGGAGGGGAACGTGCGCCGCAAGCCGTCGGCGCACGCGTCAAAGCCGTGCGGATGCGGCGGATCCCTGTCCAAGCTCCGCCGCACCCGCACGAAACGCCCGCGAATCACGCGAATGAGACAATAGCCCCGTCCCTTTGTCTCATCGAAACGGCCTCATTGCCCGGGGCCGTTTCGCGTTCGGAAGGTTATTTCGCGATCAGCACGGGGATGGGCGATGCGTGCAACAGCTTGTGGCTGACGCTGCCCATGTACTCCTTGAGCCCGCTCAGGCCACGGTTGCCCACAATCAGCAGGTCGTAGTCGCGCTGGCCGATCAGCTTGACAATCTCGGTGGCCGGATTCGTGCCGGTTAGCAGCAGCGAGTCGGTGCGCGCGGCAACGTCCTCGCCCATCTTCTGCTCGGCCTCGGCCAGCAGATCCTCGCCGTCGGAGATCATCATGTCGAGAATGTCCTTGAAGTTCGCCATCTGCGTTTCGTCGAGCAGCGGGATAGGCACCACGTACACGACGTCCACATGCGCCTCGGGATTCACTGCAGCCAGGCTGGCGGCCATGGCGAGCGCGCGGTCGGCACCCTCGGATTCGTCGAACGCCACGAGCAACTTGTTAACGGCCATGGTGGGCCTCCTCTCGGTCGCGGCGAGCGCGGTGCGCCGCCTGAAAACGTCCTACCTCCAGTATAGGGCTTTCAGCGCGGGCAGGGAAACAAGTTGTCCACGCTTTCATGACCGCTTTCGCGCGGATCGCCGGCCATCGCCAGCCGGGCGGTCGGGTGCCCTACGATAAACATCTTCGGCAGCGTGCAACATGCCCCGAATAGAGCGGCCCCCTTTAGGGTCTCGACGAAAGGACGCACCATGGAACAGTTCGACGCAGCGATCATCGGGTTCGGAACGGCGGGCCTCGCCCTGGGCGGTGCGCTTGCCGACGATGGCCAGAACATCGTAGTCGTGGAGCAGTCCGACACCATGTACGGCGGCGCCTGCGTGAACAACGCATGCATCCCCACGAAGGCACTCGTGGAATCGGCACGACTGACCGCGGCCGTAGGCGGCTCTATCGTTGAACGCGAGGAGCGCTACACCGCGGCCGTCGACGACATGAAAGAACTGCGCTCCGCCTCGCGCGAACGCAACTACCGCGCGCTGGCCGATCGCGAGAACGTCGACGTCATCGACGGCCGCGCATCGTTCGCGAACGCCACGCACCTGACGGTGGCCACCGCGTCGGGCACGCGCAGCATCGAGGCGAAGCGCATCTTCATCGACACCGGCTCGCTGCCGAAGCTGCCTTCCATCCCCGGCATAGACAGCCCGCGCGTGTTCGTCAGCAGCTCGCTCATCGAGCTGCCCACCCTGCCGCGCCAGCTCGTCATCATCGGCGGCGGCTACGTCGGCCTCGAGTTCGCCTCGTTCTACACCGACTTCGGCGCACAGGTGACCATCCTACAAAACAGCGACGCCATCCTCGCCCACGAGGATCCCGAGACGGCCGAAGCCGTGCGGAGGAGCCTCGAAGACCGCGGCGTCACCATCGTGTACGACGCGCACGTGACGCACATCGACGACGAGCACGACCAGGTGCTGGTGTTCGCCCAGGTGAACGGCGAGGAGAAGCGCTATCCCGGCCATGCCGTGCTGGTCGCGGTCGGCCGCACCCCGAACACGACCGGCCTCAACCTGGAAGCCGCCGGCATCGAGCTGAACGACCGCGGCGGAATCAAGGTGGACGAGCACCTGCGCACCACGGCCGACAATGTCTGGGCCATGGGCGACGTGACGGGCGGCATGCAATTCACCTACATCGCCTACGACGACTTCCGCATCGTCGCATCCGACCTGCTGGGCGACGGATCGCGCACGACGAAGAACCGCGGCGCCATCCCTTATTGCACGTTCGTGCACCCGCCGTTCGCGCGCGTCGGCATGACCGCGGACGAGGCGCGCAAAGCCGGCTATTCCGTACAGGTATACAAACTGCCCGCTGAAAAAATCTCGCAAGCGCGCATCCTGCAAGACCCGGTGGGTCTGATGAAGGCCGTGGTAGACGCGAACTCAGGAGTGCTGCTGGGCATGGATCTGTTCTGCGAAGATGCGCAGGAGCTGGTGAACACCGTGAAACTGGTCATGGATGCACGCATTCCCGCCTCCGTGCTGCAGAGCGCCGTATTCACGCACCCGTCCATGACCGAGGCGTTCAACAACCTGTTCCTGCCTCAGAACATGCAGGAGTAGAAGCCGTCGTGGACACGAACCTCCTGACCGGATCGCCGCCTTTGACGGCAAGCTCGTTCGTCATCCAGCGCTCGAAGCCCGCATAGGCGGGCGCCTTGCGTCCTTTGAGGCTGACGAGGCAGATAGGCACGGAAACGGAATCCTTGGCCGCCATGGGTTTCAACTCGGTGAGGGGGTTGAACTGACCGAGCGCAGGAACGCCAACGGTGAGCGCCAACCCGTTCTCTCGCGTCAGATAGCGCTCGAACTGCGCGGCAGTAGTCGCGCTGACGAGAATATCGACCCCGCGCTCACGATAGAACTCCGCAACGGAATCGTTGAAGCGGTCGAAGTCTTCCGATATGGAGACGGGGTACGGCTTTATATCGTCCAAGCTGACAGTTTGATGCTGCGCCAAGGGGTGCCGATACGACATAATCACGCCCAGCATCACCTTGCCGAGATTCAGGCAATCCATATCGGGGTGACGGCATGCGCCAACCACGATAAGCGCATCCAGGTGTCCCGCCTGCAGCGCCCCGAAGCCGCGAAGCCCCGCCTCAAGCCGTATAGAGGTTTCGATGCCCGAGTTCTTGTAGACGAACGATGCAATGCTGGCGCATGCTTGCTCGTATCCATAGAGCGGAGACGCGCACAGCCCCAACCGCAACAACGGAGATTCGGCAGAGCGTCGTCTGTGCGCAAACGCCTCCAACTCGTCGAAGCTTCTCAGCACCGGCTCGGCTTTGACGTAGAAGGCCTTTCCGAACAGGGTGGGATGCACGCCGCGGCTTTCGCGCACGAACAGCTCGTTCTTCAGTTCTCGCTCCAGATCAGCGATAGCCTTCGAGACCGCTTGGACGGTTACGTACTGCTCCTTTGCGGCCGCTGACAAGCTGCCGCTCTGGAACACAGCGACGAAGTATCTTACTTGCTTGATATTCAAAAAGTCTACCTCGAACCTATCGCGCGCCGATCCTTTTTGAGATTCTACCGCGCTCCTAGGTCGTTGCATCCGAGACGCGCCCCGTTCAACTATCTTTTGAACAGCAGTTCCTGAGCACAAAACGCGCGAGAAGAGCGCCTCTGATCGCACGAAGGGCGCGCGTCGCTTACGGGCTTTGCGAAAGGGGCTCCATCGGCGCAAGCTGCGTCACAGCGCGTCGCAGGGACGGGTGGTTTTACGCGCTTTCCGCAAATCCCACCTCCTGCGGAAAAACCGAGTGGCGGAGGGGCGCACCCTCCGTCGCAGCGCCTATAAAGACGCGAGCCGCTCGAGCGGCTCGCCGCAGGAGCCCGGCAGACTCGCATCCGCATCGATCCGACGGCGAACGGAGGAACGCCGTGGCAGAGATCGCGCGCTATGCACGATTTCAGGTGGTCGTTTTCGGAGGCGGAAAGGAAAAGCCCAGGTCGCGAGAAACGGCGGCGGCGGAGAATCGTGCATACCGTACGATCTCTGCCACGCGCGAGTCAACCGGAGGCGAGGCCCCCTCGAACGACCCGCCACCAGCTCGCCTTCAACCCGCCGGCGAGCCGTCGCCAGCAAGACCCCAAGCAACCCGCCGCCGACCCACCGCCGTCCCCAACGCGACCCCCCAAGCAACCCGCCACCAACGCAACACCCCTCCCCGCGAAGAAAGCATGTCGCTTGGGCGTGCCTTCGAGCGCCGCGCGACTGTTGGTGTAAGCTGCGTTAGGCAAGAACGGCGCCGTCATCGGGCTCCGGCTCTGCAGATCAAACCACCTCGCCCAAGGAGCACGCATGGCATCACCCGGGTTCCCCCTCCGCGCCGCCGCCGACGGCCCGCGCCGCATCGGCATGCCGCGCGCGCTGTTGCACTACCGCTACGGCACGCTGTGGACGACGTTCTTCGAGGCGCTGGGCTGCGACGTCGTGCTCAGCGACCCCACCGACCGCTCCACCGTGGCGCACGGGGACGCGCTGTCGAACGACGAGTGCTGCCTGGCCTCGAAGATCTACCTGGGACACGTGGCCTCGCTGGTGGATTCGGACGCGTGCGATGCCGTGTTCGTGCCCAGCATCGCCAACGTGGGACGACGGCGCGGGTTCTGCACGAAGTTCCAGGCGCTGCCCGACCTCGTGGCCAATACCTTCGCCGACCAGCGCATCGAAGTACTGTCGTGCCTGGTGAACGAGGTGGATGAACACAAAAGCATGAAAGACGCGCTCATCGAGCTGGCCACGCAGCGCTACACGGGCCCGCGCGAGGCGAAGCGCGCCTGGAAAGCGGCCGCCCGCGCGCAGGAGCAGGCCGAACGCGCCGCGACGTTGCGGCAAACGCGCGCCCTGTCCCAGCTGGAAGCCGCGCGGGCGGCGGCGCGGCGCCCCGAGGACGCACCGCTTGCCATCCTGCTGGCAGCGCACCCCTACCTCGCGCACGATGCGTTCATGGGCGGCGCGCTGACGGACCTGCTGGAAAGCATGAACGCCGTGGTGCTGTTCGCCGACGAGGCCGACCGTGAGCGCTCGCTGCAGGCCAGCTTCGACTTCTCCGACACGCTGCCGTGGATCGTGAACCGCGAGATCATCGGCGCCATCACGCAGCTGCACCACCGCGTGGACGGCATCGTGCTGGTCAGCGCGTTCCCCTGCGGGCCCGACTCCATGACCGACGACGCCATCGTGCGCTGCATCCAGGGCAAGCCGGTGCTCAACCTCACCATCGACGCGCAAAGCGGCACCGCCGGGTTGGAGACGCGCGTCGAGAGCTTCATCGACATCCTGCGCTACCAGAAGAAAGGGGGCTACGTTGGCGCCTGAGACGAAACGCGACGCGGTGAACCCGCTGCACACCGACGGCGACCGCGAGGTGCGCGGCGCCCGCGTGGTGGTGGGCACGCGGCGCGGCCCGTTCAAGCTGCTGCCCTCGCTGCCGAAGAAGCCGCGCGCCAAGCGCGAACGCCACGCCCGCACGCGCGTGGCGTTCTTCCGCTACAGCTACTACGACATCGCGTTCAAATTCTTCGTCGAACACGTGCTGGACGCCGATTTCGTCGCACTGCCGAAGCCCACGAAGCGCACCATCGAGCTGGGCTCGCGCCACTCCAGCGACATGGTGTGCGCGCCGTTCAAGCACATCCTGGGCGACTACATCGAGGCGCTGGAGCTGGGCGCCGACGTGCTGGTGCAGTTCGCCGGGCCCTGCCGCCTGGGGTATTACGGCGAGCTGCAGCAATCCATCATGCGCGATCTGGGCTACGAGTTCGACATGCTGAACTTCGCCATGCTCACCGGCAAGCCCCTGACCGAGTACATCTCGGTATGCAAGAAGAAGGTGAACCCAGACCTGTCGGTGCCGCATGGCGTGCGTAACATGCTGGCCGTGTTTAAAATGATCGAGCACCTGGACGAAGTGAACGATTTCTACCTGGCGAACGCCGGGTTCGAAGCCGAGCCCGGGTCGTTCGAGCGCGCGCGGGAGGCGTACTTCGCCGACATGCGCGCGGCCACGAACGAGCGCGAGATCGCCGAAGCGCAGCGGAAGGGCCTCGATGCGTTGCGCGCGCTGCCGCAGCATCGCCCCGCCCGCCCCTTGCGCGTGGGCATCGTGGGCGAGTACTTCACCGCAGCCGACCCAGCCAGCAACCTTGATCTGGAGCGCAAGTTCCTGGACATGGGCGTGGAACTGCACCGAGCGCTGAACATGACGAACCGCAACCTGCGCTACAACGAGAAGAACCTGCGCGCCGGCATCTCGGAGTACGTGCAGTACGACATGGGCCCCACGTCCAGCATGACCATCGCGGCCGCGCGCAAGTACGCGCAGGAAGGGTTCGACGGCATCGTGCACCTCAAGTCGTCGGGCTGCACGCCCGAGGTCGACTGCATGCCCGTGCTGCAGCGCATCAGCCGCGACACCGGCGTGCCCGTGCTGTACCTCAGCTACGACTCGCAGACCAGCGACACCGGTTTGGACACGCGCCTCGAAGCGTTCTACGACATGATCGCCATGAAGAAGGAGAAGACGGCCCGATGACCGAAGCAAGGGAAACTCACACGACCGCCAACGCCAGCGAGGGACGCCCCGTCCCGTCAGGGCGAACGGACTGCTACCTCGGCATCGACATCGGGTCGATTTCCACGAAGGGCGTGATCATCGACGCCGACCGGCGCATCATCGCGCGCACGTACCTGTGGACCGAGGGCAACCCGGCCGATGCCGCGCGCCGCGTGGTGGCCGACCTGGGCTCGCAGGTGGATCGCGACGCGGTGCGCGTGCGCGCCGTGGGCACCACCGGCAGCGCGCGGCGGCTGGTGGGCGCCATGTGCGGCGCCACCGTGGTGAAGAACGAGATCACGGCGCACGCGGTGGGCACGACGTTTTTGCATCCCGACGTGCGCACCATCCTGGAGATCGGCGGCCAGGACTCGAAAATCATCTGCGTGGAGAGCGGCATCGCCGTGGACTACGCCATGAACACGCTGTGCGCGGCGGGCACGGGCGCATTCCTGTCGAGCCAGGCGCATCGGCTGGGCGTGGAGGTGGAAGAGTTCGGCGACATCGCGCTGACCTCGAAGAAGCCCGCGAACATCGCGGCGCGTTGCACCGTGTTCGCCGAGAGCGACCTCGTACATAAGATCCAGGTGGGCTACGCGCGCGAGGACATCATCGCCGGCCTGTGCCGCGCGGTGGCCACGAACTACCTGAACAACGTGGGCAAAGGCAAGCAGATCGCCGCGCCCGTGGTGTTCCAGGGCGGCGTGAGCAAGAACGCCGGCGTGGTGCAGGCGTTCCGCGACGAGCTGGGCATGGACGTGGTCGTGGACGAGGACGGCCACCTCATGGGCGCGTTCGGCGTGGCGCTGCTGGCCGCCGAGGCCGCTCCGCGCGCCGGGGAGCCCGGCGACGGCGAGGCGTTCGACTTCGACGCGTTGCGCACGTTCGAGTTCGTCACCCGCGAGGTGGAGTGCCAGAAGTGCGCGAACCACTGCGAGATCATCTGCGTCTACCGCGACGGGAAGATCATCGACTCCTGGGGCAACCGCTGTGACAAAGGCGCCGTGAAGGCCGGGTAAGCGCCGCAACGCCATGCGGACGCGCTGCGGCGAGCTTGCGCCATCTCCACCAACTCGTCCCAAATCGCATCAGGACCATGATGGGCAAATATCTGTAGCATAACTATAGCTAGATTTATAGCTATAGTTATGCTATTTTTGATTCAGCCGATCGAAAGGAGACGCTATGTCCATCACAAATACCGTGAGCGTATCGGAAGCTCGAGCGAACTTCACCAAAATTGGCCGCCAAGTAAGCGAAACGCGCAAGTCGGTCACCGTTTTCAAGGGTTCAACGCCCTATTTGGTCATAAGCCCCGCCCCTCTTGCCAAGGAGCCCAACGAGGAAACCCTCGAAGCGTTCCGAGAGTTGGAGGAGATAAGAAAAGATCCCTCGCACAGGACGCACGAAGACGCAGATGAGCTCTTCGCTGCCTTAGGGATATAAATGTATCGCTCCATCAACTCCCCGGCATTCGAGCGCGATGTCAAAAAATGCATGAAGAAGCACTGGGACATGGGGTCTTTCAAGGCGGCTATATCCGCCATTCTTCATTCCGACGAGGAACCCATACCTTTGAAATACAACGACCACGCTTTAAGCGGCAACCTCCAAGGAAAACGAGAGCTTCACGTCAAAGGACGAACCAGTGACTGGTTGATCATGTACGAGATAGTCGATGGCGTGGTCGGCTTCGCGCGAACCGGCGGTCACGACGACCTCTTCTGAGCCGTCGCCCTAGCCCTGCCCGAACTGGAAGCCGGGGTACAGCGTCATGCCGCCGTCGACGAACAGGGTGGTGCCGGTCACGTAGCTGGCCTGGTCGGACGCGAGCCAGGCCGCGGCGGCGGCCACGTCTTCGGGGGCGCCCACGTACCCCATCGGGATGAGCCGTTCGGTTGCGGCGCGCGCTTCGGGATCGGCGAACTTCTCCGCGTTGATGGGCGTGTTCATGGCTCCGGGCGCGATGGCGTTCACGCGGATGCCGCGGTCGGCGTACTCGAGCGCCAGCGTCTTCGTCAGCATGCCGACTCCTGCCTTGCTGGCCGCATAGTCGGCGAAATGCGGCCACGGAATGATCTCGTGCACCGACGACAGGTTGATGATGACGCCGGGCATCTTGCGATCCAGAAAGTGATCGATGGCGCGGCGGCAGCCCGCGAACACGCCGGTCAGGTTCACGTCGATGACGCGCTGCCATTCCTCGATGGACTTCCGATCGGACGGCGAAGCCACCTCGATGCCCGCGTTGTTCACCCAGATGTCCACGCCGCCGAACGAGAACATCGCAGCGTCGAACAGGGCGTCCACGCACTCGTTCTTGCTCACGTCGGCCTGCACCGCGGCCGCCGCTCCGCCCGCTTCCTCGATGGCTCGCACCGTTTCGCGCGCGCCCTCTTCGTCGGAGCGGTAGTTCGCCACCACGTTCATGCCCTCGGCGCCGAAGCGCCGCGCCATGGCGGCGCCCAGCCCCTTCGAGCTGCCCGTCACCACCACCGTCTTGCCCTTGAGATCGTCGTACATGGGAGCCTTCTTTCCGCGCAGGGTCGTCGTATCATCCCGCGACCATAACGCACCCGGTCGCGTCCCAAGCCGCCCGAGCCCCCGCCGTCGCCCGCCCGTGGCGGACGCGTTACGCTTGCTTTGACGATGCCGGTTCAAACTACGTCGCCCTCCCTAAATCGCATGGAACTTGCGATGCGGGGCGGGGGTTCCTTCGGGATACTGGACGGCGTACCCGAAGGAAAGGAACCGGCATGCTCGTTGAATTCAAGGGGATGTTCCCCGACGTGGAGAAAGCCGCGTTCATCGCGCCGAATGCGGCGATCTGCGGCGACGTGGCGATGGACGAGGGCAGCTCGGTGTGGTTCAGCGCCGTCATCCGCGGCGAAGTGGCGCCCATCCGCATTGGCAAGAACAGCAACGTGCAGGACAACGCCATGCTGCACAGCGACTACGACTGCCCCGTCACGCTGGGCGATCGCGTGTCGGTGGGCCACAATGCCATCGTGCACGGCGCCACCATCGAGGACGATGTGACCGTGGGCATGCACGCCACCGTGATGAACGGCGCCGTGATCGGTGCGGGATCGATGGTCGCGGCCGGCGCGCTGGTGAAGGAGCGCTCCGTGATCCCGCCGTGCTCGCTGGTCGTGGGCGTGCCCGGCAAGGTGATCCGCACGCTCGACGCCCAGACGGTGGCCCGCAACATCGAGCACTCCCAAGAAGCCTACATAGCCGACGCCCAAGAATACGCCCGCGCCCGCATGGTGGGGTAGGAAACATCGGGGATGGCGATGGGATTCTATGCCTTGCCGGACGCAACGAATCCCAGTATGCCTACTCCCACTTGAAGAAACGCACGGCGATCACGGTGCATACCGCGGCCCACACCGCCATGATCGCCACCGGCACGACGGCCTGGTCGACGGGCAGTCCGAGCGACGTGGCTTTCAGCAGCTTCACGCCCTGGGTGAGCGGCAGCAGGTCGGCCCCGCGCTGCACGGCCGTGGGCATCATCTCGTAGGGCAGCGTCGTCCCCGACAGCAGCAGCATGGGGAAGTACAGGAGGCTTGCCAGCACGCCCGCGACTTTCTCGTTCGGCGCGAGGCCGCCCACCATCATGCCGAGCGCCAGCATAGCCGCCAGCACCAACACGTACGACCCGACGAACGCCGGCCACGACCCGGTGAACGCGTAGCCGAAGAACAGCGCCGCCACCCCGAACACGAGCACGGCCGAGATCAGCGCGTACACGGTGTAGATGGCCACCTGCACCGCCAGAATGGTGTGCACGCTGACGGGCGTCACGAAGTAGCGCTTGAGAATCTTGCGGTGCCGGTAGTTCGACACCACGAGCGGCAGGCCCATCGCGCCGCCGGCGCAGATGCCGATGGCAGACACCGCGCCCACCGATTGCGCCACGAACGTGTAGCTCGCGCCCTCGTAGGCAGGCTGATCGCCGAACATCATGCCGACGACCAACATCACCACCACAGGCATGATCACGGCGAAGATGGGCATGTTCATGTCGCGCAGCGACAGGCGGAACTCGACTCGGAACAGGGTGCTAAAGGCTTTCATGGGCGCCTCCCTCGGAGAAATGGGCGGTTGCGGCAGGCTCGGCAGCTTCCACGGACTCAGCGTGTTCGGCAGGTTCCGCGTACGCAAGGTACGCGTCCTCGAAGCTGGCGAACGGACCGGACGCCACAGCTTCGGCAACGGTGCCTTCGAAGACGATGCGCCCCTTGCGCAGAATGATGACGCGATCGCACAGCGCTTCCACCTCATCCATGAAGTGGCTGGTCAACACGATGGTCATACCCTGCTGGCGCATCTCGTCCAACAGATTCCACACGTCGCGGCGGGCTTTCACGTCCAGCCCCGTGGTCAGCTCGTCGAGAAACACCACCTCAGGACGCGGGATGAGCGCCAGCACCACGAACAGGCGCTGGCGCTGGCCGCCCGACAGCGACTCGACGGCTTGCTTGCGCACCTCGGTCAGGCTGAATCGCGCGAGCAGCTTCGCCGGGTCGTCGGCTTCGCGATACAGCGCGCGCGTTGCGCGGCACAGCTCGTCCACCGTAATCTTGTCCTGGTAGCGCGCTTCTTGGAACTGCACGCCCACCCGCTGGAACAGCTCCTTGCGCCGGGTTCGCGGATCCAAGCCCAAGATCGTGACGCTCCCCGCGTCGGGGCAACTCACGCCCAGCAGGCATTCCAGCGTCGTGGTCTTCCCCGCTCCGTTCGCACCCAGCAGCCCGAACGTCTCGCCGATGGCCACGTCGAAGCCGATCCCGTCCACCGCAGGCACGCCTCCGTACGTTTTCACCAGATCACGTACGTGTACAACGTCGTTCATACGTCCTCCTATCTTTCGGTCGCCGAAGATACTAGAAGACGCGCCAACTCTGGTGGCAAAGTGGAGGGTTTGTTCAGGCGAGTTTTTTCATGCGCTCGAGCAGCTCGATCATCTCGAAGGCGTTGCGCTCCGCCGCATCGAGCGACGTCAGCAAACGATCGCATACCGACAGGATGTCATCGTCGGGATCGGGATGGTCCAGCACGTGTCCGATGTCGGCGGTCGCATCGCGGTCAAGCGCGTCGAGCAGCCGCAGGATGGCGGCCAGCGAATAGTTCGCGGCACGCAGCGCGCGGATGATGGCCAGGCGGTCGAGGTCGGCGGCGCTGTACACGCGATAGCCGTTCTGCTTGCGCTTGACCTGCAACAGGCCGTTCATCTCCCAATTGCGCAGCGCATCGATGGTGGTGTCCAGCTGGTCAGCCGCCTCCTTGCGCGTCAGCATAAGCCGTTCGGCGCGTGCGGAACCGTCAGAGCGCGAGAGCAGATCGCGCACGTGGCGCAGGGCATCCTCGGCGGCACAACGCTCGCGCCGCAGGTGGTCGATACGCTGCCGAGCCAGCGAGATCGCCTCGTCGTAGCGCTGGCTCGCCATCGTTTCGACGATGGCGAGCACCTCCCGGCGCAGACCGTTCTGCACCAGCTCGACGTTGAGCGCAGCGCGCACGAGCCGCACCTGCAGCAGATGCAGGTCCGTGAACACGCGATAGCCGTTCGCAAGGCGCTCGGGCGCGGTGATGAACCCGATGCGCTCGTAGAGGCGCACCGTGTTCGGGTGGATGCCGACGGCGCTCGCGATGCGCGAGGTGGTGTAAGTGCGAGGCTGGTCCATGCGCCGAGTATAGCCGACGAGCGCCGCTCGCGGACGCTCGAAATCGGGGATTCCGGCTCGCGCACCTCGCACGGTATACTGAACGAACCGCGTTTTCGCGCTCGTTTCGAGGAGGCACCCATGACGCACCTGCCCGCTCCCCATCGGATAACCCGCCGATCGTTCTGCACGCTGTCCGCCGTTGCGCTGGCCTCGCTCGCGCTTCCCGCCCGCCGCGCGTTCGGCGATGAAGCGGCAACCGCCGCCACTGCGACGCAGCCCGGCGCCATCGTCATCGTGCACACGAACGACGTGCACTGCGCCGTGGACGACAACCTGGGATACGCGAAGCTCGTCAACTACGCAAAAACCATGCGCTCGACCTACGGCGCGGACAACGTGACGCTTGTGGACGCGGGCGATGCCGTGCAGGGCAAGGCCATGGGCACGCTGACCGACGGCGAGTACCTCGTCGACATCATGAACGAGTGCGGCTACGACTTCGCCATCCCCGGCAACCACGAGTTCGACTACGGGATGGCCCAGTTCAACACGCTAGTCGCCCGCGCGAACGCGAAGTACCTGTCCTGCAACTTCACCGACCTGCGCACGGGCAACCTCATGTTCGACGCGTACGCCATGCGCGAATACGGCACGGGCGCCGACACTAAAAAGGTCGCGTTCCTGGGCATCTGCACGCCCGAGTCGCTGACGAAGTCCTCCCCCGCCCACTTCCAGGAAGGCGGAACCTACCGTTACGGCTTTTGCGAGGACGACTCCGGCGCGAAGCTGTACGACGCCGTGCAGCGCGCCGTCGACCAAGCGCGCGCCGACGGTGCCGACTACGTGGTGGCGCTGGCGCACCTGGGCCAAGGCGGCGTGACCCCGCGCTGGACCAGCGCGGCCGTGGCGGCGAACACGAGCGGCATCGACGTGATCATCGACGGCCATTCGCACGAGCTGTACGTTCAGACCCCGCTCAACAAGAACGGCCAACCGGTGCTGGTCACGCAGACGGGCACCCAGCTGGTGGGCATCGGCCAGGTGGTCATCAACCCCGCGACCGGAACCATCGCCGCCTACGCGTCGGACGGCACCGAAACCGTCACCGCATCCACGACGAACGGCACCGCCAGCATCATCAAGGCTTGGGACGGCGTCGATGCCGACACGGCCGCCTGCATCGCAGGGCTGCAAGCGGATCTCGCGAAGATCACCGGGCGCGTCATCGGGCGCTCGGACGTGCGCTTGGTCGCCCTCGAGGACGACGACTACACCTGGGCCGTTCGCGCGCACGAGACGAACCTCGGCGACTTCGTGGCCGATGCGTACCTCGCGCTGGCATGGCATGGCGGCATCATGGCCGATATCGGACTCGTGAACGGCGGCGGCATCCGCGCGAACATCGAGCCGGGCGACGTGACGTACGGCAACCTCATCGACGTGCAACCGTTCAACAACCAGCTGGCCTACGTGGACACCCTCGGCCAGAACATCCTCGACGCCCTCGAAGTGGGCGCGTCGAAGCTGCCCGAGCCCAGCGGAGGATTGCAGCATGCGGCGGGCCTCACGTACACCGTGCGCACGGACATTCCGTCGTCGGTGCAGATGCCGGGCGGCAAATTCGGCGGCGTGGCGGGCGAGTACCGCGTCCGCAACGTGCTGGTGAACGGCGAGCCCCTCGACGTGAACCGGCGCTACAAGCTGGTGTCGCACACGTTCCTGCTGGTGGACGGTGGCGACGGCCTCACCATGTTCATGAACGACGAAGCCGTGCTGCTGGATTTGGACAACAAGGCGCTCATCGAGTACATCCAGTACGATTTGAAGGGAACGATCGGCGGCGAATACGCCGATCCGGACGGCCAAGGGCGCATCGTGATCAAGGGCGGGTCCGACCCCGAGCCTACGCCGCTACCCACGCCCGAGCCGACCGACGAGCCCGTCGAGGAGCCCGCCGCCCCCGGCGGCAAGCCGCTGGCGAGCACCGGCGATCCCTTCGGCGTCGCAGTCGTTGGAGCCGCCGCGGTCGCCACAGTCGCAGGAGCCGTCGCCGTAAGCGCCGGCGCAAGCGCGCGCCGCTAGCCGCTCAGGATGACAGACGGGAGCGAAGCGACCCGTCTATGCGTCCGCAGGACGCATAATGCGCGCCCCGGTTGGCGTAGTAAGACAGCGAGGGCCGCTGCGGTGCCTCGCATTCGTGGGATCGCGGAGGCGAAGCGCGCCCCGCAGGAAGTCCCCGTAGGGGATACTGTGGTACGCGAGCTTCCGGGATCGCGCGAAGACGGGGTGCCGCAGCGGACCGCAGCGTCGAGCTGTTCCGGCGGCTGGCAAGCCGCCGGAACCAAGTTACGCCATCAGCTTGGTCACCGCGTTCGCATACGCTACCGGATCCTCGATGGGCAGGCCCTCAACCAGCAGCGCCTGGTTGTACAGCAGCTCGGCGTACAGCTTCACCTTGTCGGCGTCGCCGGCTTCCTGCGCGGCGCGCAGCACGTCGAACACCGCGTGCTTCGCGTTCACTTCCAGCACGCGCTCGGACTTAATGCCCTCGCCGCCGTCGGGCATCTGTGCCATGATGCGCTCCATCTCCAGCGACACCGGACCGGCCGCGGTGATGCAAGCGGGAGCATCGGTCAGGCGTGACGACACCGCCACCTTCATCACCGAGTCGCCCAGCGCGTCCTTCATAGCGGCGAACAGGGCCTCGTTGTCCTTCGTCGTCTCCTCGGCTTCCTTCTTCTCCTCTTCGGAGGCCAGGTCGAGGTCGCCCGACGCCACGTTCTTCAGCTCGAACGGCTCCGGCGCATCCTCGCCGTCGGCCGCGGGCGCACCGTACGTCATCATCGACTGGAAGCAGAACTCGTCCACGTCCTTCGTGCACAGCAGCACGTCGTAGCCCTTCCCCAGCACCGTCTTCACGATGGGCATCTTGGCCAGGCGCTCGACGCTCTCGCCGGCGGCGTAATAGATGGCCTTCTGGTCGGCCGGCGCGGCCTCCAGGTACTCGTCCAGCGTGACCAGCTTCTCCTGCTTGGCCGAGTAGAACAGCAGCAGGTCGGCCAGCTGGTCCTTCAGCATGCCGTAGCTGTTGTAGATGCCGAACTCCAGGCCGCGACCGAAGTTCTCGAAGAACTTCTCGTACTCCTCGCGATCGTTGTCGCGCATCTTCTTCAGCTCGGACGTGATCTTCTTCTCGATCTTCTTCGCGATGGCGCGCAGCTGGCTGTTGTGCTGCAGCGTCTCGCGGCTGATGTTCAGCTGCAGGTCCTGGCTGTCCACCACGCCGCGCACGAAGTTGAAGTGGTCGGGCAGCAGCTCCTCGCACTTCTCCATGATCAGGACGTTGGAGCTGTACAGCGCCAGGCCCTTCTTGAAGTCCTTGCTGTACAGGTCGTACGGCGCGCGGCCGGGGATGAACAGCAGCGCGTCGTAGCTGAGCGCGCCCTCGGCGTGGATGCTGAACGTGCGCGCCGGGTCGGTGAAGTCGTGGAAGTCGGTCTTGTAGAACTCGTTGTACTCCTCGTCGGTGACCTCGGACTTGCTGCGCTTCCAGATGGGGATCATCGAGTTGATGGTCTCGACCTCGGTGTAATCCTCGTACTCGGGTTTGTAGTCGTCGCCGGCGTCCTCGGGCTTGGGCAGCTCGCGCGTCTTCGACACTTCCATCTGCACGGGGTAGCGCACGTAGTTGCTGTAGCGCTTGATGAGGTTCCGCAAGCCGAACTCGCTGAGGAACGTGTCGTAGTTGTCGTCGTCGGTGTTGTCCTTCAGCGTGAGGATGACGTCGGTGCCGTGGCCCTCGCGCTGGGCCTCCTCGATGGTGTAGCCCTCCACGCCGTCGCTTTCCCAGGCCCAGGCCTCGTCGCTGCCGTACGCCTTCGACACGACGCGCACCTTCGACGCCACCATGAACGCGGAGTAGAAGCCCACGCCGAACTGGCCGATGATGTCCACGTCGTCGCCCTGGGCGTCGGCGTTGTCGGCCTTGAACTCCATGCTGTCGGAGTGCGCGATGGTGCCCAGATTGCGGTCGAGCTCGTCCTTCGTCATGCCCAGGCCGCTGTCCGACACGGTGACGGTGCGCGCGTCCTTGTCGAACGCCACGCGGATGCCCAGCTCGTCCTTGCTCAGCTGGATGTCCTTGTCGGTGAGGCTGCGGAAGTACAGCTTGTCCACCGCGTCCGACGCGTTCGAGATGAGCTCGCGCAGGAAGATCTCGCGGTTCGTGTAGATGGAGTTGATCATGAGGTCGAGCAGCTTCTTGCTCTCGGTTTTGAACTTGCGCATAGTTGGCGTCGCTCTCCTTTTCGTACCTGCCGGTCTGCCCGTTTAGCAGTCTCGGACTTCGAGTGCTAAACGGGATTTTAGTACGACGCGGTACGATGTCAAGCGGAACGCACCCCGATTGCAGAACACGCGCACAGGCGACCGGCAACGCGCCGCCGGATGCCGCACGCGGCAGCGGCCGACATGCACGGGTGCCGGATGCCGTACGCGGCAGCGGCCGCCGCATGTGCGCCGGCCGAGCACGCGACCCCGGCCGCCGCGCGCGGGCCGACGCGCGCACCTCCGGCTCCCGTTCTACAGCAGATCGTCCTCGGCGTGGCACAGATTACACGCTATGCACGATTCTTCGACACTGCCATTTCTTTCGACCTGGGCTTTCTCTCTTTTCTTCCGATAACAAGCCTCAATAATCGTGCATACCGCGCAATCTCTGCCAACCGGCTTCCCATCTTGCTATCGACCACGTATCATGAGCCAATGGAGCCAACCCTATGTCATACATCCGCACTTGAATACTGGAGATCGGTTCGCATCGGCCAGCGAAGTTTTCGCGCCATCGAAGATACCCGACCGCTTCTCGACGAACCTCCCCGAAAAGGATCGCTTGCCGAACCGGGGCCATGGTGGCTCGAACGTCCTTTGCACGTGCTCGTACCGCACAACTCCGTTCGTCGAGCTTCGAACGAGGCCGTCAGTCATGTGGAAGGCGGAACGTTGCCGCCACGCTCGACCCTCGACTCTATGAACGGCTTCCGCGTATGCTCCCCGGAGTTGTGTTTCGTGCAAATGGCCACGTTATGGAATCTTCCGAAGCTTATCGAACTGGGCTTCGAGCTATGCGGAGCCTACGACCTCTCCGACAACTCCTACCGAACGTGCGCGCCGCTGACCAGCGTCGAAAAGCTTACCGCGTATGCAAACAGCCTCGACAAGACGCACGGCAAAAGGAAGGCAATCAAGGCGCTTCGCTATGTGGCGAACGGATCGGCCTCATCGCGCGAGACGATCCTGACGATGCTTCTCACGCTGCCGTACCGAATGGGAGGTTACGGCCTGAAGCAGCCGCTGCTCAACCATCGCATCGACTTGGGCAGGCGGGAACGGCGCATTGCCGGCAAGAACTACCTCGTGTGCGATTTGTACTGGCCTGAAGCGAAACTCGACGTCGAATACGACGGCGGAAACCACGAGGATCCAGAGCAGATGCTGAAGGACTCGATGAGACGAGATGCCCTGGTGTCGATGGGAATCACCGTGCTGACCGTCACGAAATGGCAACTCGAAAACGGCGGAAGCATGAACGCGATCGCGCACACCGTTGCCGAACACACCGGAAAGCGCCTTCGCTACGTCGATCCCGATTTCACGCGCGCCAACCGACAGCTTCGCCGCGATCTGCTCGGGTTCTGAATGCGATCGAAAGCCGGCAGCGAACCCGCTTCATCCTTGGCAGTCGAAGCGAGGTCGTCCGCTGCTAAACCGGGATCGACATGCACCGCCGCACGCCGCTTCCCCTGTCGGGCGGCTGGCGATCGGGCGGGACGAGCGCCTGGCCGATGGCCGAGGAGGGCTTCCGAGCCGCCGGCGAGCTTTCGCGGGACGGGCCGATCCGGGCTATGCCAATCCTGGTTTAACGGCGGACCGAGCCGTAGCTGGCAGAGATTGCACGCTATGCACGATTTTTTCATCGTTAGTTTTTTACGACCTGGGCTTTCTTCCCGACCGCATTAAAAATGCGGCTTAGAATCGTGCATAGCGTGCAATCTCTGCCAGCCGGCGCCCTGCGAAGCCGACCGGCATCCTGCAGCACCCCGCGAAACCGGCCGGCAGTCTGCAGCACCCTGCAGCGCCCTGCGAAGCCGGCCGGCGCCCTGCAGCACCCTGCAGCGCCCTGCGAAGCCGGCCGGCGCCCTGCAGCGCCCTACGAAGCCAGACGTCTCCCCTACACTCCCTGCAGGCAGGTGTCCATCGCGTAGCGCAGCACGTCGGAGCGGTTGACGGTGCCCACGATCGCGCCGTCGCGCACCACCGGCACTTTCTTCAAACGGCGCGTGGCCAACAGGTTGCACACCTCTTCCAGCGACGATCCGGCCTCGATGGCCACCAGCTTGTCGGTGGCGATCGCGCTCACCGGAAGCTCGATGAGCTCGCGCAGGCGCTCGTCGAACGTCTGGCTGTTGGCGGCTTCCACCAGCGAATACGATCCCGTGATCAGCGGATGCTTGTCGGCCAGGTAGCGCATCACGTCGCCGTCGGACACGAAGCCCGCCGGATGCCCCTGCTCGTCCACCAGCGGCAACCCGCCGACCCTCAAATCCACGAACGCGCGCATCGCCTCGCGCACCGGCGTGGCGGCCGGCAGCGTGTAGGGGTCAGCCTCCATGATGGACGCAAGCACCGACAGCGCCTGGGGCTGCGCCGCGCGTTCCACGGCCTGCACGGCCGCACGCTTCCGCGCCGCGCGAGCATACGCCAGCGCTAAGGCGAACCCAACGACGCCGATGGCCGCGGCCACTGCCATCGCAAGCGCGAACCCGTCTGCGGTCGCCTGCGCTGCAGACGCGCCCGAAGCCGCAGCGCCCGCTTGGCCCGACGACATGATGCCGATGTACAGCGATGGCCCGATGCAGGCGGCGATCTGCACGAACGTGGTCATGAGCGCCACGCCGAACGGATTCTGCCGAGGCGGCAGCGCACGCAGGCCCGCCGTCTGCGAGGGCGAGAAGATGAAGCCCACCGCCACGTACATCACCAGCATGGCCGCGAACACCGCCGGCACGGACAGCTGCGGCGCAACCGCCACCAACGCGATGAAGCCGACGGCGATGCCGCCGAAGCCCAGAGGCAGCAAAGGCCATTCGCCTCGTTTGTCCATGATGCGGCCGCCCAGCAGCGTGGCGCCCGCGTTCGCCAGCACGGGAACGAGGATCACCAGACCAGCGGCGAAGGCGGTCATGCCCGCCGCGCCTTCGAAGTACAGCGGCAGCAGCACGCTCATCGAGAACATGCTCATCATCGCGATGGTCACCAGAATGATCGCCGGCCAGAACGCGCGATTCTTCATCGGCGCCAAATCGATGAGCGGATGCGCGCATCGCAGCTGGCGCACCACGAACACTGCAACCATGGCCGCCGCCAGCACAAGGGCGGCGACAGCCAGAACACCGTCGGTGGTCAGCTGCGTCAAACCGAACGACAACACGGTCAGCGCCACGGCGGAAAGGACCACCGACAGCACGTCGAGATGCGCTTCGTGCGTTTCGAGGTTCTTCATGTAGAAGAAGCCGAGCACGGCCAGCACCGCCATCGCCACGATGGGCACGACGAAAATGCTGTGCCATCCGAACGCCGTCACCAGCGCGCCGCACACCACCGGGGCGAACGCGGGGCCGAACGTGATCATGCAGCCGCCGACGGACAGGTACGTGCCCAGCTTGTTCTTCGGCGTGACCACGAGGATGGTGTTCATCATAAGCGGGATGAAGATGCCCGTGCCCACCGCCTGCACGAGGCGCGCGACCAGCAGCAGCTCGAAGCTGGGAGCGACGAGCCCCATCGCGGAGCCGACGATGCTCAAGCCGGCCGCGCCGAAGAACAGCGTGCGCACATGGAAGCGCCGATAGAGAAACGCCATGCACGTGACCACGACGGTGGCCACGATCATATAGCCGGTGACCAGCCACTGAGCCGTCACGGAGTCGACGCCGTACTCCGCCATGATGGACACGAGCGCCATGTTGACGAGGTTCTCGTTGAACCCCGCAATGAACGCGCTGCCGTACAAGACGGACAGCAGCAGCACAAGAGGTTTCCCTTGCATAAAGGAATCGTCCTTTCGTCTTCGGTTGTCTTGATTGGCCCCATCGAACCTACCAGCGCAGAAGGCGCCTTTCGGGGAAACGAGACACGCCGGGCGCGCTGAAGCGCGCCGCGGCATCTTCGATTCTAGCGAATCTCAAGCATTCTCGTAAGTGTTGTTTTCATGATCGCGCAAGCAAGCGAGCCGAAGCGGCCGCAGACAGAGAGCCGGCAGCACCCGTCACTCGGCCAACTCGCAGCGAACGGTCTTCATCCCAGACCAGAATCGCGAGCAGGAGCGCTTGCCGTCCATCTTGACCGAAAACAGCGCCGAATCCGCTTTCTGATATAAGTCGTCGAACGAGAAGCCCTCCTGCGGAACCAGCACGTAACCGGCCGACGCCGAGAACAGGAACGTTCGACCGTCCTCAACGCGTTCGACCTCCATGGCACGCAGCGCAGAGGCGATCCTATCCTCCAACGCTCCCTCGTCCACGTCCTCGCACCACACCAGGAACTCGTCCCCACCCATACGGCAGACGACGTCGCCAGGGAACGACTCCTTCAGAGCCTCGGCCACATGCACGATAACCTGATCGCCGTACGCGTGCCCGAACACGTCGTTGGCCAGCTTGAAGGAGTCCAGATCCAACATGATCAGCGCACACGAAGCATCGCCCAGCTCGCCCGCCTCGACCGCGCGTAGGCGCTCCTCTATCTTCGGGATGGCCGCCTGGCGGTTATGCAACCCGGTCAACGCATCGGTCTTCGCCATCTTGAGCAGCTGGAAGCTCTTTTTTCGCAGCTGCCGCAACGCCTCGGAGTTCGCTTTGTTCTGCAAGGATTCGTTTCTGCGATCGGTCATGTCAAGGTAGTATCCCACCGCACGGACAGGCCGATCCTGCTCGTCGCGCACCGTCTCGCACGAGACTTCGATCCACAAGGGCGCCTCGCCTTCGAACGTGAACGGGATCTCAAACACCGAGCGCTGTCGATCGCGAGCAGTGCGCACGCCCCGAAACGAGTCCCTGAACGCCTGCTGGTAGTCGGGCGGCACGAAGCGGAACTCCATAGTCTCGGGGTCGAACCCGTCCACGACCAGCATATCGTCCTCGAAGCGGCTCAGACCTGCGAATATACGATCCATAAGCTCGCTGCGCGAGAGCACCAAGCGATTGCTGTTGATGTCCCAGTCCCAGCTTTGGACGCCGGCTTGATCCAGAACCCCCTCCAGCTTTCGCTTGGTGAGCCACAGCTCCTGTTGCTGGTTCTTCATAGAAGACACATCGGTGACCAAACACAACGCCATACGCTCAAAGGACTCGAGGCCCACGCGGCGAGCCTCAATGTGCATCCAGACGTTCTCGCGCCCGGGAAAGCGCGGTCGATCCACAATCGCCAAGCTCTCGCCTCGATCGATCTTGTCGACAATCTCGTCGACCAGGCGCCCGCCCCCGTCTCCGCTCGGAAGGTACAGCTGGCCGCGAATGATATCCTCGTACTGCTCGGGCGAGAGCCCGTACTTCTTCGACGCACCGCACGCCACCACGTTCACGCGGACGTCCTCTTTGTCGGACCATGACAGCAGCACGATGTCGCTCGAGGTGTGCTCGATCAGCATGCTCATCATGTCGCGCAGCTCCACGGTTTCCGTCACGTCCACTACGACGCCCTGCAGGAACGAGGTGTCATCGTATTCCAAGAAACGGCTCTGGTCGATCACCCAGCGCCAGCCGTCCTTGGCTCTCATGCGGTACTCCAACGGATCCGACCCCGCAGTGCCCTCCCTGAGCGCGGTCACGCCTTTGGCCACGCTGTCGCGGTCGTCCGGGTGCACCATGAGCATGTACTTGTCGTCGAACAGCTCCTTTATCTCTTCGCGCGTGTAGCCGAACATGTCCAGAAAGCGGTCGCTCATGTACAGGAAATCGCACCCGGGAGCGTCGAGGCAGCGATGATAGCCACCGGGCATATCTTCATTCAGGAATGCAAGCTCTTCGTTTTGACTGATCAACAATTTGTTTCGCTCGGCAAGCTGCTGTTGCACTGCCATGACTTCGGTGATGTCGGTGCAAGCGCTCACGATGGCAAGCCTGCCGTCTTCCGCTTCGACCACCCGGCCTTTGTCGAGCGTCCAGAACCACGTCCCGTCCTTGCGAGCCATGCGGTACGTGGTAGTGTACTCGAGCCCCACGTAATACTCGGGCCCGATGTCGAGCGCAACCGAGGCCAGATCGTCCGGATGTATGGTGTTTCCCACGCGCCAATCGATGCCCGCAGCCAGTTCCTCGTACGTGTCGTAACCCAGAAGCTCCACCATAGCAGCGTTGGCGAAGTACAGCGGGAACTCTGGCTCGCAGTATCCTCCGATCATGCCTCCGGGCGAAAGCTCGGCGGAAAGCGCCAGGGCGGTTCGCCGGTTCTCTTCCCCCAACGCTACGAGCAGCGGATCGCGCGGGGAAGCATCCGTGGCAGCCGATAACGCTCGACGAGAGGACTCCAGCTGACGCGCCTGCTGCCGCTCGCGAGTCACATCCCTCAGCGAACCCAGATACAGGTAGTGGCCTTCGTGCTCGCGCAGGAACAGCAGATGGACGAGCAGGTGAGCGGTCGACCCGTCCGGGCGCATACGACGCACTACGACGACCGCGCCATTCGGGACGTTCTCGCGAGCTTGCTCGAACGCTTCCATGACCTCGTCCCAATCCGACTCGAACGCTCGACGCGCGAACGTGGAACGCAGCTCGTGCAGGTCAACGGCGTTAACCCCGTTCAGCTGACAGTAATGCTCGTTGGCGCTCAGAAGCTCCACTTCGCCATCGTACAGATCGTACAGCACCAAGGGACCCAGGATATCGTCGAGCATGGCATCGCTGAGCACCCTGCTCTCTATCAGGTCGCGAATACGGAACCTCTCGATGGAGTCCGCATGGATGCCGCGGAAATCAACCTTCGTCCGATTCGCAATCAAAGGCTCGAACTCCGCCTTCGGCATGGGCTTGTAGAAGAAGTACCCTTGCCCGTACAGGCACCCCATCTTCACCAGCAATTGCCGTTGGGATTCGGTTTCCACCCCCTCCGCGATCACGCGGATGTCCAGCAAGTTCGCCATACCGATGATGGCTTCCAGAATGCTACGGGCTTTGCGGCTTTGCGCGTCTATCGCGTCCAGCAGCTTCATGTCCAGTTTCAAGACGTCGACGTTCACGTCCTTCAGCATGCCAAGCGACGAATACCCGCTGCCAAAATCGTCCATATGAACGGAGATGCCCAGGTCATGGAAACCCTCGACGATGTCCACGATCAGCTCGCAATCCTCGACGTACGCGCTTTCGGTGATTTCGACGGCGAGCAGACGAGGGGGAATATCATACTTTTCGATCAATCCCTCGAACGTGCCCAAAACATCGAGCGCATACAGGTCGCGGCGCGACACGTTCACGGAAATGGGCACGGGCGCCTGGCCGGCGTCCACCCACGCGCGCAGAGCGCGGAACACTTCCTCCCAAATATGCAGATCGAGCGCGGTTATCAGCCCATTTCGCTCCAGCATGGGGATAAACTGGATCGGCGGGATGAGCCCGCGCTCAGGGTGCATCCAGCGAACCAGAGCCTCGAGGCCCACGATCTTGCCCGTGTCGAGGTTGCATTTCGGCTGAGCGTAGAACGTGATCTCGCCCTTCTCCAAAGCCTGCTGCACTTCGAGCAAAAGCGAATGGTCGTCCTTGATCTCTCTGAGCATACCATCGTCGTACCATCGGAAACGCTGAGCGTAATTCCCCTTGACCGAGGCCAAAGCCAGCAACGCGCGATCGTACATGATGCCGACGGGCAGGGACCGATCGTCAATGCGGAACAGCCCGAACGCGGGAAGAAAGCCCATGCCTTTGCCGTGATGAAGCGCGCTTTGAGTAATGCGGGCTCGCAGAGTCTCGATCATGCCCTCGTCGCAAGGTAGCAGCATGCAGAAGTCGTCACCGCTCAGATAGCCTGAAACGCCGCCGCTCTCGGCTGCAGCCTCGCCGAGCAGCCTCCCCACCTCTTCCAGAAACAAATCTCCGGCCTCTTCGCCGTACCATTCGTTGAACAGCTTGAAATGTTCGATGTCAACGGCCATCAGGCAATACGAGCGCTCCGGATATGCTTGGATCGCAGTGGAGACCGCCGAGAAAAACGCTTCGCGCGTATACAGGCCCGTCAGGGCATCGAAAGGCTTCGGATCGGCCGCGCCCAAATCAGGCCGATCGATGACACGGCTCAGGAAAATGTGGCACGCGCCCGAGCCAGGCCAGTCTATGTCGCTCACCTCTGTCTCTATCCAACTCCGGATGCGCTGGTTGTAGACCCGGCTCTTGCTGGCGTGGTCAAGAATCAGCGGGCAATCCGGACAAGAGGCGGGCTCGCCGCGCAAGACCTGATAGCAAAGCATGCCCGTTTCAAGATGAGGAAACGCAACCTCCATCTTCTTGTTGAAGTAGACGACGCGGCATTCACTGTCTATCACGTAGGCAAGAGTTTCGACTTCACCGAACATCGCCTCCATGAGCATACCACTTTCATCCGGGAAGATCGCACGGGCAAGCACCGACGACAATTCCTAGCCGTTAGGGAAAAGTAACTTCAAAAGTAACTTCAATTGTACGACAAGTTTACGTATAGATAACAGTTTCGTCCGAGAATATCTCAACGAACGACTACGCCATCAGACAACGCGCCCTACAGCCGCGCACCCGTCCTCGCGAACGCCTCGTCGGCCAGCGTCGACCCTTCCACGCCGCACACCGCTCCGGCCACGCGGTTCGCCAACGCCAGCGCGTCTTCCCATGAGCGTCCAGCCGCGCGCGCCGCGGTCAGCGCGCCCAGATGCGCATCGCCCGCGCCGACGGTGTCCACCACATCCACAAGCCCGGCAGAAATCACCGCATGCCGCCCATCGACGAACAGATGCGCGCCGTCCTTGCCCGCCGTGATCACCACTGCGTTGCCGCACTCCTCGACGATGGCGGCGCCCGCCTCTTCAAGCGTGGCGCTCCCGGTATACGCAAGCGCCTCTTGGTCGTTCAGGTGCCATACCGGATGCAACGCGTTGATGCGCGCCGTCTTCTGCGCGCCTACGCCGCAGACGCGCGGACCGGGCGCATAATACAGCTCTATAGAGGGATGATCCTCGAAGAACGAGATGATGGCGTCGCCGCCCGGCCCTTCCACCTCGTAGCCGCTCGCGAACCCGCAACCGAAGCGCGCGGCCTCGACACGGTCGAACCATGCGCGCACGAAATGGCGCTCGATGCCCGGCAGCGTGACCATCGTGCGCTCGCCGCCCGGCTCCACGAAGCACATGCAGCCGCCGCTGTCGCGATCATCGAACCGCGGCGCCTCGAGCCCGCGCTCGCGCAGCTCGCGTTCCACGAACCCGGCGAAGATGCCGCACCCCACCGGCGCGAACAGCTCGTACGGAGCACCCAGCTGCCGCAGCACGTTCGCCGCGTTGAACGCGCAACCGCCCACGACCGCGCGCGACTCCTCCACCACGATCCCCTCGCCCGATCGGGGCAGGCGCGGAACCTGGCACAGCATGTCCACCATGATGGCTCCGACGGCCAGCACGGCCTTTCCTTCGCCCATCGTCATCTCCTTCTCATTCGGCTTGCGCACCATCATCGCCCGAAAAACACGGAAATCGAAGCTGAGGCGTGTTTTTCGGGCGATGATGCGTTGCGGGGAACGAAAACGCGAACGGCCGCGGCAAATACGCCGCGGCCGTCCCTTCAATCAACGAATGCGTCCTTACACTTCCAGGTTCTTGAACGCCTCGGGCACTTCCTTGTAACCCTTGGATTTCACCGCGCCGATGATCAGGCCGATGACCAGCCAGGTGACGCCCACGGCATACGTGGCCCACTCGAAGCCGGTGAACACGTAGCCCAAAATGGCTATGCCGATGAACGGGCAGATGAGGTACATCAGGATGTCCTTGAACGACGCGCGCTTCTTTTCCTTCACGAAGAAGAACCAGAACACGGCGAAGTTCAGCAGGATGAACGACGACAGGGCGCCGAAGTTCACGAAGCCCGCCAGCGTACCCATGTAGTCCTGCAGCGGAAGCGCCAGGCACAGCGTGATCGCGCCCAAGAAGATGGAGGCGAACCACGGCGTCTGGAACTTCGGATGCACCTTGCCGAACACGCGCGGGATCACGCCGTCGCGGCCCATGCTGTACAGCAGGCGCGAGGATGCCATCTGCGCGTTGATGATGTTGGCGATGCCCACCGCGACGATGTTGACCAGCAACATGATCTTGTAGAACACCGGCCCGCCCACTAGGTAGACGGAATCGAAGAAGCCCATGTCGGGATCGGTGGCCGCCCAATCGGGCTGCACGATGGCGGCGATGTAGGTCTGCGCCACGAACACGACGATGATGATGGACAGTGCGATGATGATGCCCTTGCCGATGTTCTTCTCAGGCTCGTGCGTTTCCTCGGCCAGCGTGGACATGCCGTCGAAGCCCAGGAACGAAAGCGCCGCGATGGAGATGCCCGCCGCCACGAAGTGCGCGTCCACCTGACCCGGCTGGTAGATCGGGTCGAGGACGAAGCCGCCCGCGCCGCCGCCGCCCAACACGAAGTTGGTGCCAAGAGCGATGAACGCGACCACGGCCACAATCTCGACGATGAAGATGACCCAGTCAACGCCGCGGCTCATCTGAATGCCGCGAATGTTGACGAACGTGTTGAACGCGATGAACGCCACAGCCCACAGCCAGGCCGGGCTGCCCGGCACCAGCGCCACGCCCCAGTTCATCACCATGACGATGAGCAAGGAGGGAACTAGCACGTAGTCGAGCAGGATCAGCCAGCCCGCCATGAAGCCCACGTGCGGGTTGATGCCGCGCTGCACGTAGGAGTACACCGAACCCGCAATGGGGAACCGCTTGCTCATGCGCATGTAGCTCATAGCCGTGAACAGAATGGCCACGAAGCCGATGATGTACACCAGCGGCGTCATGCCGTGGCTGTTCTGCTGGATGGTGCCGAAAATGGACTGCGGCGCGATAATCACCATGAACAGGACGCCGTACAATACCACGTCCCATAGTCCCATACCTCTTCGCAGTTCCTGCTTGTAGCCGAACTGCTCGATGTTCTCTCCGGACGCCTTCGCCGGAGAACCGTCTTGCTGAGCCATCGTGTGTCCCCTTGTTCGAACCTATACCGTCTGCACCGCTATGCTGCTTTATCGCAGCAAAGCGATCTAGCGATATTATCGCGCGTCGAGGACGAGAGCGCCATCATTAGTTCGAGGAGGGCAACACTTTTTTCCCGACCTTTCCGGTTCGGCAAAACAAAAAACCGGCAACGACGGCCGAAGCCGCGTCGCCGGCCCTTCACGGCAAGCCCTTAGCCTTCGTACGATTCTTTGAGAGCCTTGAACGCGGGCATGCTGCGCTCGATGACCTCGCGCGAGACGCAGTAGCTCACGCGCACCCAGCCGCCGACGCCGAAGCTGTCAGATGGAACCAGCAGCAGCTCATGAGCCTTCGCGCGATCGCTGAACGCCTGCGCGTCGTCCTCGAGCGCGCGCACCCACAGGTAGAACGCGCCCTGCGGTTCCACGAACTCGTATCCCAACTCGCCGAGGCCCGTCGTCAGCAGCTCGCGGTTGGCCGCGTAGGCCGCCACGTCGGACGGCTCGTCGATGCAGCGCGCGATAACGCGCTGGAACAGCACTGGCGCGCAGATGAAGCCCAACGCGCGGCCCGCGCCGGCCACCGCCGTGGACACTTCGCGCGCGTCGTCCATCAGGTCGGACACGTACAGATACCCGATGCGCTCGCCCGGCAGCGACAGCGACTTCGAGTACGAGTAGCACACGATGGTGCGCGGCCACACGCACGGCACGTAGGGAACCTCGGCGCCGTACGTGATCTCGCGGTACGGCTCGTCGCTGATAACGTACAGCTTGCGGCCGAGCTCTTCTTCCTTGCGGGCAAGCAGCGCGGCGAACGCCTCCAGGTTCTCGCGCGAGTACACGGCGCCCACCGGGTTGTTCGGCGAGTTGAGGATGATAGCGGCCGTCTTCGGCCCGATAGCCTGCGCAAGCGCGTCGATATCCAGCTGGAAGTCGGGCACATGTGCCGGCACCTCCACGCACGTGCATCCCGCCGTGCCGATCCACACCTTGTACTCGGGAAAGAACGGGGCGATGATGATGACCTCGTCGCCAGGCTCGGTGACGGCCGAGATGGAGATGGCCAAGCCTGCGGCGGCACCTGCCGTGAGGTACACCTGCTCGGGCTGGGCGGGCACGTCGTAGCGACGGCGAATATGGTCGGCCACGGCCTGGCGCACGCGCGGATCGCCCGCTGCCGGCGTGTAGCCGTGCAAGGCGCTAGGCTCCTCGTCCATGAGCTCGAGCACCGCCTGCTTCACGGCATCGGGCGCCGGCACGCTAGGGTTGCCGATGCTGAAGTCGAACACGTTCTCGGCGCCGATTTCCGCCTTGCGCACCATGCCGTACGCGAACAACTCGCGAATCGCGCTCGGCTCGGCTCCCAAGCCGTACATTCTCTCGTTCACCATATGCACCACGTCCTCGTCTTGTCGCCCGGCTCCGCCGTTGATTTCGATGAGGAACAGAGTAGCACAACCGCTCGCGCTCGTGGATCGCCCGCAGGGAAACGGCAATTGATGACGATTTGGTGACATATCCCCTTCGGAAAAAGAAACCTCGGATAATGAACAACGTTCATATTTGACCATACGGACCAGGGAGGATCCTTATGAAGAAACTGATCAACACCGCGCTCGTATACCTTATCGCCGGGGCGGCGGCAGGCGTATTCTTCCGCGAGTTCACGAACTTCGCGCAGTTCACCGGGCAGACCACACTGGGACTTATGCACCCGCACCTGCTGGTGCTCGGGTTCGCGGTATTCCTGATCGCCACGCTGTTCGCTTTGCAGGACGACTTCACCGGCGACAAGCTGTTCAAGCCGTTCTACATCGTGTACAACGTAGGCCTGGTCGTCACCGTGTGCATGATGCTGGTGCGCGGCGTCGTGGAGGTCACCGGCGCACCGCTTGCGATGCCCGACGCCGCCATCTCGGGCATCGCCGGCATCGGCCACATCCTCATCGGCGTGGGCCTCGTGTTGCTCACCGTGATGTTCAAGCGCGTGGTGAACCGCAAGGCGGCCGCCCGCGCCTAAAAGCACGCCCCCTGCGACCGCCGCGAAGCCCTCCGACACCCGGAGGGCTTCGTCGTTTTTGGATGAGGCAGGGGGAACGGGGCTGACGGCTCATTACGGGAGGAACCGGCCCGAATCGAACGCAGCCGGAGCTTGACGGCTCCACCGGATCGGACGCCCAGCCGGCTTTTGATCCGGTACGGCCGAGACCCGACGGATCGCCGGCCACCCCCTGGCTCCAACGGGTCGCCGTCGACCGCCCGTCCCCTGTCTCATTCTCCGCCCGCTTGGCAACAGTTTTCCATTACCGATAGGATCATGGACAAAAACCGCCTCGATTCAGTAATCTTTTCCGAGGATAGATCGAAGGGCAAGCCTCTCACCTGGCATTATAAAAAACGCCGTTCCGGGCTTGCGGAATTTGGGGTCAAAAACTACTGAATGGAGGCACTTTTTGTCCATGATGGTTTTGCTTATTGAATTTCAGGAGCGCGCTGCGAAGGCAGGCGAGACCGCCGCAAGCAACCGCAACAAGAACGGGACAGAAGATCGGCGAGAAAATGGTTGATGAACCTCGGTTAAACGCACGTCGCTCTTTTAACCGGCCTCTTCCAGCTTGCGCATAAGTTCGGCGCGGTTGTGGACATCGCACTTCTCGTAAATATGGCGCACGTGGGTTTTCACCGTTGCCGGCGAGATGACGAACTTCTCCTGGATGTACTTCGAGCCATGTCCCGTCACCCACAGAGCGAACACCTCCTTCTCGCGCGGCGATAGCTGATACGCTTTCGCCAGCGCTTCGATGCGCGCCCCAACGTCCGCGGCGACAGGAACAAGGCTCGCATCCGCCGGCTCAACCGCAGAGCCCGCAACCCCCGAGCCAGACGAAACCGGCTCGTCGGCATGCGAACGCCCGTCCCCACCGGAAAGTCGCTCCAACTCGGCCGGCGTCGGGCTCTCAAATGCGAACGTGGTGTCGCGGTCGGCGAACGCGAAGCCCGTCGAAGCCACCAGCACGAACACGGCCACGACCGCAAACAGCAGCATATCGTCGATCAACGCGAACGCAGCCACCTCGCCGACTACTATTCCCACATGCACGGCCAAACGGCCCACCGCGAACACCAGCAGCGCAGCAAAATGGGTCGTGCGCGCGATCTCGACCAGCAGCGCCCAGGTGAGCACTTCGAACAACACCGAGCTGAGCGATGCCATGAAGAACACCATCGTCATGTTGTCGTGCCCCACCAGCGCGATCAACACGAACGCCAACGCCCATACCGACATGGCAATACGGTACAGCACGCCGAGGTTGAGGCTCGTGCGCGACACCAAAGCGCCGTATACGAAGAACACGAACGCTGCCAGCGCAATGGTGCCCGCCATAAGCGCAGGATTCGAGAACACGCTCGGCGCAACCGAGCCGAAATACACCCGCAACCCGCCATACGCGAACAACGCCGCGATCAGCCCCGCCAGCACGCGCCACGACAACGCCGTACGAACCAGATCGCGTATCTCGCCCCGCGCGCGACGGCGCGTTTCGGCATCCGGCACGCGCTCGGCCTTCCAATCACGCAGGCTGGCCGTTGCGGCAACCGCCGCAGCCAAGGGCAACAGCGACACCGCCACCGGTGCCAGCGTCGGACCAAGCAGCATGATCGCCCCGTGCAGCAAGGCCGCACCCAGAAACGTCATGGATGTGAACAGCACAGCGCGCCGGGCATCGAGATCGCGGTATATCACGCCCCATGCCAAGACGATGGGCGTGCAGGCGAATCCCGTGGCAAACGCACCCACGCCCATGACCGCAGGCAAAGCAGAAAACGCGGGAAGCGCGTACAGGCAGGTTCCGGCAAGCGCCGTCACGCCGCACGCCAGCAGCACAGACCGAACGCGCCCGGCCGCCCACCCCATCACCGAGCGCCAATTTAACGCGCACGCCGCAAACATCACCATGGCGGTGGCCGACGACACGATGTGCACCATCGAGATAGCCCGTCCGTCTCCTCCCACGATATCAAGAGAATTGAACGACAAGAACACCCAGGCGTAGTAGAAACTCAGACCGACGTAGCGCAAAGTGAACCCGCGATCCGTCGACGAGAACGTAGCCTTCACCGACCCTCCTCCCTCCAGGCGACCACTTGCCCCTCGCACGTCCATGAAAACTTCCGTCATTGTACCGGACTTTTTCACCCGGAGCGCGAACGCACGCCAGCATCAACCCTTTGAGACGATATCAACCCACCTCCTTCGGAATCAACCCTTTGGGTCGGCGGCAAACCACGCGCTGCGACGTATCGTCATGCCAGCGTCACATGAGGGATGACGCGAGAACACTTCGAACAGGGAGGACGACATGACCATGTCACGCAATGAACGAGGGCTGTCCCGCCGCGCGTTTCTAGGCTTGGGCGCCACAGCCGCCATGGCCGCCGGAGCCGCAGGGCTGGCCGGCTGCTCGCCGCAAGCCAGCAGCGACGCGGCAAGCGCAGGCGCATCGGACGCCGGCGCCGCATCCGGCTCCACCGCCGCCGGCGGACCGAGCTTCCTGACCGAGCCGAGTCCCATTGCCGAAAGCGACATCAAAGAGACCGTCGAAGCCGACATCGTCATCGTGGGCGCCGGACTCTCCGGCATCAGCGCGGCTCGCGCAGCCGTGGAAAGCGGCGCGAAGAACATCGTCGTCGTGGAGAAGGCCACCACGTGGCAGTACCGCTCGAACCAGGTGGGCTGCATCGGCGGCAAAATCCAAGAGGACCTGGGCATCCACATCGACAAGAACGCCGCAGTCGGCCAGATCATGAAAGAGTGCGGCTACCGCCCCAACCAGCGCATCCTGAACCTGTGGGCCGACAACTCCGGCGAGGCGTTCGATTGGTTCCTGGCCGCCAGCGAGGGTCAGTACGTGGTGGAGGCGGAATCCGACACCTACGACGGCAAGTCCATGAGCGTCCGCAAAATGCACTGGCCGCATCCCGCCGAGGCCAACATCGCCGACGATTTCTACCCCATCTTCGACGACTGCCAGATCTGCCTGCCCGACAACGGCCCCTACATCCAGAACATGGTGGACATTTGCGAAAAGGCCGGCGTGCAGTTCCTGTACTCCACGTTCGCCCGCCAGCTGGTGCGTCCGGACAACGCAGGACGCGTGGAAGGCGTCATCGTCGAAGACGAGAACGGCGATTACAAGAAGATCACCGCTAGCAAGGCCGTGCTTCTTGCCACGGGCGACTACGCCTCGAACGCCGAGATGATGAGCTACTACGTGCCGTGGTCCGACCGCTTCATGAGCATTTTCCCGAACGTCGATGCCAAGGGCGAGAAGACGAACACGGGCGACGGCCAGCAGATGGGCATGTGGATCGGCGCGAAGATGGAGGATGGCCCGCACGCTCCCATGACGCACCACTTGGGCGGGCCTCTGGGCATGGATGCGTTCCTGCTGGTGGACATCAACGGCGAGCGCTTCATGAACGAGGACGTGGGAGGCCAGCCGTTCCAGAACCAGCTTTCGCGCCTGCCGAAGAAGACGGCCTGGCAGATCTTCGACAGCAAGTGGAAAGACCAGATCAAGTACATGGACACCGGCCACGGCAACGTGAACTGGTACGTGGAGTCGGGCGCCGACGTGCCCAACGGCTCGTACGGCAAAAACGCCTACATCTCCGACGAGGATAACGAAGACGGCAACACGCCGGGCTTCCTGAGCTACTTCGAGGGCGAGAAGGCCTTGGGCGTGACGGCGAACTCCATCGCCGAGCTGGCCAAGCTCATGGAAGTCGACGAAGCCGCGCTCACCGCCACCATCGAGCGCTATAACGAGCTGGCGGCCGCCGGCAACGACGAGGACTTCGGCAAGCGCGCCGACCGTCTGTTCCCCGTAGAGGAAGGTCCGTTCTACGCCTACCCGCTCACCGACACGGTGATCCTCGTGAACATGGGCGGCCTGCAAACCGACGTGGACTTCAACGTGATGGACACCGAGGACGAGGTCATCGAGGGCCTGTACGCTGTGGGCAACGCCCAAGGCGGCCGCTTCCTCGTCGACTACCCCCTGCCGGCTCCCGGCATCAGCCATGGCATGGCGCTGACGCACGGCATGCTGGTCGGCCGCATCCTGGCGCAGCTGTAAACCGAACAACCCCGTCCACACTCGCCGACCTCCCCTCCCCCTTGGCGAGCTGGAAAACGAGAACCGCCCGACCGGCTCCAACCGATCGGGCGGTTCCCTCTTCTCGCAGGAAACGGGAGCGCGGCAGGGGGAACGGGGCTGACAGCCCATTACGGTAGGAACCGGCCCGAATCGGACGCAGCCGGAGCTTGACGGTTTCGCCGGATCGAACGCGGCCGGAGCGCAACGGCTCCGCCGGATCGGACGCCCCGCCGGCTTTTGGTTCGGTACGGCCGAGACCCGACGGATCGCCGACCGGCCGCCCCCCTGCCTCCGACGAGTCACCGTCGCCCGCCCGCCCCCTGGCTCCAACGAGTCACCGGCCGCCCCCCTGCCCCCAACGGGTCGCCGACCGACCGCCCGTCCCCTGCCTCATGCTCCTTCCGCTTGGCGACAGCTTTCCATTACCGATAGCGTCATGGACAAAAACCGCCTCGATTCAGTAATCTTTTCCGAGGATAGATCGAATGACAAGCCTCTCACCTGGCATTATAAAAAACGCCATTCCGGGCTTGCGGAATTCGGGGTCAAAAACTACTGAATGGAGGCACTTTTTGTCCATGATGGTTTTGCTTATTGAATTTCAGGAGCGCGCTACGAAGGCAGGCGAGACCGCCGCAAGCAACCGCAACAAGAACGGAACAGAAGATCGGCGAGAAAAAAAATGGCTGCTGCCTCATCCTGCTTTCAAAAACAGCCATCAACCCCGCCCCCTGTCTCGTTATGTGCCGATTGGTAGATTTTGGCAGATTCTGGTAGATCCTCGGTAGATTTTGGACGATTGCAAAGCTTCACGCAGCGCTGCCGCAGTAGCGCCGTGCAAGACCAAGGCCGCTCGGGGAGGGAGGCGAGCGGCCTTGGGCGGTACGGTACAGGAGGCCTCGCGCAGCGCAGCCGCGCGAGGGTGCCGGGCGGCAACGCCGCCCGGCACCCTGCGGCGCGCGCGATGCGCGCCGCAGGGCTTCGCGCTACTTGCCTTCTGCCGCCTTGCGACCGGCCAGGCGACCGAACGACATGGCCATCGAGTGGCTGGCGCCGGCCACCGTCACGGGATAGTCCACCAGGAAGCGGCCGCCCATGGTGTTCCCCGCCACGAACAGGCCGGGCACCGGGTTCTTCTCGGCATCGAGCGCGCGGCAGTCGACGTCGCAGTCGATGCCGCCAATCAGCACCAACATGCCCGAGTCGCCGAACGGCACCGCATAGTACGGCGGGTTCTCCACGGGGAACAGGCGCGTGGACACCTTGGAGAAGTCCGCGTCCTTGCCCGCGTGCGCCAGCTCGTTGTAGCGCTCCACCGTCTCCACCAGCGCGTCAGCCGGGATGTTCACGGCCTTCGCCAACTCCTCGATGGAATCGGCCGGGATGATGGAGCCCTGCTCGATCTCGCCCTGGAAGTACGTGTCGGAGGCGTAGCCCGCAGCGAAGTGGTTGATGGCGTGCTCGTACTCGGCTTCCTGCTCGGGCGGGATGTAGTGCGTCACGCCGCCGAAGCACTGGGGCATCGCCGACAGCTGCTCTTTCCACTTGCTGTCGAAGATCTGGTACGACACGCCGCCCTTCTGACGCTTGATGGCGTTCTGCAGCTCCTGCGCTCCCACGTCCTCGTTGGCGAAGCGCTTGCCGTCCTGGTTCACCATGAGGAACGGGTCGATGCCGACGGAGTTCGTTCCCAGGCTGTGCGTCATCGGGGCATAGGGGCCGTCCTCCATGACCGCGCCGGCCCACATGGCCATCTTGTGGCCGTCGCCCGTGTTCACCGGCTTTCCGCTCTTGTCCATGGTGCTGAAAAAGCAGCCGTACTTCGTGGCCTGGGGCGCGTAGTACGTCAGCATCTCGGTGTCGCTGGACATGTCGCCGCACGACAGCACGACGCCCTTCTTCGCGTTGATGCGCACGATGTTGCCGTCTTCGTCGGACGCGTACACGCCCACCACCTTGTCGCCTTCCTTGATGAGCTGCTCGCCCTTCAGGTTGAAACGCGCCTCGGCGCCGGCCTTCTGCGCGGCCTCCAGCGTGCCGTGCATGGCCCAGCCGTGGTCGGGCAGCAGGTGCACCATGCCGGGGAAGCACGGGTAGTTCTCCTCGCGCCAATTGTAGTTCTCGTTCACCGGGAAGCGCTCAGGGAACACGTAGGGCTTCTCGGGGTCGGTGGGCACGTCGTGATCGCTGGTCAGCAGCTCGTGCTCGGCAGTGCCGATGTACCAGTCCAAGTCCGGGCCGGAGTTCGCGATCCAATAGTTCAGCAGCTGCGCATTGGGGCGGTTGCCCATGACCTTCATCAGCTCGTTGACCACTTCCTGCGTCTCAGGCTGCTCGATGCCCAGCTGCTTGTGGATCTCGCTGCCGAACGTGCCGAACTCGCCCGAGCGGTAGCCCACGTCGGAACCTTTATCGAAGCCGAACGTCTTCGCGCCCGACTCCGCGGCCTCGCGCAACGCACACACGCCCGCCAGGCCGAGGCCCACCACGCACACATCGACGTCGACGGTCTCGGTCACCTTCGACTCGTCGACGGGCGCCGGCGGGTTCATGAACGACGGCACGAACTCCGTAGGGTTGCCGCCCGCCGCTGCGCCGCCCGCACCTGCCGCGCCGCCCTCGGCCGCGCCAGCGTCCGCGCCCGCATCGCTTTTCGCACCCGGCGCGCATCCCGCGAGGCCGGCCGCCCCGGCCACCGCAGCTGTCGCGCCCAAGCCGAGAAACGTGCGACGGGTGAGTTTCTGCTCTCTCATAATGATCCCCTTCCCTCTTCCTTTGACGAAATGGCCGACCGCCGAAAGGCCGCCAACCACGCCTCCAGCATACGAAGCGGCAGGCAAACGGGCATCACCCAGAGCCGCCAAGACCCGGTTTTCTGTCACCCGAAACGGCCAAAATGAGCAGCGCAGCGCTTCGCGACGGGTATCATGTAGGGCAGGGCGCGGCATCCGCACGGGAAGCGGATCGCTCGGGGCGTGGAGGGGAGATCGAACATGGCTACGCGCGCAGCATGCTACGCAGGATATGCGTTTCTCCTGCTTGCCAATATCCTCAGCTACCATGCGACCACCGCGTTCGCCAGCGTGCCCTCATTCGACGACGGCACGTACATGCCGGTGCTCGGCGCGACGCACGCAGCAGCGTTCGTAGCCGTCGCCCTGCGGTACCGCAACGTCGCGCACGAGCCCCTTGGCTCAAAGGCGGCCGGTTTCGCCGCCGTAGCGCTGTGCATAGGATTCGCGCTGGTGCTGGGATCATGCAGCGTAGGCATGCAGCCCGGGTTCGTGGCGGGCACGGTGCTCATCGGCGTCGGCCAGGCGGTGCTCAGCTTGCTGTGGCTGTCGGCGCTGCCGATGTTTTCCTACCGCACCAGCTACCTGTTCCTGCTGGGCAGCCATGCGGCCGCCACCGCGCTGTGCGCGATCGTGCTGCAATGCCCGCAGGAATGGTACATCCCCATCACCCTGGCATCGCTGCTGGCGGCATGCGCCTGCGCCACCCGGCTGCGCGTCGCACGGCCCATCGAGCGCACCTTCTCCAGCCAGATAGCCGACGTCGCGCCGCTCGTGGGCAAAGGCGTGCTTGCCGTAGGATTGTTCGCCCTGCTCAGCGGGTTCGTCACCAGCCTATCGGGGCAACCCGACATCGATCCCGATCTCATGCAGTACCTCGTGCTGGGGATTTCCGCCTGCGTGCTGGTTATCATGTCGGTGCCCGCGCTGCTGTTTCGCCAGCCGTTCAAGCTGGAAAGCAGCTACCGCGTGGCCCTGCCGCTTTCCGCGCTGGGCCTGCTGGTGCTGCCAGGGCTGACGGAAGCCGTCCCTCCCGCTATTGCCGGCACGCTGGCCACCACGGGCTACATGATGTGCGGCATCGTGCTGGCCTGCACCATCGCCGAAGTGGGAAAGGCTGCGCGCATACCCGTCATGCCGCTATTCGCCGCAAGCGATACGGTTTCGCTGCTGTGCCTGCTGGCGGGAACGGAAGCGGGTGCGCTGACCCGCGTGTACCTTCCGGGGACGAACGCCGGGTTCGCCCTCATCGGGTTGGGAACGTTGTACCTGGTCATGCTGGGTGCTTCCTGGCTCCTTGGCCGCGAGCGCATCCCGCGCCGCAGCGATCCGCAGCCTTCACCGCCGCCCGAGCAAGACGCGCGACCATCCGGCGGCGCCGCCTCGGAACCCGCCGACGCAACCCGGCTTGCCTCCGCGCCGATCCAGATCGTCGCCGCGCCCGAACCCGATCTCGTCGCCGCCGCCTACGGGCTGAGCGATCTGGAGACTACCGTCTTCAAACAGCTTCTAGAGGGTCGCACCATCGCGCGCATCGCGCAGGATCTCTACCTCTCGCCGAGCGCCGTGAAATACCATACGCAGAAGATCTACCGAGCCTTCGACGTGCATACCCGTGCGGAACTGGCGGCCTTCATGCGCCAGCCTCGCTTGGCCGACGTCGCGCCCGCGCGCTCCACGGACGCGTTGTCGCCCGAAAGCCGCGCTTTTACACCCGAAACCGAGGCTTTCGGGCGACAATGCGCCGTCGGAGACGACCAGCCGGCATCAGCGCCCCTCGCGGTCACCCGCGCGAACCCGTGCGAGCGCTTAGCCCTCCAACACGGCCTGACCGACCGCGAGCGTCAAACGCTCGAGCTGCTGGCCCTCGGGGAAACGGTGGCCGCCATCGCGCGCGCTCTCGACGTCTCGGAGAACACCGTGAAGACGTATACGAAGCGCGTGTACCGGAAGCTCGACGTCCACTCCAAGCAGGACATCATCGACCTGTGCCGCGAGGGGTAGCCGACAGCGCACGATGCCGTCGTCAAGCCCTACCCCCCTTTCGGCGGGCTAAAACGAGAATCGCCCGACCGGCTTCAACCGATCGGGCGATTCGCTTCTTCTCGCAGAAAACGGAGCGAGCCATCGGCCCCGTTCACCTGTCTCATTCTGCCTCGTTCCCTACTGCTTCACCACCAGCACGTCGCAGCGGAGGTTGCGGATGAGGAACGTGGACACGCTGCCCACGAACACGTACTTGATGTTCGACAGCCCGCGCTCGCCGCACACCACGAGGTTCGGCTCGAACGGCTCGATCAGCTCGTGCTCCAGCGTGTCGGCGATGCGCCCCGCGTGCACAGACACTTCCACGGACGGAATGTCCGGGTTCTGGCGCGCCGCAGCCAGCACGTCGGCCAGGTCGGCTTCGATGCGCTTTTTGCCCTCGGCGCACAACGCTTCGAAATCGACGCCCGAAGCCTCGTAGGGAACCGAATCGATCACGTGGCCGAACATGAGCTTCGCGTGGTTGTCCGCCGCAAGCGTCACCGCGCGCTGCGCGACCGCTTCCTGCGTCGACGCGCCGTCGAGCGCGGCGAAGATACGAGCGTATTCCTGCGCCATGGTCGTTCCTTTCCCTCGATTGCATCTGGGGTCATTGTACCCCAAGCAGCACCTCCGCGCGCCGCCGAACGCTACGACGTAACCAGCAAGATGACGCCGACGCACAACAACAGCACGTACGTGAGTTTGAGGAACCTTTCCTGGCTGATCTTCTTCTGCAGCTTGCTGCCCAGAAACGTGGCCAGCACGGCCAACGGCACGCAGAACACGATGATCTGGACGACGTCGCCCGTGAAGTGCCCCTGCTGAAACGCGATGCCTGCGTAAATAAGGTTGAGCACGGTCCACACGGCGGACAGCGTGATGCGGAACTGCTGCTGATCGCGCAGCTTCTGCACCGCGTAGATGACCAGCAGCGCGCCGCCCGACACGAACATGCCTTGGATCAGGCCGGCCAGAGCGAGAATGATCCACAGCGCCCATTCCGGCATGAACTTCTGCTGGGGCACCGCCAGGTTCTTGATACCGATGATCACGATGATCACGCCGTAGATCTTCAACAGGATATGCAGGGGCACCAGGGTATCCAGCCAAATGCCCAGCACCATGAACACGATCATCGCGCCCAGGATCTTGCCAAGCTCGCGCCAATTCACGCTCTTGATGTTGAGTGCCGTCAGCAAGCCGCAGGCGAAAAAGCCCATCGCGTTGAGGATGGACACCGTAGATTCCAGGCCCAGCAGCGTCGTGCCCACCGGCATGGCGAAGATGTTCCCTGCGAATCCCGTGATGGCCTGGACCGTGTATGCGAAAAAGAACGCGGCCAGGAAAAGCGCTTTTTCCATATATGCTACAATCCTTATCTATGTGACCAGCCTACAAGTGTAGCACGGGGCGCACATCATAAGACGACGCACACGCCAGAGGACGGAATTGCATGGCGGGATTCACCATCACCATCGCAGGAGACTCGGCGCTCAACTTGGAATTCGCCCATGCGATATCCGCGGAGACGAGCGCCAAGATCCGCATGGCCGCAGACAACCTTACCGCAGATCCCATTCGGGGCATCACCGAGCTGGTGCCCACGTTCTGCTCGCTTATGGTGTATTACAACCCCCTGGTCATCACGTTCGACGAGCTGTCCACGAAGCTGCGCTCCAAGCTGCGCGACGTGGGCGAGGCCGACCTCAGCATCCGCAAAATCGTGCCCATCCCCGTGTGCTACGGGGGCGAGTTCGGCCCCGACCTAGCGAACGTGGCGCAACTGGCAGGCCTTTCCGAAGACGAAGTGATCGCCATCCACACCGAGCGCGACTACCTCATCGACATGCTGGGCTTCCTTCCCGGCTTCGCCTACCTGGGCGGCCTCGACGAGCGCCTGCACACGCCGCGCCTGGCCGTGCCGCGCACGCGCATCGAGCCGGGCAGCGTCGGAATAGGCGGCGCGCAGACGGGCATCTACCCGCTGGCCTCCCCCGGCGGCTGGCAGATCATCGGGCGCACGCCGCTCAAACCCTACGATCCCGATCGTGAGGAACCCATCCTGTACGCAGCGGGCGAGTACCTGCGCTTCGTGCCCATCACGCCCGACGAGTACACCGCCATCGAAGCGCAGCTGGCCGCGGGCACGTATTCGTACGGCATCTTCGTGGAAGGCGAGTAGCATGGGTCTGGTCGTCAAAAAACCCGGTGTGATCACCACCATCCAGGACGTGGGGCGCTTCGGCTATCAGGGCAGCGGCTTCTCCACGAACGGCGTGATGGATCATCGCGCGTTCGCCATCGCGAACCTCCTGGTGGAGAACGACCCCGGCGCACCCGTGCTGGAATTCGCGCTGGCGGGACCCACGGTGCGCTTCACCACGAACACCTGCTTCGCCATCACGGGCGGCGACTTCGCGCCGACGCTGGACGGCGAACCCGTGCCCATGTACGCGGCCGTCATGGTGCGGCGCGGCTCCATCCTGCGCTTCAAGGCGTCGCGCACCGGCTGCTACGGTTACTTGGCCATCGCGGGCAACAGCGTGCGCGTGCCCGAAGTGATGGGCAGTCGCTCGACGAACCTCAAGTGCGAGTTCGGCGGATGGAAGGGTCGCACGCTCATCGTCGGCGACTACCTGCCGTTTTCCACGAAGAGCGTGGACTTCCTGCCCAACCTAGGGTCGCACCGCATCGACGGCGACAACGAGTTCTACGGCTTCGACCGCGACGAAATCACCGTGCGCGTGGTGCCCGGGCCTCAGCAGGACATGTTCACCGACAAAGGCCTGGCTACGTTCTACGGGCAGGCGTACACCACCACCACGAAATGCGACCGCATGGGGTACCGCCTGGACGGACCGGAAATCGAGACGAAGCACGGGTCCGACATCATCTCCGACGGCGTGGCGTTCGGCGCCGTGCAGGTACCGTCGCACGGACGGCCCATCATCATGCTGGCCGACCGGCAAACTACCGGCGGTTACGCGAAAATCGGCACCATCGCCAGCGTGGACATCCCGAAGCTGGTGCAACGTCCGCCGGGCGGCAAGATCCGCTTCGAGTCCATCGGCGTGCAGGAGGCCCAAGCGCTGCTGCGCGAAGAGGCGCACCTGTTCGAAATGCTGGCGTTGAAAGTGAGGCGGCCCAGCGCCGACGGCATATCGCCCCGGCGCACGGCGCGGCGCCTGACCCCCATCCTGGAGGAACAGGCACGCAAGTCGCAGGCCGACATGTTGTGGATCGACCGAGCCGATCGCTCCCAGCGCGTCGGCAACCGCAACGCCCTGGGAACCGTCCCGCCAAAGAAACAACCGCCCGACGCAACCGACACCACCGAACGCGCAACGACGTAGACGAAGAAGAAGTAGGTAGGGGTTCGCCGAAGCCGGCCGTCACAGAACCCCGTCACAAACGTAGGAGAACCGCCATGGATACGAAAGCCATCGAAGAACTGATCGCCATCATGGACAAGGCCGAGCTCACGGCCTTGCGCGTGGATGACGGCGAAACGAAAATCGAATTGGAGCGCAACCACGGCCCGCTCTCGTCTACCGCGCTGCCGCTCATGGCCGATCGCGTGAGCGCGCTGCTGGCCGGCAAGACCGAAAGCCACGAAGCGGCCGCCGTCGAGGACGCCGACGAAAGCTCCATCCTCGTGCGCAGCCCCATGGTGGGCATGTTCTACATCTCGCCCAGCCCCGACGAAGATCCCTTCGTGAAGGTGGGCCAGGAAGTGCTGTCCGGCCAGACGCTGGCCATCGTCGAGGCCATGAAGATGATGAACGAGATCACCACGCCCGCCCCCGGCATCGTCGTGGAGGTGCTGGCAGCCAACGGCACGCAGGTCGAATACGACCAGCCGCTGTTCCGCGTGGCCACCGCCGCCGGCGAAACGCACTAGGGCGGCGCGCGCCATGTTCGACAAGATACTCATCGCCAACCGCGGCGAGATCGCCGTCCGCATCATCCGCGCCTGCCGCGCCATGGACATCAAGACGGTGGCCGTGTACTCCACGGCCGACAAGCATTCGCTGCACGTGTACCTGGCCGACGAGAGCGTGTGCATCGGCCCGCCCGCCGCGCGCGACTCGTACCTGAACATCGCCGCCATCCTGTCCGCCGCGAAGGGCACCGGCGCGCAGGCCATCCATCCCGGCTACGGCTTCCTGTCGGAGAACTCGACGTTCGCGAAGCTGTGCCGCGAGAACGACATCGTGTTCATCGGCCCCGCGCCCGAGGTCCTGGACCGCATGGGCAACAAGAGCCAGGCCCGCAAGACCATGATGGAGGCGGGCGTGCCCGTGGTTCCCGGCACGAAGGAGCCCGTGCACCATCCGGAGGAAGCGCTGGCGATGGCACGCGAGATCGGCTGGCCCATCATGATCAAGGCGTCGTCGGGCGGTGGCGGCAAGGGCATGCGCATCAGCCACGACGAGCACGACTTCTCCGAGCAGTTCTCCATCGCTCAGCGCGAGAGCGTGGGCGCGTTCGGCGACAACACCATGTACCTGGAGCGCTGCGTGCTGAGCCCGCGCCACGTGGAGGTGCAGATCATCGCCGATACGTACGGCACCGTGGTGGCCCTGGGCGAGCGCGATTGCTCGGTGCAGCGCAACCACCAGAAGATGATCGAGGAAAGCCCCTCGCCCGTGATGACGGAGCGCGTGCGCGACGAGATGCTGGAAGCCGCCGTGCGCGCGGCGCAGGCCGTGGGCTACACGTCGGCGGGCACCATCGAGTTTCTGCTGGACGATAAGCTGAACTACTACTTCATGGAGATGAACACGCGCATCCAGGTGGAACACCCCGTCACCGAGATGGTCACGGGCACCGACCTCGTGGAAGAGATGATCCGCGTGGCGGCGGGCGACCCGCTGACGTTCACGCAGGACGACATCACGTACCGCGGCCACGCCATCGAATGCCGCGTGAACGCCGAGCAGCCCGAGCGCGGGTTCCTGCCGTCGCCCGGCACCATCTCGCAGATGCACCTGCCCGGCGGCAACGGCGTGCGCGTGGACACGGCGGCGTACGACGGCTACGAGATCACGCCGTATTACGACTCCATGATCGCCAAGGTGATCGTGCATGGACGCGACCGCACCGAGGCTATCGCGAAGATGCGCACCGCGCTGGAGGAGATGGTGGTGGTGGGCGTGAAGACGAACCTGGACTTCCAGTACGCCATCATGGAGAACGAGACGTTCGCCGCCGGCCACGCCGACACCAGCTTCATCGAGCGCTTCATGAAGGGCGAAGTGTAGGGGTTTCTGGCGGATCCGCTCGGGGCATGCCCAGTCGCTCAGACAGTCCTGGCTCGCACAAACAGCCCACTGGGCTGTTTGGCTCGTGCGGAACTCGCTTGGTGGGCACGCCCCGAACGGATCCTTCGCACGTCTGATGTCGCCCTTCATGGACCGGCGAGGGGCTTGCGGGCGGCGAGGGCGGCGTCGGACGTAGGCTCGAAAAGCCCTTTTGTGCGGGGCGCGAGGTTCGCCGTTCTGAGAGAGGAAGGGATGGGCTACCTGGTTGCTATCCTGAGCAGAGGCCGAGCCCCGCAGGTTGTCATCCTGAGCGGAGCGCCGCCAGGCGCAGAGTCGAAGGATCCCGTGTGGCGCCAGCAAAAGGCGCCGCCGTCCTCAACCCCTCGAACCCGCGATCGGCCACCCGGTTCGGCAACGGAAAAGCATCGGCCACACCCCGCCTTGGCAGAGATCGCACGCTATGCACGATTTTTTCGGGTAACCAGTCCGTCATCTCGGAGAAATCGCTGGTCGGCTTCTGCGATTCGCGCGCAAAATCGTGCATAGCGTGCGATCTCTGCCAAGGCACGGAACACGTGACTCGGAAACAACATGGCGGTCATAAAGACGCTGCTCGAAAGCGATCATCAACGTGCCATAATTATGGCGACACCGAGGAAAGGGGTTCTCTTATGATGGATGCTCAAGTTCCCGTCAAGCCCGAGGGCGTGGCTGACGACGTCTGGGCGCAGATGCTTTCCGCTTCTCCGGTCGAGGCGCGGCATCTCATTCGCTCGGGGGAGTTCACGGCGCCGACGAGCGGGCTGTGTCCCGGGTATGCGCAGGCGAACCTCATCGTGCTGCCGAAGGAGCAGGCCTACGACTTCCTGCTGTTCGCGCAGCGCAACCCCAAGCCGTGCCCGCTGCTGGAAGTGACCGAGGTGGGCGCACGCGAGGCTGCCATCTGCGCAACCGACTGCGACATCGCCACCGACTTCCCGCGCTACCGCATCTACGAGCACGGCAAGCTGGTGGCCGAAGTGGAGAATGTCGAGGACTACTGGCGCGACGACCTCGTATCGTTCGTCATCGGCTGCTCGTTCTCGTTCGAGTCCGAGCTCATCGAGGCCGGCATCGAGATCCGCCACAACACCATGGGCTGCAACGTGCCCATGTACCTGACGGGCGTGCCGTGCACCCCGGCGGGCTCCATGAGCGGCAACATGGTGATGTCGATGCGCCCCATCCCCTACGACCAGGTGGTGAAGGCGGTGCAGATCTCCGGTGCCATCCCGAAGGTGCACGGCGCCCCTATCCACATCGGCGATCCGGATGCCATCGGCGTGCGCGACATCATGCATCCCGAGTTCGGCGACCCTGTGGAAATCCGCGACGGCGAAGTTCCCGTGTTCTGGGCCTGCGGTGTCACGCCCCAGTCCATCGTCATGAACAGCAAGCCGCCCTTCGCCATCACCCACGCTCCCGGCTGCATGCTCATCACCGACACCAAGAACATCAACCTGAAGGAATAGGCTCGTTCACCCCACGAACGAGTGTTTCACGTGAAACACTCGCACCCAACGCCCCGCGCTCTTCACCTGGCGCGGGGCGTTGCTTTACAATAGGTTGAAACCACGCAGGAAAGAAGGCTGCCTATGTACCGCATCGACTTGAACAGCGACCTGGGCGAGAGCTTCGGGCGCTACACGCTGGGGCTCGACGACCAGATCATCCCGCTTGTGTCCAGCGCGAACATCGCGTGCGGGCAGCATGCGGGCGATCCGGTGGTCATGCGCAAGACGGTGGGCATGGCGAAGGACGCCGGCATCGCCATCGGCGCGCATCCGGGCTATCCCGATCTGCAGGGCTTCGGGCGCCGCGACATGCACCTGTCGCCCGACGAGGCGTACTCCTACATGCTGTACCAGATCGGCGCGCTGCAGGCGTTCTGCTCGGCGCAGGGCGTGCAGCTCGCGCACGTGAAGCCGCACGGCCAGCTGTACAACCACGCCGCCATCGATTCCGAGTTGGCAGCTGCGCTGGCGCAGGCCGTCCGCGACGTGGACCCCAAGCTAGTGCTGGTGGGCCTGGCCAACAGCGCGCTTGTGGACGAAGGCCGCAAGCTGGGGCTGGTCACGGCCGAAGAGTTCTTCGCCGACCGCAACTACACCGACGAGGGCCGCCTGGTCAGCCGCAACGATCCTGCCGCGCTCATACGCGACGAAGAACACGCCATCGAGCGCGTCAAGAACGCCATCCGCGAAGGCGCCGTGCTGTCCGTCACGGGCAAGCTGGTGGACCTCCACCCCGACACGCTGTGCGTGCACGGAGATTCCCCCAGCGCGCTGGCCTTCGTCAGCCGCATCCGCCAGGAGCTGGAACAAGACGACATCGCCATCAAAGCAGTGGGAGCTGAATAAGCCCTGCTCCTACCGCTGGACGAAACATGGCAAGTTCGCATCGCCATGGCTATCCTCACATGAAAATAAAGCAACGATGCGTTCGTTTGACCTGGTCGTTCGGATATCGAGGCAAAGATGAACGCTTCGCGACCCCTCTCGACATGCACATTTCGACGCGGACTTGCCACGTTTCGCCTTGGCGACCGCACCCCGCCGCCAAACAGCGGAATCCGAGCTCGATTGCGCAAAACGGCCCCGCGCAAGAGAGGGAAGGGTTGCGCGGGGCCGGGCGAATGAGGGGCCGCGCCGTGCGGCGAACGGCCCCGGGATAGTCGATTGCGGCGGCATCGCGCCGCCTGGCGCTACTTGGCGGCCAGCGCCTTGCCGATCATGCGGGCGAACGTCACCGAACGGCCGCAGCAGTTGCCCGTGGACATGTTCGGGTACGTGTGCGCATAGTACGAGCCCGAGTCGACGCCGGTCACGTACAGGCCCTCGATGGCCTCGCCCTCCTCGTTCACGGCCTGGAAGTTCTCGTTGATGGTGATGCCGTCGAGCGTGCACAGCATGTAGCCCGAGGTGCGCACGCCGTAGAACGGCGCCTTGCGCACGGGCGACAGGCGGAAGGCCTCTTTGCCGAAGTCAGGATCAACCTGGTTGTCGTAGTTCTCGTTCTGGCGATCGACCGTCTTCTTGAGGTTCTCGACCGGAAGCCCCAAGCCCTTGGCCAGCTCCTCGATGGTGTCGGCCTTCACGATGTAGCCGTCGGCCAGCAGCCCCTCGTTGATGCCCTTCACCGTCTCGAGCGTCATGTTCGTGGGCGCGCCGTTCTCGAACGGGTACACGCGCGCGCAGCCGTGGATGTCGAACTGCTCGAGGTAGGTCTCGTAATCCGAATCCCAGATGTCCACCACGGTGTGGTTCGGCTGCGTGAGCGCCGCGTTCAGGATGTAGTCGTACGGGCCGGACTCGTTGGCGAAGCGCTCGCCGTTGAGGTTCACCTTGAGCCACGGGTTCGAGCCCATCCAGAACAGCGACCCCGTGGTCTGCGCGCCGCCGAACTCGTCGGGCTTCACGGCAACGCGGTCGAACACCATGGCCGTGTGCACCTCGTCCATGCGCGCACCCGCCCACAGGCACGACTTGATGCCGTCGCCCGTGGTGCCGTCGATGGCGATGGACAGCGAGTACTTGTTCAGCGTCTGCGGCTGCAGTGCCTTCAACATGTCCTCGTTGCGCGCGTAACCGCCCGTGCACACCACAGTGCCCTTGCTGGCGTTGATCTTGATGTAGCCGTCGGAGCCCTTGGCGATGGCACCGGTCACCTTGCCGTTCTCATGCACGAGCTTCACAAGCGGCGTGGTGAAACGGAAGTCCACGCCCACCTTCTTGGCGTAATCGCCCAGGACGATCTTGCCGTTCGTCACATCCTTGAGGCCCGCGAACTCGGCATCGGCCGGCCAGCTGGGAATATGACCAGTGGCCCAGTGCTTGTAGATGGACGGTTTGGCATCGTTCGCCGCCTCGAAGAACAGCTGGAACCCGGCTTCCTCCAGGCGATCCTGATACCAATCGATGGCCTCGCCCGAATTCTGCGCCCAGATGTGGTACAGGCGCGGGTTGCAGTAGCCGTCGGCGTAGCGCATGAGGTCGTTGCATATCTCGTTCTCGTCGATCTCGCAGCCGGCCTCCTTCTGCAGGCGGCTGTTGAGCGAGCCCAGGTTGTCGCGGACGCCGCCGCCGATGGCGGCCTTCTCGAGGCAGACGACCTTCGCGCCCTCCTCAGCGGCCGAGCAAGCGGCGAACAGGCCGGACGTGCCGGCGCCGCACACGAGGATCTCGGTGTCGATGGTTTCGACGATCTTGTCCTCGGGAATCTCCGGCTCTGCGCCCAGCCAGTCGTTCACGGCCGCGGCGGCCTCCTCGTCCTTCGTCGGCGCGGCGCTCGGCGCGCATCCCGCCAGCCCGGCCCCGGCCAGCGCGGCGGCCGTGGCTCCCAAACCCAGAAACGCGCGACGGCTCAATCCCTTGGTTGCTTTCGTCATGACTCTCCCCTTCCTTGTTGCGAATATCGTCGAAGCGTTGGAACGCCTCGTTGGTACGCTTTCAACTCTACGGGTCGTCCGGCGGAAAAGCGTCACGCGAGCCGAGTGAAGCGCCTCATACGGGTCGGGTGATTTTGCCTTCCGACCCCTTATGCGCCGTGCGCTCCTGATAGAATAGCCTCCGGAAACACCGCACGATGCAGATCCGGGGAGGGGTGCAAGCATGGTTGCCGCGTTCCCACATATCGCGTCCGCGAGCGCGAGCACGACCGCTCCGGCGCATCCCCTGCGCTTCCTCGCGTGCACCCTTGCGCTCGCCGGCTCGTTCGTCGGCTACTGGCTGCTCAACTACAGCGCCTTCCCCCTGTTCGATCCCGTGTACTTCTGGACGCGCGAAGCCAGCGCCGTCGTGGGCGGCATCACGCTCACCGCGCTCGCCTTCGCGTCGTACTGGCATCCCGGCCTGTTCACCAGCAGAAGGTTCTTCGCGGCAGCCGTGTCCACGATGATCGCCGGATCGCTAGTGATGACGGCGGGCATCTTCGCCTCGCTGCCCGCCGTGCTGGTGTGCGGCGCGGCGCTGGTTACCGTGGGTACCGGGCTGGCGAACATCATCGTGGGCATCGGGTGCATCGGTTTGGACATGCGCCGCCTCGGCATCAGCGTCACGGCGGCGTACGTGCTGGCCTACGCCCTGCGCGGCGTGTTCGCCTTGCTGCCGTGGGAAGCGAACCTGGTGCTGTTCTGCTTCATCCCCTTGTTGACGGTGACGCTGGTCGCGCCGTACGCGCGCCCTTTGCTCGACCAGGTGTACGCCGAAGGCTCGCCTGCGCAGGCCGCGGTCACGGCGCCGTCGTCGTTCTTGCCGTTCGGCCACCAGCTGTTCGTCACGCTGCTGCTGTTCCGCTTCATCTACGGCTACACGCTCACGTTCGGCGAGGTGGGCCGCGTGCCGCTGCTGGCGCTCGGCGCGTTGGCGCCGCTCGTGCTGGTGCTGGGATACGTGATGCTCAGCCGCAAGGATTTCTCGCCCGACGCGTTCTTCCAGCTGTCCATCCTGTGCTCGGTGGCCGGGTTCCTCGTGCTGTCCATCGCCACGGTGAACGGCACGCTGATCAGCACGCTCTTGTCGTGCGGCACGGGGTTCTTCGAGATTCTCATGTACTTCGTGCTCATCGCGCTGGGGGCGAAGAACACGGTGAGCGCGCTGCCGATGCTGGCCTGGGGCAATGCCATGGCGTCATGGGGCACGCTGCTGGGCGCCAACTTCGGACGGTTCACGAACGAGATGGCGGCCGACGCCACCACGACGTCCATCATCTCGGCCTGCATCGTGTTCGGCATCGTGGCATACGTGGTGCTCGTGCAGAAATCGTTCAGCTTCTCGCACACCATCCAGGGCATCAAGCCGCTCACGCCGCTCGTGTCGTCAAGCGCGGGCGACGGCCCGCTGTCCCCCGTCGCCGACCGGTGCGCGGCCATCGGCACGGCCGCCGGGCTCACCGATCGCGAGCAGGAGATTTTCGAGTACCTGGCGCGCGGACGCAACGTCCGCTTCATCCAGGACGAGCTGACCGTGTCGTACAACACGGTGAAAACCCACGTCAGCCACATCTACGCGAAGCTCGACGTGCACTCGCACCAGGAGCTGATCGACCTGGTAGAGCGTCAGGCTTAGCGCCCGGAAGCATGCGAGCGCCCGTATTCGGGCGAATACGGGCGCTATGACGGGCCGGCTAGCGCACGGCTATTCGGCGTCGGCCTCGAGCGCCTCGACGGCCTCGTCGATGCAGCGCAGCGCGTTGAGGCTGCGCGGGTAGCCGATGTAGGGCACGCACTGGGACACCACCTTGATGAGGAACGCGCGGTCGTTGCCCACGCGCATGTTCGCCTGCGCGTGGCTGACCAGCTGCGGCTCGCACCCGCCCTGAGCGGCCAGGAAGCACAGCGTGATCATCTCGCGCTGCGCGTCGTCGAGGCCCGTGCGCGTGTAGTAGTCGCCGAAGCAGTTCTCGGCCAGCCAGCGGTTGATGTGGCGCGTTTCCTCGGGACCCGACTGGTAGAAGTCGGCCATGTGCGGCCCGAAGAGGTCCACCTGCTTCTGCGCGCCGGCTTCGAGGCGCGTGTCCTCGGTCGTGGTGGCCTGCCCCTCCAGCGGCAGCGACACGAGGCGATGCTCCAGCAGCTCGTTCACCGCGTACAGAAACGGCAGCATGCGCCCCATCCCCACGTACGGCGTGGCCTGGTAGACGATCTCCTTGATCTCAACCGGCGTGAGGCCCACGTTGAACGCGCCTTTCGCCATGGCCTTGAACAGGTCGATTGCCTGCGCGCCGACGAGCGATGCCAAAATGGCCATCATGCGCGTGCGGTCGTCCAGGTCGTCGCTGGCGGGCACTTCGCCGAAGGCGAAGCGATCGAGGCGCTCGACGAACTCGGGATCGGTGCTCGCGAGCGGCGAATCGAACCCGGGGAAGAGACGCTTGCGGTAGGCCTGCGCTTGCTCGTTGATCGTAGTCATGCTTGCTCCTTCTCACCTGCTTGTTGTATTGAGGTCATAGTACCTCTTCGAGTTGGCTCCAAGTCAACTGTTACCAATAAAGAAACATATTACCGAAAGCAACCGCGCCGAATAGCGCGCGGCGGCCCCTCCCCGCGCCCGCACCTCCCCCACCGCGATGCGGGCGGCGCGCTCGCGCGGGAAGCGAAACTCGCCCGTCGAGATGCAGCAGAACGCAAGGGACGCGACGCCCGCAGCGGCCGCGGCGTCGAGGCTCGCGCGGTAGCACGACGCCAGCTGCTCCTCCTGCGCGGCGGTCGGCTCTCCGGTGGGAACCTGCGGCCCCACCGTGTGCACCACGAAGCGCGACGGCAGGTTGAACGCGGACGTCACCTGTGCGCGCCCCACCGGCTCGTCGTGCCCCTGCGCGCGCATGAGCTCGTCGCACACCAGGCGCAGCTGCATCCCGGCGAACGTGTGGATGGCGTTGTCGATGCAGTGGTGCCCGGGAATGAAACAGCCCAGCAGCTTGCTGTTCGCGGCGTTCACGATGGCGTCCACCGCGAGCGTGGTGATGTCGCCGCGCCACAGCGCCAGCCGCCCGTCGACGCCGCCGTCGCCCACCGGCGCCAGCGCGCTCGCGTCCGTCACGCCCGCCCGCGCGATCAGCGCGCGCAGCACGGCATCCTGCTCTTCCAACACCGCGACAGGCACCGGACGCGGAAGCCGCATGTTCATGAGCGAGCGCGCGAGCGCCCAGCGCTCGGCAGGGTCGTCCGGCACCGCCAGCCCGGCAAGCTCCACCCGCTCCTCGACCAGGAACGACACCAGCCGCCCCACCGCCTCGTGCATCGCCGCCTCGTCCACATTCAACCTCCCTCGAAACACGTGCGCCCGCCGAAACCGGCGGGCGCACGAACGCTCATAACCTCATCGGCACCGTCGTCGCGCCTACGCGCCTACCAGCGCCTGCAGCGACGAGATGAAGCTGGACATGTTGCGCCAGCACATGAACAGCGTGATCACGATGATCACCACGCCCGCGCAGTTCGCGAACGCGTGGTTCCTCCACTTGCCCAGGTCCTTGCCGTTCGCGCAGTACAGCACGAAGAACGCCATGATGGGCAGCAGGATGGCGTTCGCCGCCTGCGCCACCAGGATGAGCTCGGTCGGGCTCTTGCCCAGCACGACGGCCATCACGCAGCCGGCCACCAGCACGATGATCCAGATGATCTTGAAGCGCAGGTCCTTGACCGTCTTCTTCCAGCCCAGCACGCCGTTCACCGCGTACGCGGCCGAGAACGACGCCGTGATGGCGCTCGAGAAGCCGGCAGCCAGCAGGCCCAGGCCGATCAGCCACGTTGCCCACGAGCCCAGCAGCGGCTGCAGCGCCAGCGCCATGTCCTTGCCGTTCGTCACCACGTTCTCGGTGCCGTAGATGTTCGCGGCGGCGCACACGAGGATGGCCATGGAGATGATGCCGCCCAGGCCGATGCTCAGGATGGTGTCGAAGCGGGCGTCGGACACCTGCTCGGGGTCCTTGAAGCGCTCGGACGCACCGGAGGCATGCAGGAACAGGTTGTACGGCACGATGGTGGTGCCGATGAGGCCCACCGCGGTCAGGATGCCCTTCGATCCCTCTTCGGGCAGCGCCGGCACGAACAGGCCGTGCGCGATGGCGCCCCAGTCGGGGCTCGACGCGAACGCCGTGACGAGGAACACCACGCCCATGAACACGACGATGCCGGTGAGGATGACCTCGACCACCTTGTACGAGCCAATCCACATGGCGGCGAACGCCAGCAGTCCCAGCACCACGACGATGGGGATCATCGGGATGTCGGGCGTGACGGCCTGGATGCCCAGGATGCCGCCCGTGATGTTGCCCGTCTCATACGCGATGTTGCCCACGAAGATGGCGATGATAACAATCACGATTGCAATCCACATAAGCGTCTTGTTAGGAATACGATCGCGGATGTTTTCACCCAGACCCTTGCCCGAAACGATACCCACGCGCGACGCCATCTCCTGGAAGATGATGGTGGCCACCGTGGCGAACAGCAGCGCCCACAGCATGGTATAGCCGTAGCTCGCACCCGAAACCGTACAGGTGGTGACGGTGCCGGGGCCGATGAAGCCCGCAGCGACCAGCGCGCCCGGTCCGATGTTCTTGAACTTCTGAGCGATAGAACTGCTCATACCCACTCCTTTCCCAACTCTCAGTCAGCGGACGCGAACGCGCCCGCATTTCCCCATTACGATGCCTGTACTTTAGCAGAATAAAGGTCCCGCGTATACGCTGGGCTTATAGAGCGGCCAAGGCTTTCGGCGGTCGCAGCGCGCGCGGGCCTACTCGGCCGAGTCGTGCGGCACGACGCATTCCGACCGCTCGATGAGGTCGATCACCTCGTCGCGCGAATGCACGTCGAGCTTCTGGTAAATGGACTTGATGTGGTACTTCACCGTGTTCTCCGACACGACCAGCTTCTCGGAAATCGCGCGCGCCGTGCGCCCCTGCCCCAAGTGCACGAGGATCTCCGACTCGCGCGGCGTGAAGCCGTAGGTCTCGGCCACGTGCGCGCACCGCGCCTCGAGCGCATCGCCCTGCTGCTCGGCCGTGGGCGCGCCGCCCTCGGGCACGACGTCGACGCCGCGCAGGTTCTTGTCCTTGAACAGGAACATCGACACCATCGCCAGCAGGTAGATGGCCACGAGCGCCACCGCCGTCAGCGTGATGTCGCCCTGCCCCAGCGTGTGCGCGTTAAGCATGCCCACCAGCGTTCCCGCCATCTGCGCCGCGTTCGTGCAGATGAGCGAGCACGAGAACAGCAGCGCCGCCGGCAGCTTCGTGTCGTGCACGGTATGCGCCACCATGCACCACAGGATGATGCCCGCCACCAGCGTTCCCAGCTGGGCGCACGCGTTCGCCAGACCGCCCACGCCGTTCCAGATGAGCGGCAGCAGCAGAAAGCCCGCCGCCGACAGCGGCAGCGCCATGCGGTACACCGATCCCAAGCTGGGCTGGCTTTTCACCAGCAGCGCCGGCAGCAGCAGCGCCACGATGACGATGGCCTGCGTGATGAGGGACGTGGACTGGAACGTCCCCAGCGGAATGGCCTCCGACAGCGACAGCTGCAGCATGAGGCCGCTCATGAACGAGAGGATGGCGGTGCCCAGCACGGGGCGCCACAGCGCGGACAGCGCGCCCTTGAACACCGGTGCCGAGTACTCTTCGGCGATGGGCTCGCGCGCGGCGAGGCACTGGCGGCAGAACACCACGGACGCGAAGAACAGCACCGCGCCCACCGGCAGCATGAGCGCCGAGGGCAGCAGCGTCACCACGAGGTACACCACCAGGCTGAGCCCGCTGCTCATCAGCACGAACAGGTACACGCGCCGCAGGTCGAACGTGCCCGAGAAGCGCGCCCACAGCAGGTTGATCAGCGCGTCGCCCGCGCCGAAGCACAGGCCGCCCGCCACCAGCCACGGCACGAGCTCGTCCAACGGCACGAACCCCGCGAACTGGAACGCCATGCGCGTGACGATGAAGCCCGTGGCCGCAACGCCCGCGCACACGAGAATCACCGCGGGCGGAAACCCGCGGCCCGCGCGCCGCGCCAGCGCGATCATCGCCGCGTACACCACCATGCGCGCCGCGATCACCGCCACGAGGAACAGCGACTGCACGAGGGCGCCCGACTCGCCCAGCGAGGTGAGCACCGTCGGCGACTCGAACGACATGTAGCCGAACGTCAGATACAGCGCATACCCGCTCATGAACACGACATCGCGCGCCCGCATGCCCGCAACCAAATCCTTCAAACAGCTCATCGGCCCCTACCCTCCGTCTGTTTCCCTGCCAGTATATCCCATCCCCATCAATTCGTCTTTTGCTCATGGTTTGCCGTCCGATCGACGGTTTTTCGCGTCCCACCTCGGCTACCCACCCGTATCAGGTAGGGCGTTCACCGGGGGAAATGCGAAAAACTACCCGCGCGGAGGTATGGCAGGCGAGCACGCAGGCACGTATGGTTGGTGGCGCAGGGGAGGATTCCGTCACGGAAATCCTCACGATGAAGCGGGCGGTCTGGGGCCGTCGCGCTTCTCATCGAAAGGAGAGAGGGACATGAAAGAAACCAAACTGAGTCGTCGCGCATTCCTGGGCCTCGGTGCCACCGCGGCCGTCGCCGCCGGAGCCGCCGGGCTTGCCGGCTGCGCACCGCAGCAGGGTGCCGGCACCGCGTCGGCCGAGGGCAACGGCGGTTCGGGCAGCGCCGCAGCGTCGAGCGTCTCCCCCACCAACTACACCCCCGACTTCCTCACGCCGCCGGAGGTTCCCACCGACATCAAGGAGGAGAAGGACTGCGACGTCCTCGTCATCGGCATGGGCCTGGCCGGCACCGCCGCCGCCAAGGAAGCCGCCGAGGCCGGCAAGAAGGTCATCGTGCTGGAGAAGCAGCCCGAGGACAGCTATTCCGTCATCTCCATGGCCGGCGACTTCGGCGTGGTGGGCTCGCAGATCCAGAAGGACCTGGGCATCGAATGGGCGCCCAAGGCCGACATCATGAACGAGTACGTCAAGGAGACCGGCGGTCGCTGCGACACGTGGATGATGAGCTACTGGTACGACCACTCCGGCGAGGACTTCGACTGGTTCATCGAGGGCGCCGACTACGAGGTGCTGAAGTCCACGGCCGCCAACCGCGAGACCGACAAGCCGAACTTCATCCGCCCGAAGTGCTTCCCCAAGCTGGAAACGTACGACTACAAGGAAGAAGTGTACCCGTACTTCCACGGCACCATCACCACGAACCCCAACATGCAGTGGGCGTGCGAGGCGGCCTTCAACGCCGCCCTAGCCGCCGGTGCCGAGCTCATCTACGAGGCCGAGGGCGAGCAGCTCATCAAGGAAGGCGACGCCGTGGTGGGCGCCTACGCCAAGACGAAGGACGGCTACCTCAAGGTGAACGCCAAAGCCACCGTGCTGTGCTGTGGCGACTACGGCGCGAACACCGAGATGCGCCACTACTACGCGCCGTGGACCGAAGAGTTCATGGGCGGCGTGGATGACGGCCGCGGCCAGCTCATGGGCATCTGGGCCGGCGGTTGGATGGAGCTGGGCCCCCACGCGCCGATGACGCACCACATGGGCGGCGCCCTGGGCGTGGACAGCTTCCTGCAGCTCAACATGGAGGGCAAGCGCTTCATGAACGAGGACGTGCCCGGCCAGAACATCGCCGACGAGCACACGCGCCAGCCGGTCGCCAAGGACCCCGAGCTTGCCAAGGCGGGCGTGAAGTCCTGGCAGATCTTCGACAGCAAGTGGCCCGAGCAGATCATCCACATGCCCGACGGCCACGGCTACACCACCTACTTCGTTCCCGACGACAAGATCGCCGAGTACGAGACCGTGCTGTCCGGCTTCGGTCTGGGCTACACGACGCAGGCTATGGTGGACGAAGCGGCCGACGTCAAATGCGACACGCTTGAGGAGCTGGCCGAGAAGACGGGCCTGCCCTACGACACGATGAAGGCCGAGATCGAGCGCTACAACGAGCTGTGCCACAACGGCCTGGACGAGGATTTCGGCAAGATGTCGAAGCGCATGTTCCCCGTCGAGAACCCGCCGTACTACGCGTGCAAGTTCGGCAACGCGGGCATGCTGGTCATGTTCGGCGGCCTCGAGTGCAACCACGACCTGCAGGTGACGAAGGACGGCACGAACGACCCGATCCCCGGCCTGTACGTGGCCGGCAACACGATGGGCCGCCGCCTCCAGGTGGACTACCCCGTGGTCGTGGCCGGCATCAGCCTGGCCACCGCCCTCAGCTTCGGCCGCCTGGCCGGCAAGAACGCCGCCGCTGCGGTGTAAGCGCCTCCCCCCGCGAGGCGTCCCCTCCTCCCCTCCGGACGCCTCCGACACGAAGGGCCCCTCTCGCCAAGCTGCGAGAGGGGCCCTTCCTCGGTACGCCAGCGAACCTACATCATGCCCGCGGCGAAGAAGGCGTAGCGGGCGAGCACGACGCCCACGATCGCAAGGGCGCACACGGCCACGCCGCCCGCCTGCGCGGGGAGCTTTCCCGCGCGGGTCGCCGCAGCCACGGCGCTTGCGGCCAGCGGCCCCACGATGCCGGCGGCAACCAGCAGCCCCGTCGCGTCCAGGCCGATGCGCGCCAGATGCAGCCCGAACGCGCCCAGCACCGCGGCGAACGCAACGCCGGCGGCCACGTTCGCCGCAGCCAGGACGCCGCCCGCCAGCGCCGACCGGTCGAGCAGCGCGCACAGACCCGCGCCCAGCGCGAGGTCGCCCACCAGGAACAGAGGCACAGTCGCAGCGCCGCTCCAAGCCGGCAGGCCCAAACTCTGGTAGTACGCCAGTCCCGTGACCACCATGAGCCCCACGGCAACCAGCCCTCCGGCCCAGCGGATCGGACGCACCGCGGCGCCCTTCGCCTTCGCCACCGCAAGATCGACGACGATGACCGCCCCGAACGCGATGGACCAGTACGCCTCCTGCGCGATCATGGAGCCGGGGTTCGCCATGCCGTTCACGAACCGCAAGGGCTGCCCCAGATGCAGCAACGTGCCGCACAGGCCCAGTCCCAGCAACACGAGGCACACGAGCGGGAACAGCCAGGGGCGCGCAGGAGCGGCGGCCCCCGAGCCCGCGCGCCCGTTCCCGCACAGGGCATCGACCGCGTACGCTCCGGCCGCCAAGCCGGCGAACGTCGTGAACACCAGCAAGGGAAGCATTTCAGCAAACATCTTCATCCCCTCTTTCCTATATATAGTAGACCGACGGATGCGTGCCGGCCTCCGGCAGGTACGGTTCGGCATGCCGCTCTTGCATGAGCTTGCTCGGCGCGCTCTCCGGATCGTTCAAGTCGCCGAACACGCGCGCGTTCGCCGGACACGCGGCCACGCAGTACGGCTCGACGCCCTCGGCCACACGCTCGGCGCAGAAGGTGCACTTGCTCATCACGTGGTCGACGTCGTTCATCGACGGCGCGCCGTAGGGGCACACCCAGCTGCAGTAGCCGCACGCGATGCACACGTCCTGATTCACCGACACGATGCCGGTAGCGGGGTCTTTGTGCATGGCCCCCGACGGACAGTTGTTCACGCACGCTGGGTTCTCGCAGTGGTTGCACAACAGCGGCCGGAAGGCCAGCGTGGTGCGCGGGAACGTGCCCGTCGATTGGTACAGCACGTCGCCGTCCAGGCTTTCCAGGTGGTTCCAGTGCGCGCTGCCGGGAACCTCGTTCGATATCTTGCAGCTGACCGTGCAGGTTTGGCAGCCCACGCAGTGCTGGGTGTCAATCACCATGCCGTAACGTTTTTCGGTCATGATCTCCTCCTTTACGCCTTCTCGACTTCGACGAGCACGTCATAGAAGGCGCTGTTCGTCATGCTGTAGGCTTCTTCGGCGTCGCAGATGGTGTGATGGGTCAGATTTTGGTAGCAGCCTTCGATGAAGTAATCGGGCGTCCACCCGCTCTGCGTGGCCACCGTGCCCGGGATGATGCCCTCGGTGAGGAACGCCCGGATCTTCATGTCGCCGCGATCGTTGAGCACGCGCACCACGTCGCCGTGCGCGATGCCGCGCGCCTCGGCATCGACGGGGTTCATCTGCAGCAGGGGCTCGTCCTGCACCACCTCGAGCGCCGGGTTCAGGATGTGCTGCGTGTGCACGTTCAGGCGGTCGTGGTACTGGATGTACACGAGCGGGTACTTCGCGGCCAGCTCGCCTTCGCGCGGGTCCTCGCACGGCGGTTGCCACGTGGGAACCTCCTCGTCGAACGCCACCAAGGACTCGGTGTAGAACTCGAACTTGCCGGTGTCGGTTTTGTAGCCGGTGCCGTCGGCGTAGACGATGGCGGGGTCGTACAGCGCGTCGGAGCGGCCGAAGATGCCCTGCTCGACCACGTCGCGATCCCAATCGAGGCCGTCCCATGCCGGATGGTCGGTGCCCACGAACTGGCGAATCCATTCTTCGTCGGTTTTGCTCCAGTAATCCTCGACGCCGGTCTTTTTCGCCAGCAGCGACATGATCTCGACGTCGGACTTGCTCTCGCCCATCGGCTCGATGGCGGGCTGGTTGAACATGGCCCAGGGGCTGCGGTCGACGAGGTCCCAGTGCTCCCAATACGTGCAGGCAGGCAGCACGATGTCGGAGTACTTCGCCGTCCACGTCCACCACGGATCGACGGTGACGATGAAGTCGATGGCCGGGATGACCTCGTTGATGATGCGGTTGGAATCGGGGCTCATGTTGATGAAGTTCGAGTTGGCGATCCACAGGAAGTCGATGGGCACCGGATCGTGGTTCACCGCCGCCGCGTACACCTTGGAGGACGGCACGAGGTTCGCCTTCTTTCCCGTGTCCGACCAATCGGTGAAGTCGTACACCGGGCCCGTGTAGCCGGCAACCGGCTTGTTAGTGGCCGTGCCGCCCGCATGCGACGCGCCGCCGCCGGGGACACCGATGTACCCGGCGACCATGGCCAGCGTGGCCACGGTGCGGAACGGCGCGTAGGAATGGTACACGCGCTGCATGCCCTGACCCATGCGGATGCCGGCGGGCTGCGCCTCGATGTACTCTCGGGACAGACGTTCGACCACGTCCGGGTCGATGCCGCAGATTTCGCCGGTGCGCTCGAGCGTGTACGGAGCGCACGCGTCGACGAGGTGGTCGAATGCGGTGCGGCACGCCACGCCGTCAACCGTGAACGAGCCCGTCAGCGCGGGCTTGACGCTTCCGCCCTTGATGGAGGCCGCATCGGGGGCGGGCACCGCGGCGCCCGTCAGTTCGTCCCAGATCACGTACGTGCCGGCGCCGGCGCCCGCTTCGCCCTGCGCCGCCGGAGCGGTGCCGATGGAACCCTCGTCGGCCTTCCCGGTTCCCGCCGCCGTGGCCACCACCTCGCCGTCCACCATGCGCAGGTACGTGCCGTCGTCCTCACGGATGAGGTAGGGGGCGACCGATTCCTCCACCAGCTTGTCTTTCGCATGCAGGTCGTTGCCGATGATCCAGTTCATCATGCCCAAGGCCAGCGCCGGATCGGTTTGCGGGTTGAGGGGAATCCACTCGTCGGCCATGGCCGCCGTGGAGCACTGGCGCGGGTCGATGACGATGACCTTCGCGCCGTTCTTGCGCGCGGCCACGTAATCGCGCAGCTCGGACGTGTGCGTATCAGCCACGTTGCGGCCCCACACGATGAGCAGCTTGGAATTCAGGTAGTCGCGCGAGTCGTGCGCGCCGCGGTGCGTGCCGAACACCATGGTCATGCCCATGGACGCGCCGTGATCGCCCATGATGCCCTCGATGTCCCAGGTGGTGGCTCCCACGGTGGCGGCGTAGCGCGTGGGCGCCTCCCACGACAGCTTGCCCAGGTCGCCTGTGAACGAGTAGAACGAAGCGGCCTGCGGGTCTTTGGCCAGCACGGCGTTGAGCTTCTCGGCGATCGCGTCGATGGCCTCGTCCCAGGTGATGCGCTCGAACTCGCCCGAGCCGCGCTCGCCCGTGCGCCGCATGGGGTACATGACGCGCGCGTTTTCGTCCTGCAAGCGCTGGATGTAGCTCATGGAGCGCAGGCACGCGTTGGCGTACCCCGGCCGCCCCGGCATGTCGCCCGGCTCCACGCGCACGAGCTTGCCGTCGCGCACCGTGCCGCGCAGATGGCAGCGCGACGTGCAGTTCACCGTGCACACCGCGTGCACGGCCTTCTCGCCGGCGGCTGCCGGAGCCTCGTCGGCCAGCGCTTCGGGCGCGCCGGTGCCCTGCGCCCCGAAACCCAGCGCGGACGCGACGGTTATCGCGCCGACGCCCTTGATGAACGTGCGACGGGTCAGCTTGCCGTCGCGCATGAAGTACTCGGGTTCGCATGCGCCAGCATGCGTATCGGTCGTCTTCATCTCACCCTCCTCTTCCTCGTCTTCTCCGATGGCCCCAAAGAAGGCCCAAAGGGGACAGGCGCCTTTGGGGCCATTCTTGCGGACAAGCTGGACGATACGCCGGCTTCGGAACGCGCTCCACACACGGCAGTGGGAGCGGCACACGGTTGGGCTGCGCACCTAAACAGGGGTTGGACCCACAACATTGTGGGGCTGGCACAGGGCTGGTTGGACAGGCGCGTACACGAAGCCGTACCATCTCCTGCGCAGAGGGGGGGGGACGCCATGGGCGCCGACGAGGAACGGAGCGGCCCGAGCCGCACGCAGGCAACAGGATCATCGAGTGCCGTCACGGCGCTCGTCGCCATTGCGGCCTTCCTCCTGTTCGGGCTCAACAACACCGAGACGACCGCGCTTCCCACCTACGTCATGTCGCTTGGCGCCGGACCGTTCGTCGCCAGCTTGCAGAACAGCCTGTTCGTGCTGCTCGCCGTCCTCCTGCGCATCCCGCTCGAGCGCGTGGTGGAGCAGCGAGGAAGCCGCTTCGCCATGATCGCGGGAGCGTTGGGGTACACCGTGCCGTGCCTGGCCCTCGTCGGTTGCTCCGAGCTGTGGCAGGTCGTGGTCCTGCGCCTGGCGCAGGCGTTCGGGCTGGCGCTGTTCCAACCGAGCGTGGCGCAGTACCTCGCAGCCACCTCCCCCGCCTCCAAGCTGGGGAGGCGGTTGGGAATCGTGCGGTTCGCAACCACCGCCTCGCTGATGGCGGGGCCGGTGACCATCTTCCCGCTCATCGACGCGCACGGGTACGGGGCGTTCTTCGTCGCGCTCGCGCTTGTGGGAACGTGCGGCACGGCCGTCGCCCTCGCGCTCCCCGCGTCCTCTCCCCTGGGCCAGCGGGTGCTCCTCCTCGCCAGCCCGCTCCTGCTCGCGTCGGGCTACAGCGTGGTCATGAACTTCGGCCAGACCCTCGCCGAAGAAGCGCTCGCATCCTGCAACGACGGCATGCTGTTCGCGTTCCTCAGCACCGGAGGCCTCGTCGGCAGCCTCGTCGCCGGATGGGCGACCGATCGGTTCGGCGCGAAGCGCTCGGTGGGCTGCACCATCGCCGCCAACGGCCTGGGGCTGCTGCTCATGGCGCTGGGCCGCAGCCCCGAAGCGGTCCTCGCGGGGGCGTTCCTGTGCGGAGCGGGATACTTCGGCGCCACGGCCACGCTCGTCGCCGCCGCGGGCGCATCGTCGGGCGGCGGCGCCGGCACGTTCCTGGCGCGGCAGCAAAGCGCGCTCGACCTGGGAATGATCGCGGGAGGGCTGCTGGCCGGAGCCATGATGCAGGGCGGCTTGCCGGTTTCCGCGACCTATCTGGCAACCTCGGCGGTCGCCGGGGCGGGTCTGGTCGCGTGGGGTATGATGTATCCGAACACGAAGGGGAAGCCGAAGCGCTAGGGGGAACGCATGGAAGCAATCAGCCTGTTCGTGCAGCCGAAGCCGCTGCTGAGCGAGACCATCGAACGCATCGTCGCCGACGGCACCCTGAAGGCTCGGGCGCTCGTGCTGAGCCCGGGGGATTACCTGTTCCGCGAGGGCGACGACATGCGCGAGACGTTTTACCTGACGAGGGGCCTGGTACGGCTGTACAGCGGCACGCCCGACGGGTACACCAAAACGGTGTTCTTCCACAAGGCGGGCACGCTCATCGGGTTCCAGGGATTCCGTCCCGAAGTCGACCGCAAGCCGTCCATCCTGAACGCGAAGGCCACCACGAAAGTCGAAGCGTTCGCCATCGACGCCGAGCGTTTCGGCTCCTACCTCAAAACGCACGGCGACGTGTGCTACGCCATGGCGCAATACCTGTTCGAGATGATGTCGCTGCAAACGCGCGAAGCGGTGAACGCCTCCGTGTACCCCGTGCTGCAGCGGTTCTCCGCGCTGCTGCTCACGCTGGCCCGCGAGTTCAACTCGGCGCAGGCGCCGGCCATCATCCCGTTCAGCAACGAGGAGCTGGCCGAGATGCTGGGCGTGCACGTGAACTCCATCACGAACTCCGTCGTGGCGCTGCGCAACGCCGATTGCGCCGAACGCCAACGCGGCGCGCTGGTCATCACCGATTTCAAGAAGCTCAAAAGCATCGCCGAAAACCTCATCGTGGAGAACTAGGCTCGCGGCAAGCCCCCGCCAGCCCGCCTGCCCCCCGCCCCGCCCGTCGTGGGGCAGGGGGGGCCGCTCCTTCTAGCTTGCGGGACGGAAGAGGGCCAGCAGGCGATCCACGAAGCCCTGCGGCTCCGAGCCTGCGTCTGCGCCCCCGTCCGCGTCCGCATTCGCCTCCCCCGCCGCCTCCGCCGCGTCCGCGTCGTCGGGCTCCTCCACGCCGTCCACCACGTAGATGAACTGCACGTCGTCGACGGCGGTGTTCGACGGGTCGACGAAGGAGTGCGCCTGGTAGTCGGCGCCCAGCTTGTCGTCGATCGCCTGCTGCACCGCGTCGATGACCTGCTCGTCCATGCCGCTCACGGCCTCGGCGAGGTCGGCCGTGCCGACGGACAGCTCGCGCGCGCCCGACGAGGCGCTCGCTGCGCCGCTCGCCAGCTGCGCGACCCCCGCAGCCGCCGACGACGCGCCCGCCGCCACCTCGCCCGTGCCGCCCGCCAGCGATACCGCGCCCGCGCTCAAGCTCGCAGCCCCCTCAGCAAGCGCAGGCGCCTGCGTCGCGAGCGCATCGACGCCGCCGGCGTACGCCTCCACGTTGGCGGCAAGGTCCGCCGTGCCCGCCGACAGGCTCGCCGAGCCCGCCGCCGCCTCGGCGATGCCGCCCGACAGCGGCGCATAGCTTCCCTCGACGGTGTCGAGCGCGCCGTAGGATCCGGCGGCCTGGCTGGCCTGGGCAAGCGCTTGCACCGCGCCGTCCAAAGCGGCTACCGTCGCAGCCGTCGGATCGGCGTACGCCGCCGCCGCAGCCGCCGCGTACGCCTCCTGTGCGGCCGCGTACTGCGCGGCGCCGACGGCGGCCTGGGCCTTCGCCGCCGCCACGGCCCCGAGGAACGACTGGTCGCCCGCCCGCAGCGCCTGCACGCCCGCGTCGAGGTCGGCCGCCCCCGCGCGAACCCGCTCTGCCGCCGCGTCGAGCGCCGCGCTGTTCGCGCTCACCGACGCGAGCCCGTCCACCGCCGCGCCCACGCCCGCTTGCAGCTCCTCCGACCCGCGCGCCAGCGAGCTGGCGCCGCCCGCAAGCTCCGTCGCGCCCGCCGCCACCTCGCCGGTGCCGTACGCGAGATCGCCCGAACCGCTGGCCAGCGACCCCAGCCCGCTTTCAAGCGAGGCCGCGCCGTCGGACAGCTGCGCAGTTGCGTCCTCCAGCTCGCCGGTCTTGTCGGACAGCTGCGCGGTGTCCTGTTCGGCCAGATCGATGGCCAGGCCGAGCGGCATCGCGCTGATCTGCCATCCCTCGTACGAGAAGGCGCGCGCATCGCCCTCGATGGCGTACACGGCGCTCTCGCCCGGCAGCACCAGGTAGCTGATCACGGCGTTGTCGCCCACGTGGGCGACGGTCGCGCCTTCGGCCTCCTCCACTTTGAACGCGCTTTCCGGGAACGTCCCCTGCGCCTGCATGACGCAGCTTTCGGCGAAGTCCGCGAGCCCCGCGGCCTCCGCATCCCCGCCGCGCGCCGTCACCGCGAACTCGATGCGCAGCCGCCCGCTCTTCCCCGCCAGCTCGTCCGGCGCGATCTGCGCCCCGTCGAGGTAGTACGTCAACGAGACGTCCCACGGCAGCGGCGTCGCGGCGTCCATCTCGCCCTCGTAATAGAACGGCTGATCAGCCAACGTGCTCACCTGCACGGCGCCGTTCTCCTGCACCAGCGCATCGGTGGTGGTCAGGTTCTTCACCCGCGTGTAGCGCGCCGGGTCGTCCACCGTCTGGACGGAGCCCGTGTCGAACACGTTCACCACGTACAGCCCTTGCGTCGCCCCGTCGGCGCCCGCCTTCACGTACACCACCTCGTCCTTCGCCGCCTCGGGCTCGACGCCCCATGCTTGGCTCACCTCCAACGCCGCCGTCGGCAACGCCAGCGCGCCGGCCAGCAGCGAGGCCGCCAGCGCACATCCCGCTTCCTTACGCTTCTCCATGAGCACCTTCTCCTTCCAACGCGCTCGCACCCTTCGGCTCGCCCTCGTACACATGCAGGCCGAGCGAGGTGCGGCGAATGACTCCATCGAACGTTTTGAACAACCACGGCAGGAACACGAACATCATGAGCATGGACGTGAACGCGCCGCGCGCGATGAGCACGCCCAGCTCGGAGATCACGCCGTTCGAGGCGATCTGCCACACCGCCAGCCCCGCGAACACGAGGATCGACGACGACGTGAGAATGGTCAGGGCCGCATGCTTCACCGCCGAACGCGCCGCCTCGCGCGGCGTGTACTCGCTGCGGCGGTCGAAGTACTCGCGCGTGTAGATGATGGCGTAGTCCACGGCCGCGCCCAGCTGCACCGCGTCGATCACGAGGTAGCCGATGTAGTTCAGACTGTCGCCCAGGAAGTACGGCACGGCCAAGTTGATCCAGATGGCCACCTCGATGGCGATCAGCACCACGAACGGGATGGACAGGCTGCGGAACATGAGCGCCAGCACGAGGCCGATGGACAGCATGGAGAACAGCTTCACGCGCCCCGCGTCCTGCTGCACCGTGTCGCGCAGGTCGTACACCGACACCTCCGCACCCGCCAACCGGTACGCGTCCCCGTACTGAGCCTCCGCCGTCGCACGCACCTGCTCCACCAGCGCGAACGCCTCGTCGCCCTCGCCTTCCACGTCGAGCGACACCACGAGGCGCGACCAGCCGCCCGCGACCACCTGCTCCACCGTGGACGCGGGCGCAACCTCCACCGGCAGCGCGCGCCCGGCCTCGGTCACGTACGACGTCACGCCCGTCACGTGATCGAGCGCCTCGAGATCGTCCGCAAGCGCCTGCTCGCGCGACGTGTCGCCCTCGGGCACCATCACCACCCAGGTGGCCGACGCGCCGAACGCCTCCTCGATGCGCTCCTGCTCAACCGCGGTCTGGCTGCCCGGAGGTGCGAACCCGGAGGTGCCGTACCTGAAATCGGTGCGGCTCTCCGCCAGGTACGCCGGCACCGCCACGACGATCACCACCACGGCCATCGGCACCATGATGCGCTGGCACACGCGGGCGAAGCCGTCGAACGAGGGCATGAGGAACCGGTGCTCGAACCTGTCGATCCAGCGCAGGCACAGCAGCGTGAGGCACGGCATGAGGAACATGACGGTGAGGAAGCTGAACAGGATGCCCTTCGCCAGCACGATGCCCATGTTCACGCCGATGCCGAACTGCATGACCGTGAGCGAGAGGAAGCCGAAGAACGTGACGGCCGCGCTGGACAGCACCACCGAGAAGCCGCGCTTCATCGCATGCGCCATGGCAACGTAGGGGTCGGCGTACTCGCGCTGGCAGCGACGGAACGTGTGCAGCAGCACGATGGCGTAGTCCATCGACACCGCCAGCTGCAGGATGGCGCCGCATATCTGGCTGATGAAGGAGATCTCGCCGATCAGGAGGTTCGTCCCCATGTTCATCACGATGGCCACGCCGATCACCGTCAGGAAGATGACGGGCTCGAACCACGAATGCGACGTCAGCGACAGGATCACGATGATGATGAGTACCGCCAGCACCATGATGTAGGCGATCTCCACCGACGTGGAGCTTTGCGCGCTGGCGGTGTTCACGGCATCGCCCGACAGCGACACCTGCGACGCGCCCGTATCCTGGGCGGCCGCGCGCGCCTCCTCGGTGGCCGTCACCCCTTTCGCCTCGTCGATGACCAGCTGGAACAGATACCCGTCGTCGGTCGCCCACGACGCCGTCACGTCCTCGTCCTGCACGGCGAGCGGCTTCTTCGTGTCCGCCACGCTGCCCAGCCACATCACCTCGTCCACGCCGTCGACGGCGGCCAGGTCGCGGGAAAGCTGCTCGGCCGTGGCCTGGTCGATGCCCTCGGCGAACAGACGCGCGTTCGGGATGCCCCCGTCGAACGACTGCTCCATGTCGTCGAGCGCCTGTATTGACGGCGCGTCGGCCGGCAGGTAATCGGTCATGCTGTAGTTCACCTTCACCGCCGGGATGCACAGCGCGCACGCCACTGCCGCCACCGCGAACAGCGCAACCACCGCCTTGCGGTGGCGCAGGAACGCTTCGCAAAACTTGAGCATCATGCTCCCTTCGAACAGATGTTTCACGTGAAACACTCATACCACAGGTGATGCATACTCAACATTAGTACCGTTATACATCATGTGTTGAATAATGAACGAGTATGCGATATGCTTTCGACCAGGGCAATACGCAATCAAGCGCCCGATCGTCGACTATTCGACACCGCGGGGGCTGTTCGTCGAAGAAGGTGAATCGTGTCGGAAGAAATCTTGACACCCGGATGGCGTCGCGACATCAAAATGGATCGCCGTTCTCGGCGCACGCGCAACGCGCTGACGACGGCGCTCATGGCGCTTTTGAAGGAGCGCCCGCTCAAAAGCATCACCGTCACTGAGCTGGCCGAGCTGGCCGACGTGAACCGCGCCACGTTCTACGTGCACTTCCAGGACGTGTACGACATGTTCGACCAGGTGAAAGAGGAGTTCTGCAACATCTGCCGCGAGCTGGTGGACGCGCATGGCGAAGAGCTGGCGCGCAACGAGAACCGTCCGTTCCTCGAGGACATTTTCAGCTACTTCGAAACGAACGAAGACGCGTTCGCCATCGTGTTCGGCGACAACGCCGACGGGGCCTTCCTGGGAGACGTCATCGACGTAGTGCGCGACAGCTGCCTCACGGCCGTCGCGCCCCTCGAGGCCGTGGAGCGCCGGGAGCGCGACCAGGGCCTGACGCCGAACCGCGACCGCGCCCTCGGCATGGCGCTGTGCAACTACCAGTTCGACTTCATCGCCGGCGGCATCGTCAGCATGCTGAAAAGCTGGCTGGCCAGCGACCGCCGCGAGTCCATCGACACCATGGTCGCCCTCGCCGACAGCTACCTCAACGTGCTGGGCGAAGGCGTCCTCCAGCGCAACCTCGCGCTGGCCGAGCGCCCGTCGTAGCAAGCGCGGCGCCCCGATGCCCCAAAGGGAGCCGAACCCCTTCTAGGACATCCTCCAGAAGTCCCGGATAAGCTCCTGACGGTTCGCCTGACCGGATTTTTGCAGGATGTTGTGCACGTGCACCTTCACGGTGCTGGGCGACAGCTGCAACGACGAGGCGATGTTCTGATTGTCGTTGCCCTGCAGGACGAGGTACAGCACCTCCCGCTCGCGCTCGGACAGCTGATGCTGCTTGCCGTACCGCATGAGCGTGTCGTTCAGCACCGCCTCGCGGCGCTCGCCGCCCGGCGCCGGCGGATGCTCGAAGCGCAACGCGAGCGTGCGGAACGCGTCGCGGCACGCCACGAACATGCAGACGAGCATCAACGCGTTCTCGGCGTAGTTGCGCTCGGACGTGAACGCCCACGGCCCGATGCCAAGCGTCGCCGGATCCACCACGAGGAAGAAGAGCACGTCCTCGGCCACCACCAACACGCCGAGCACCCACAGCGCCACGTACAGGCGCAGGTGGCGGCGCAGTCGCCCGCGCTCCACGCTGTCGTCCGTCGTGCGGTAGCGATACGCGGCGAATCCCAGCATCCAGAACAGCAGCAGCGCGCGCAGGGTGTAGAACGTGAAGCGCTGCACGTTCCCCTCGGGAAACACGATGAGCACCACCGCGCTTGCCACCACGAACACCACGCCGGGCACCGCCATGAGCGCGCGGCTCTTCTCGCCGAGCACCGTGCATACCACCAGCCAGAACGACACGAGGAACCCAGCGCCCGCCAGGATGGACGCGTACGAGCGCACCATCAGGTACGCGCTGGTCATCTGCGCATCGAGCCCCGGATACATGAGCTCGTCCTGCAACACCCAGGCCACGTCGAAGAAGTAGAACAGAAACGCGAGGAACGCGAACAGCAGCACGCGCTTGCGCGACACGAGGTACGCCGACAGGCACGCAGCCGAGGTGAGGACGGAAGCCAGCAGCACGATCAGGGTGAAATGGAAGAGCACGAACCCCACCAACAGACACTCCTTCGTCCGACGATGCAGGAAATCAATCGTTTCCCATCATATACGAAACGGTACGCCCCTGCGGTGCATGCATCCGATCACCTGCGGTTTAACTAGGTTGTAGTTCTCAGTCGCCGCATTTCGGACGCGCGCGGGCCGCTCGATAGACCCTGTTTAGACCTTTCTTTCGCCGTCGCCTCCCGGCAAGGTGTGATCGACGCGTCGTCATGCAGCACCTCTTCGCAAAGGAGTTCGTCAATGGACAAAAGAAAAGGGATCGGCCTGTTCGGGCTGATCGGCATGGTGATCAGCTCGTGCATCGGGTCGGGCGTGTTCGCCATCACGGGCCAGTTGGCGCAGGTCGCGTCTCCCGGCAGCGCGCTCATAGCCTGGGGCGTCGTGGGCGTGGGCTTCATGATGCTGGCGCTGTCGCTTGCCAACCTGGGCGCGAAGCGCCCCGACCTGCACGGCATCTTCCAGTACGCCGAGGAGGGCTTCGGCCCGTTCGCGGGCTTCATCTCGGGCTGGGGGTACTGGCTGAGCGCGTGGCTGGGCAACGTCGCCTTCGCCACGATGATGATGTCGACGCTGGGGTACTTCTTCCCCGCGTTCCTGCCGGGCAACACCGTTCCCTGCATCCTCATCGCGTCGGTCATCATGTGGCTGCTCACCCTGCTCGTCATCCGCGGCGTCGAGAGCGCATCGTTCCTCAACGCCATCGTCATGGTGTGCAAGGTGGCGTCCATCGCCGTGTTCATCCTGTTCACCCTGTTCCTGTTCAACGCCAACGTGTTCACGGCCGACTTCTGGGGCACGCTCCAGAACAACATGGCCTCCATGGGCGAGCTGGGCGCAGACGCGGTGGCCATCGGAAGCGTCGGCGACCAGGTGAAGAACTGCCTCATCATCCTCATGTGGACCTTCGTGGGCATCGAGGGAGCCACCGTCATGTCTTCGCGCGCCCGCAAGAAGAGCGACGTGGGCAAGGCGACCGTCATCGGCCTGATCTGCCTGCTGCTCATCTACATCAGCGCCTCGGTGCTGCCGTACGGCTACCTGCCCTACACCGAGATCGCCGCCATGAACTACCCGGCCATGCTCTACGTGTTCGACTCGATGGCCCCCGGCTGGGGCGGCGCGTTCATCTCCATCGCCATCATCATCTCCGTCATGGGGTCGTGGCTGTCGTTCACCATCCTGCCCGCCGAAACCACGTCGGACATGGCGAAACGCCAGCTGCTGCCCGCCGCGTGGGGCAAGATGAACGCCAAGAACGCTCCCCGGTTCAGCCTGCTGATCGTGGGCGCGTGCACCCAGGTGTTCATGCTCACGCTCATCTTCTCCGAAGACGCGTACAACTTCGCGTTCTCCCTCTGCACGGTGGCCATCGTCATCACCTGGACCCTGGCAGCGGCCTATCAAGCGAAGTACTCCGCCCAGAACAGGCAGATGGGACAGCTGGTCATCGGCGCGATCGCGGTGCTGTTCCAGGTTGTCGGCGTGCTGCTGAACGGCTGGACGTTCCTGCTGCTCACCTGCGTCGGCTACATCCCGGGCTTCTTCGTGTACGCCAAGGCGCGCAAGGATCAAGGACGCGGCCTGACGACGGCCGAGAAGGCGGGGATGGGCATCATCTCGGCGCTCGGCGTGCTGTCGCTCGTGCTGCTGTTCACGGGATTCATCAGCTTCTAGCACCGCATATCGCAACCTGTCACAACCGGGAAGGAACACTCCTATGCATATCGCAACCATTGGCGTTGAAGACTGGCTGAACGTCTGGGAGAAAAGCGCCACCTACGACATCGCGCAATCCACCATCTCGTCGATGACGATGGGCGAGATCCTCGCCCTGGACGACGAGCAAGGGGCCACGTTCTACGAGCGGCTGAACAAGGAGAAGATGAACTACGGCTGGATCGAGGGCTCGCCCGCGTTCAAAGAGGAGGTGGCCAAGCTCTACCGCTCGGCGGATCCCGACAACGTGCTGCAAACCAACGGCGCGACCGGCGCCAACTTGCTGGCGCTGCTGGCCCTCGTGGAGCCGGGCGACCACGTGATCGCCGAATACCCCACCTACCAGCCGCTGTACGAAATCCCCCGCACGCTGGGGGCCGACGTGGAGTATTGGCACATCCGCCGCGAGCACGGCTGGAACCCCGACGTGACCGAGCTTGAAAAGCTCGTGCGCCCCGACACGAAGCTCATCTGCATCAACAACGCCAGCAACCCGCTGGGCACCGTGCTCGATGCCGCAACGCTCAAGCGCATCGCGGAAATCGCCGAATCGGTGGGCGCCTACGTCCTGTCCGACGAGGTGTACCTGCCCCTGCACGACACGGAATCGTACGTGTCGATGGCCGACCTGTACGACCGGGCCATCGTGACGAACAGCCTGTCGAAGACGTACTCGGTGCCGGGCGCGCGCATCGGGTGGACGGTGTCGAACAAGGAGCTGGCCGACCGCTTCCGCGTGTACCGCGACTACACGATGATCTGCGACGGCGTGTTCAACGACGCGTTGGCCGTGCACGTGCTGCGCAACCGCGACAAGGTGCTCGAGCGCAACCGCGCCATCGTCACGAACAACCTGGCCATCGCTCAAGAGTGGGTGGACAACGAGCCGCGCGTGTCCTGGGTGCCCCCGAAGGCCGTGTCCACGTCGTTCATCGAGCTGGATATCCCGATCGACGACGAGCGGTTCTGCATCGACCTGCTGCGCGACCAAGGGGTGCTGCTGGTGCCGGGAAGCCGCTTCGAGCTGCCCTGCGGCGCCCGTCTGGGATACTGCGCGCCCGACCCCACGCTGCGCGAGGGCCTCAAGCGCCTGAGCGCCGCGCTGCGCCAGTTCGACTAAGCACGAAGCGCGCGCCGCTCGGCGCGCGCTTCGCTACGACGTCTTCCAGAAGTCCTGGGTGAGGGCCTGGCGGTTGGGCTGGCCCGTCTTTTGCAGGATGTTGTGCACGTGCACCTTCACGGTGCTCAGGGCCAGGTGCATGGTGGACGCGATGTTCTGGTTGTCGTTGCCCAGCAGCACGAGGTGCAGCACCTCCTGCTCGCGCTCGGACAGCTGGTGACGCTTGCCGTACACCATGAGGTTCTCGCTGATGCGCGCGTCCTGCACCTCGCCGCCGTGCATCGGCGGGCGCTCGAAACGCATCGACAGCACCTGGAACGCGTCGCGGCACGCGAAGAATGCCAGGCTCAGCATCAGCACGTTCTCCATGAAGTTGCGCTCGGGCACGAACGTGCGCGGCCACATGACGATGGAGTTCGGCTCGCACACCAAGAAGAAGCTCGCGTCCTCCAGGACCATGAGCAGCCCCACCACCCACACCAGCACGTAGAGCCATCGATGACGGCGCAAACGATTGCGCTCCACCTCGTCTTTGCTGGAGAAGTAACGGAACCCGACGTACAGCAGCATCCAGAACAGCAGCATGGCACGCGTGGTGTAGAACACGAACCGCTGCACGTTGCCGTCGGGCAGCAACGTGAGCGCCGCGATGCTGCCCAGCACGTACACCACCCCCGGCACCACGCGCAGCGCGCGGTTCGTGCCGCCGAGGTAGTCGCACAGCAGCAGCCAGAACGCCATGAGGCAGCCGCCGCCCGTCACCACGGACACCAGCGAGCGGACGATGGCGAACACGCCCACCACCTGCAAATCGCCCAGGAGGGCGAAGTCGTCCTGCAGCACCCAGGCGACATCGAAGAAGTAGAACAGGAAGCCGAACACGGCGAACATCATCTCGCGCCGATGCGACACGAGATAGGCCGACAAGCACGTGGCCGAAGCGAGGATAGAGGCAAGCATCACGAACAGCGTGTAGTAAAACAGCACGAACCCCACGAACGAGCACCTCGCTATCGTTTACCTCATGGCTTGCATCATATGCCATGATACACGAAATCGCGCACGGCGTTGCCCCCGCCCGAAAACGCGCCCGCGCACCCCGGCGGCCGCCGCCAGGGAATCATCTTCCCACCTGCGGTTTACGGGAGGTTTACCGCGTTCGCCGCTCCGCTACACCCGCAATCAATCTATCGCTAAATCTTGTTTACATCTTTCATTCGCCCGACGAGGGGTGCATGGTGGACTCAACGCGCCGAGCGGCTTAAAAGACCGCACGGCGACTTGGCGAAGATCGGTTCCCCCTTCACGAGGAACCGACGTAAAGGAAGAAGGAGGGTTGCACATGTCAGGAGTAAACGTCAAGAGCGAGATCAAGCCCTTGAAGAAAGTCCTGCTGCACCGCCCGGGTAAAGAGCTTCTGAACCTGACGCCGAACACGCTCGAGGAGCTGCTGTTCGACGACATCCCGTTCTTGAAGGTCGCCCAGGAGGAGCATGACGCGTTCGCACAGGCTCTGCGCGACAACGGCGTCGAAGTGTTTTACCTGGAAGACCTCATGGCTGAGGTTCTCGAGGCCAACCCCGAGCTGCGCGAGCAGTTCCTCAAGCAGTGGATCGAAGAGGCCGGCATCCGCACGGATCGCTACCAGAAGATCATCTTCGACTACATGCAGGAGAACTACCCCGACGCCAAGGACTTCGTGCTGAAGACGATGGAGGGCATCAACCTCACCGAGCTGCACACCGACAAGTCCAACTCGCTGGTGGACCTGGTTTCCGAGTCCTCCAAGATGGTCGTGGCCCCCATGCCGAACCTGTACTTCACCCGCGACCCGTTCGCGATGATCGGCAACGGCGTGTCCATCAACCGCATGTACTCCGAGACCCGCAACCGCGAGACCATCTACGGCGAGTACATCTTCACGCACCATCCCCTGCTCAAGGGCACCCCTGAGTACTACAGCCGCTACAACACGTTCCACATCGAGGGCGGCGACATCCTCAACATCAACGACAAGGTGCTGGCCATCGGCATTTCCCAGCGCACCGAGCCCGATGCCATCGACGCCATCGCGAAGAACATCTTCAACGATCCGACGAGCCCCATCGAGACCATCCTGGCGTTCAACATCCCGAACTCCCGCGCCTTCATGCACCTCGACACCGTGTTCACCCAGATCGACGTTGACAAGTTCACCATCCACCCGGGCATCATGGGCCCGCTGACCGTGTTCGAGATCACCGCCGAAGGCGACGGCATCAAGGTCAAGGAAGTGAACGGCACGCTGGAGAGCATCCTGGAGACCTACATGGGTCATCCCGTGGAGCTCATCCCCTGCGGCGGCGGCGACCGTATCGCGGCCGAGCGCGAGCAGTGGAACGACGGCTCGAACACGCTGTGCATCGCTCCGGGCACCATCGTGGTGTACGAGCGCAACGACGTGACGAACGCCGTGCTCGAAGGCAAGGGCCTCAAGCTGATCGTGGTCCCGTCTGCCGAGCTGTCCCGTGGCCGTGGCGGCCCGCGCTGCATGAGCATGCCCATCGAGCGCGAAGACTAAAGCTTTTCCGCTATCACCGGTGGTTGCGCGCGATGTGCTCCGCGTGACCACCACCTTCCCCAGGCGCCCCCTGCGCTGAATCCGGTCCCAAATGGCGAACGAGAACCGGGTTCAGCGCAGGGGGCGTTCTATATTCTCCAACAGCAGGCGCGCGACGGCGCGGGGCGATTCGGGGTTCTGACCCGTGATGATGCGGCCGTCCTGCATGGCGAACGACGCGAACGGGCGCTTCTTGCAGAACACGGCGCCGTGCGCCTTCGCCACCTGCTCGTTCCAGAACGGGATGGCGGCGCTCTTGCCGCTCAGGTACTCCTCCGCCGTGGTGAAACCCGTGATGCTCTTCCCTTCCACGAGGTACGTGCCGCGATCCTGCACGAACAGCAGCCCCGCGATGCCGTGGCACACCGAGGCGAGGTAGCCGCCGTTGCCGTACACCTCGAGGCACAGGCGCGCAAGCCCTTCGCTGCTGGGGAAATCCCACATCACGCCGTGGCCGCCCGTGTAGTACAGGGCGGCGTACTCCCCCGCGTCCACGTCGTCGGGGCTCATCGAGCGCGCGAGCGCGCGCTCCTGGAAGTCGGGCGTGTGATACAACGCGAATGTGGGCTGGTCGAGATATGCCGGCTTCATGCTGCGCGGGTCGAGGGGCACGAAGCCGCCGTTCGGGCTGACGTAGTCCACCTCGAAGCCGCGCTGGCCCACCTCGTCCACGAACTCGGCGGCTTCGCCCAGCCACAGCCCGGTGGCAGCGTGCTTCTCCCCGTACGTGGGGGTGTTAGTCAGGGCAATCAGGATCTTCTTCATCGTGGGCTCCTCCTCGACGCCGGGGCTGCGTTCGATCATACGGTGCGCGCGTCTCATCGATCATGCGCTTCGTCATCCGTAAGCGCCGCGTGGCCAAACGGCATACGCGGCGTGCCCCGGGTCTCGCGCCTCGCGCCCCGCGCCGCTTCTGCCGCGCGCCTGCGGCGCGTCGCCGCGAGGCGCCGATCGCACGCCTGAGCAACAAGTTGAGGCTGGCGATTCACGCATGTTCTGACCTGCGTTGATGCTAAGCTGGCGGATGGATTATCGAGCATCGAAGGGGATTACGCCATGAAGGTTCGCACACTGTTGATAGGCGCCGCGTTGGGCCTTGCGCTTTGCCTGCCCGTCGCTCCGGGCATGACGGCGGAAGCCGCCGAAGATACCGTGCAAATCACGGACATCGAGCAATTGGTGCCGTACGTTCCCGACGCGATCTTCCGCCAAGCCGTGTTCGATGCCGTGAAGGACGGGGCTGACGGCGCCGAAGGCGCGGACGTCGAAGAAGCGCTGTACAATTTCAGGGGAACCGTTCTGTACAACAAGAGCAACGCGACGCCCTCGGATCAGAAGATCAAGGACGTACACGGCATTCAATACCTGCGCAACGCCCAGCTCGTCAGCCTGAAGTACAACGAGATTCGCGACTTTTCATGGCTCGAGAGGAGCGGCGGGCTCGAAGACAAGTACTATGGCGAGCTGCTGGCGAACGACCCCACCATCGAAATCGACGAGAGGAACGTGGTGTGGGATTTCGGCGGCAACCCCTTTGAGATGCTCCCGACGTTCTTCGGGGGACGCCTGAAGATCATGCAGCCGGCAAGCTCTTCTTTCACGTACTCGGAAGACGTATCCCAGCACCTTGCCTACGTTCGCCCCGCCGGCGAAACCGCCGTCAGCGGAGCCCTCGACATCGGCAAATCGGCCATATACGAGCATGGCGCGAAGATCGAGGACGCGCACGTCGTAGAATGCGGAGTTCACACACGGCCGGGCGACGCCGCCACCAGCATGGTCATCGCCTCTCATAACGACACGACCGCCGCCTTCACCGGCCTCGAGAAAAGCGGGGTCTTCCATATCTACGTCGGCATGGATAAAGAGTTGAAGTACGGCACCCAGGACGAGTGGGGCGCCATTACGGAAGGCGAGCAATCCTACAAATACTACCTCACGCCCACCTTTCGCGTATACGACCGGATCACGGCCGCGTCCGCAGCCGGAAGCAGCGCCGTGCTGACCAAGACCGACTCCACCACCAACGCGCCGGTGGCCGGAGCGACCTATGCGGTGTACACGGACAAGGGGGCTTTCGTCGAAGAGCGCACGACCGATGATGCGGGCAGCCTCTCCACCTCCAGCCTCCTTCCGGGCGCCTACTACTTCCAGGAGACCGAAGCGCCCACCGGCTACCTGCTCAACGACAAGAAAATTCCCTTCACCATCGTAGAGGGCACCACGGGCGCAACCACCTCGGTCGGCGGCGGCGAGTCGCAGGTGACCACGTCCGACGGCCAAACCGTCAACGCCTCTGCCAACGAGCGGCTGTTCGCCGGCGGCAAGGACGGCTCCGGCACCCTGCTCAGCCCCGACCTGGAGCTTTCATCGAGCAACCCCGACGACGTCGTAGGCGTGCAGGTGACGTACGACAAGCTCGACGGCGACCGAGGCGGCGACAACGTCGTGCGCACGTTCGACAGCCTGACCGACGCCCAAGCCGACATCAACGCCGAGAAGGGCGACAACGCCATCATGGGGCCCGTCTCCGTCACGGCTAGGTATCGCACGTCGACCGCCGCGCCCGTGCAGGTGCAAACGAGCGACGAGCCCGTCGAGGCGATCGACATCCCCGTGAAGAAGCACTGGCAGGACAACCCCGACTGGCACGGAACGCGCGCCGACGTCACCATCCGCTTGTGGTGCGGCGGCGACGAGGTGGGCACCTGGACGCTGATCGGAGGAGAGCCGAGCGAAGGCGGGGCCGACGACTTCGACCACGTGTTCACCGGCCTGCCGAAAACCGACCAGTACGGCAACGACCTCGTGTACGAAGTGACCGAGGATCCCGTTCGGGACGCTTCGGGCATCACCGGCAACTACATCTCGACCATCGACGCCGATCCAGCGGTTGACAACGGCGTCATCGTCTCCAACCTGTACAACGTTGCCGAGAAGTTCTACCTGACCGGTCAGAAAACATGGAGCGGCGACACCGAGGCCGACCGCCCCGCATCCGTGTCCCTGACGCTCACGCAGACGAACGCGAGCGGGCACGCCCCCTACATCTTCAAGACCACGGCGTCGGCGCCCGACTGGACGTACACGTTCACGAACATCCCGCTGCTCGAAGGCTCCGAGCGGGCAACGTACCAGCTCACCGAAACGCCCGTGAACGGGTACACGTCGTTCGTCCCCATCGCCAACATCCAGGGCACCGGCGACATCGAGACGGTGGTCGTTCCGGGCGAGCAAACCGTCAACAAGATCAAGCGCGTCGACGTCGCCGGCACCAAAACATGGCACGACTACGACAACGCCCTCGGCACACGCCCGGCGGCGATCACCGTGAACCTGTATCAGGACGACGTGCTGTTCGACACCGCCACCGCAACCGCCGACGACGGCTGGGCGTACCAGTTCACCGGTCTGCCCGAAGCCGCCGCGAACGGCGCCATCCACGTGTACACCGTGCAGGAGGAGGCCGTCGAGCACTACGCCACCGTCATCGACGGCACCGCCATCGCGAACACGCTCGACCCGAAGCTGAACGACATAGCCGAGGTGAAGGGCACGAAGACCTGGGACGACAACGACAACGCCGGCAACACGCGCCCCGAAAGCATCACCGTGGAGCTGCTGGACGGCGACGATGTGGTGAAGTCGCTGGAAACCACGGAGGCTGACGGTTGGGCGTACGCGTTCGCCGAGCTGCCGAAGTACGCCGACGACGGAACCGAGATCGCCTACACCGTGCGCGAGAAGGACGTCCCGGCCGGCTACGAGGCGGCCGTCTCGGGCCACAACATCGCGAACACGCTGAAGCCCCAGCCCGGCGGCGACACCGTCGAAGTCGCCGGCACGAAGACCTGGGTGGACAACGACAACGCCGGCACCACGCGACCGGAAACGCTCACCGTCTCGCTGTACCAGAACGACAAGCTCTTCCGCACGCAGGAGACGTCCGCACAACGCGATTGGGCGTACCGCTTCGCCGACCTCCCCCGCTTCGACGCGGATGGGAAGGAGTTCGCGTACTCGATACGGGAGGACGCCGTCCCCAGCGGGTACACGGCCTCCGTGAAGGGTTACGACCTGACCAACACCTTGAGCGAGATCCCGCAGAAGCCGAAGGACCCCACCCCGACCGACGCGCCGCACAAGCTGGCCGCCACCGGCGATGCCCCGTTCGCCGCAGTCGCGCTTGGCGCAACCTTCGCGGCCGCGCTCCTCGTCGTCGCCGCCTTCCGAAAGCGCAGGCGCGCCTAGGCTTGCATCGACCGATCGCAACCTCCCAAGCCCCCCGCTTCAAGCATCGAAGCGGGGGGCTTTTCCCTGTTCAGACGCAACGTAAAAGACTTTTGACAAGGTGAACTGGGGGCGGGAGAGGCTTCGTCAAGACCATTTGATGGTACACTTTGGCGCGTCATGGCAACCTGTGATCAGCGAAGGGAAACGCATGGAGCTCGGCAGTCAGATCAAACGGCATCGGACGGATCGGGGACTCTCGCAAGACGACCTCGCCGCGAAAATCTACGTTTCGCGCCAGACCGTCTCAAGCTGGGAGAACGACAAGACCTATCCCGATGTGGAAAGCCTGCTGCTGCTCAGCGTTCTCTTCGACGTAACCGTCGACGAACTGATCAAAGGAGACGTGGAAGCCATGAAAAAAGCAATCGCGAACGACTACAAGAAGATGGTCGCCCTCAGCTGGGGAGGTTTGGCCATCGCGATCGTGGGAGCCGTAGCCGCCATCGCCGGCATAACCCAATGGGATTGGGGCGTCGTGCCGTCCGCCATCATCGGCCTCTTGGTATGGGGCATCGGCATGGCGATGCTCATGCGCGTGGAGCGCATCAAGAAGCAGAATGACCTGGTTACCTACCGCGAGCTCGTAGCGTACTCGAAGGGCGAGCCCATCGACCGCAACAACCCGCGCAGCCGCCGCGCCCGCCAGCATCGCACCCTCAAAGGCGTCGTGCTTTTCCTGGCCGCCGCCGTCGTCGGCGGCCTGGCCGGCTACTTCGGGTACATGTACGGCATCTTCGGGTAAACCCATCGCGAACGATTCCTGCGACCCCGCGCTCTCGCGACCGACGCCCCCTTGTCGTCTCTCGTAAGAGCGCGACAAGGGACGAGGTCGCCGCCCCGCTTCCTGTCGTCGGAGCCGCGAAGCAGGGAATGCAACCCCTTCTGCAACTTTTTCGACTTTGTGGCAAATGGGGTGGAACCTGACCAGGGATTTCTCCCGACGCTGCTGCAGCCTTCCGCCGCCGCGCTTCCCTGCAACCGCAAAACGCCTGATGAGGATGTTGACTTCGGAAACGCGCCTGCCATAAAGTCGAAAAAGTTGCAGAAGGGACACCGAATCCCGCTTTCGGCGGGGATCCAGCGCCGGGGCGCAACGGGCGGGCTGCGCCGCGACGACCGGGCAGCGACGAGATGAGCGCGATCCGCGCTCCGGATTTCGATTCTGGGCGCAAAACGATCGGCGGGCCACGCCGCACCCTCGTCGTCCCGCCCACAACCAGTCGGACGGAGCGTGCCGCGTCCCCGCAGCGGAGGCGCGGCACGCACGCTATCGGGCGGTTATTTCTGGGGCGTCGGGGCCTTCGTCTGCACCTTTTCGCCCTTGTCGACGGCGGAGCGGCCGCCGTGGTTGAAGCCGGTGCGGATGACGCCCTGGGTGTTGCCGGTGACGAACTTCGCCTTGTTCAGCGTGTCCATCTCCTTCTTCATGTCCTCGACCAGCTTGATGGCCAGCTGCATCGAGAAGTCGGCACGCGCCACGACGCGCTGGACGGTGGTGTCCTGCATGTCGGCCGGCATCGGGTACGCCGGCACCAGCCAGCCGCTCATGCGCAGGCGGTCGGACAGGTCGTACAGCGACCACTCCACGCCGGCGTCGTCCTTCAAGCCCCAGCACACGATGGGAATGTGCGACGCGTCCTCGTAGATCTCGAAGACGCCCATCTCCTTGAGCTCGGCGGCCAGGTAGCGTGCCACGTCGAGCGTGCGCTCCTGGATCTCCTTGAAGCCCTCGAAGCCGTTGCGCATCAGCACGTAGTACTGGCCCACGATCTGCGACGCGGAGCGCGAGAAGTTGATGGCCATCGTGGCCTCCTCGCCGCCCAGGTAGCTCACCCAGAAGATCAGGTCCTCGGGCAGCGCCTCCTTGCTGCGCCACACCACCCAGCCGATGCCGGGGTACACGAGGCCGTACTTGTGGCCGGAGCAGTTGATGGACCACACGTTCTTCAACTGGAAGTCCCATACCAGGTCGGGCTCGACGAACGGGGCGAACATGCCGCCCGACGCGCCGTCCACGTGAATGCGGATCGGCAGCTTCGGATGCTGCTGGTTGTACGCTTCCACCAGCTCGTCGAGCTTCTGCACGTCGTCGAACTTGCCGGTGTACGTGATGCCCAGGATGGCCGCGATGCCGATGGTGTGGTCGTCCACGTAGTCCATGACCGTGTCCATGTTCAGCGACAGGTGGTCCTTCTCAAGCGGCACGAGGCGCATCTCGATGTCCCAGTAGCGGCAGAATTTTTCCCAGCACACCTGGTAGCCCGCGGAAATCACCAGGTTGGGGCGCTGCGCCGTGTAGATGTCGATGCCCGCGTCCTTCGCCAGCTTCTTCCAGCGGAACAGCATGCCCAAGCCGCCCAGCATGCACGCCTCGGACGAGCCGACGGTGGACGTGCCCATGGGCTCCTCGGCCGGGTCGGCATGCCACAGGTTGCCGATCATGGCGACGCAGCGGTTCTCGAGGTCGGCCGTCATGGGGTACTCGTCCTTGTCGATGGCGTTCTTCTCCATCGTCTCGGCCATGATCTTCGTGGCCATGGGCTCCATGTACGTCTGGCAGAACGTGGTGAGGTTCTGCGTGGCGTTGCCCTCGATGGACAGGTATTCCTTGATCATCTCGTACGTGATGCGCGGCTCGACCGGCTTATCGTTCATCTTGAGGCGCGGCATGGCCACGTCGGACGCCTCGGAGCCGAAGATGGGCGTCGAGTACTTGGTGCCCTCGTCCATGCTGTCGAGGATCTTGCTGGTAGATGTCTGTTCCTTCATGAAAACCTCCTGTTTCGAAGTTTGATACCTGGTTGTTCGCTGCGCGCTAGCGGGCCGGCTTGTCGGTGTCGATGCCCGTCTCGCGCTGCGGATCGGGCGTATCGGGGTCGGCCTGGGGAACGCCCTGCCCGACCACGCCCTCCGTCACGCTGGAGCGCAAGCTGGGGTCGCCTTCCGCCGTGCGGTCGATCAGATCGTCGCGCACGTCGGCGGCATCGGCCGCAGGCCGTTCGGCACCGGAGCTGGAAGCCGCATGCCGCGAGGCGGAATCCTCGTCCGAGACGTCGCACGGAACCGGCATGGGGTTCTGCGGCGTGGGCACGCCGCAGGCCGGAGGCTGGGACATCTCGTGCGCACGGCCTTCGTCCACGGTAGGCGTGCACAGCGGGTCGGGGGCACCGTGCGGATCCTTCGCGTCCACAGGAATGGGTCCCGGCGGGCGGCTGGTCACGCCGACCACCACGCTGGAAATGCCCTGCGCCACGCGCTCGCTCAGACCGCCGCCAGCAACCGCGCCGCTTGCTCCGGCCGATCGCGGCGTGCCCGAAGCGTCACGCGGGCCGCCCATCGCGTCGCGCGCCTTCGTGCGCTTGTTGATGGGGCCCGAGGTGCCCGCATCGGTGCGGACATGAGCGCCCTGTTCGGGAGCCGCGGGACGCGCGGGCATGGCAGCGCCCGAAGGCGCGGCAACCGTCGCCCCTACCGGCACGACAGGCTTCGGCTCCCAACGATGACGCAACGCGTATATGATGAAGGGGATAGCCACCGATATCGCGAACGCCACGCCCAGCGTCGCCTGGTACACCGCGTTCGACTGCGCGTCCAGGTTCGACGACGGGAAGAACGAGATGATCAACGTCGCCACGGTCATGATGAGGCCGACGCCCGCCACGATGGCCTTGAACGGCGTGCCGCCGGGCAGCTGGAACGAGCGCTGCAGGTTCTTCTTCTTGAAGATCAGATAGAAGTACCCGAGGAAGAACAGCACGTATCCCACCAGGTAGATGACCACGGTCAGACCGATGGCCGTCAGGTAGCCCACCGACGAGCTGGATCCGCCGGACAGCGCGATGGATCCGCACAGCACCGCGTCCCACACCGTGACGATGACGGCTTGGATGACCACCGTCTTCACCGACACGCCGTGCTTGTTAACCTTCTTGAACGACGGGGGCAGGATGCCGTCGTGCGCCGTATCAAGCAGCGCGCGCGACGGGCCCACGATCCACGCCGAGATCTCGGCAAGCACGCCCAGCGCCAGCAACAGCGCCACCACGAACACGATCCAGCTCATAGACGGGCCGATGTGCTGCACGAAGATGGCGCGGAACGCCTCGATCACGCCGAACGACAGGTTGCCGTCCAGAACCGACGCCGGAAGCGTCGTGGCCACGGCCAAGCCGCCCAGCGCGTCCAGCGCGATGGTGAGGATTGCCAGCACGATCATGGCAAGCGGGTAGTTGCGGTTCGGGTTCTTCAGCTCGTTCACATGCGAAGCGGAAGCCTCCACGCCCATGTACGCTAGGATGAACGACGCGAAGATGACCAGCGTGTCCACCTTGCCGAAGTCGGGCACGAACGTGGCCGCGTCCATCTTGATCTGCGAGACGCCGCCCGTGGCGAAGTAGATCACCAAGCCCACCAGCAGCACTAGCACGGGCACGATGATGCCGCCCACGAAGCCCACCTTCGAGATGCGCGCCGTGTACTTCGTGCCGCCCAGCTGCGTGAGCGTGAGCAGCCACACGATGGCCGCCACGCCGAAGAACATCACCAGCGGGTTGTTGTACAGCGCGTCCCACCTGAACACGTAGGCCAGCGCCGCCAGGATGAAGAACGCCATGGTGACGAACCCAACTGTGATCTGGAACCACTGGAAGAACAGCGCGGCGAAACCCCACCGTCTGCCCAGCGTATTGCCCACCCAGGCGAAAATGCCGCCCGATTCCCATCCTTTCACCGTGGCCATTTCCGCAGCGCACAGCGCCACGGGCAAGAACCACAGGATGCCGCCGATGATCAGGAAGAACACCAGCTGGAATCCCGACGACGCAAACGACGGGTACTCGTATACCGTCATCACCATGGAAGCCGTGATGGCGAAGAATCCGAAGAACGTCAACGTGCGTTTGAACGACGGCCGGCTCACCGAGCCCACCGGGCCCGCGTCAGCCGAAGACGCCTCCGGTGCGCGACGAGTATCGCTCATGCTGCCTCAACCCCTTTCCTCACCTAGGACGCGATGTCGCGCCGCTCGCGAACACAGCGGCGCGACATCGCAATCGATGCGTTTCTTGCATCCGTTCTACCATTCAGGCTGGAAAGAAGAACGGCGACGGGAGGGCGTTCACCCTCCCGTCGCCGAAACGTGAGTTGCTGGATTACTGAGGCGCGCTACAAGCGTTAAGCTTCAGATGCCTTGATGTAGACTTCGACGGCATCGCGCAGGATATCGGACGCGAACTTGCGCACGTCGTACCCCTCGGAAATGGCGGCCACTGCCGCGCCGTCTACCACGGTGCCCACCATACGTGGCGGCATATCGATCTTTGCGCGTGCAAGGATGCGCTCGATGGCGGCATCGAGCAAAACGCGGCCCTTCTGGTAAGCCTCGGTGACCACGTCCGATTCGGCCGCGGCAATCAGCTGCCCGTAGTGAGCCGAAGGCACCACCGATTCATCGGGCAAGCAGGCGCGAATGAGTAGGTCGATTACATGACGACGACACTCTTCAGGCTCAAGGCCTTCGGCAGCCGATGCCGCTTTCTCTGCACGCTCGGCCCACAGCTGAATATTGTAGCGACCGGCCTCGTGCAGCAACTGCGTCACCGAGTCGAAGTAATATCCGACCGATGACGAGGCCGCACCGGCCCACTTCGCCACCTTGCGATACGTCACGGCTTTCGGCCCCTGCTCGCGCAACAACGCCGCCGCGGCCAGCACGAGCGACGTGCGCGTGATCTGAGCTTTCAAAGACTTCGGCGTCTGCGATGTTTCAGCCATTCGTCCTCCATTGTACGGGCGGCGCGAGCACGCCGTCTCATGAGCGAACGCCGTCCGGACCAGCAGGTCTGGACGGCGCCCGTTTGTATCAGCACTATCGTCGTGCAGACCGCAGGGCCTTACACTTCGGACAGATCCTTACCCGTATGTTCGTGCGATAGTATCATCGCCACCAGCGCGACACAAGACACGCCGACCATGTACCAGGCAGGCGCGAGACCGGAGCCGGTAGCGGCGATCAGAGCAGTCGAGATGAACGAGGCGGAACCGCCGAACAGGGCGTTCGCCAAGTTGAACGACAGGGCGAAGCCGGTGTAGCGCACCGCCGTCGGGAACGTCTCGGTCAGATAGCTGGACAGCGTACCGTCGTTGATGGTAAGCGCCAGGCACAGCACCAGCTCGACGGCCAGCACCGTGAAGAATTGCGCAGTGTTCAACAGCATGAACGCCGGCACCGTCAGCACGATGAACGACACACAGGCGATGATGAGCATCTTCTTGCGCCCGAACTTATCGGACAGATGCCCCATGCCGAAGATGAACGCCACGTACGCGACCAGGCAGATAGTGGTGATCAGCGACGATTCGTTCGCCGGCATCATGACCACCGTCTCCAGGTAGACCGGCAAGTACGTGAGAACCACGTAGAAGCCCACCGCGTTCAGCATGGCGGCACCGAAGGAGATGATGAGCTCCTTCGTGTGATGACGGAACAGGTCGCGGATAGGATGATTCGAGTCGTCGGTCTTGGAGATAGCAGCCTGCATCTCCTGATACGTCGGCGAATCCTCCAGCTTGGTACGAATGTAGTGAGCGACGAGACCCAGCGGTCCTGCCAACAGGAACGGGATGCGCCAGCCCCACTCGTTCACGGCTGCGTCAGGCAGGATCGTGTACATGACCGTGGCGAACGTAGAGCCCACCAACAGGCCCACGGCCGTCGAAGCAGGCACGAGCGAGCAGTACACGCCGCGCTTGTCCGAGGGAGCGTACTCAGCCAGGAACGTAGCAGCGCCGGCATACTCGCCGGAAGCCGAGAAACCCTGGATCATGCGGAGCAGCAGCAGCAAGATGGGGGCGGCGAGGCCGATGGCCAGGTAGCCCGGCAGCAAGCCGATGCAGAAGGTAGCGCCGGTCATCAGGAAGATGGACGTGGACAGGGCCCACTTGCGGCCCTTCTTGTCGCCCATGCTGCCCCAGAAGATGGCGCCGATGGGGCGCAGCAGGAACGAAAGCGCGAACACCGCGAACGTCTGCATGAGCGCAAGCGCCGGGTCGTCGCCAGGGAAGAACACGTTGGCGATGACCACTGCGAAGTACGAATAGGTTGCGTAGTCGAACCATTCGATGAAGTTCCCAAGGAACGATGAAACGGCTACTTTTCTGATAGTGGAACGTTGGTCGTTAGATCCCATGGTAATCCCCTAAGAAATTAGCAGCTTCGTTAGAAGTACACGCAAGCTGTCGGCGTATCTGGTGCTCCAAAAGAAGCCCCTTTCGATAGTCGGAAAACGCCTTAACCTGAGGTTATCATACCGCAAAAACGGCAATACGAGGTAAACCTGTAACCTTTTATATGCGTTTGAACCGTCGAGAGCCCTGCCCCGAAAAGGCGTGGAGCCCGTTTTGCAGCAAACGGGCTCCACCTAAAATGCCTCGTGAAACGCATAATTTTGGACGTGCTGCGTTCTCGCTGACAGGCCGTAGGGCAACCCGAAGGTTCAACCGCAAAAGACGATCAGTACTCGTCGAGCATATCCACCTGGGCCTTGCTGGCGCGCATGATGAAGCTGTGCTTGGCCTTCTGACCGCCCTGCGCCAGCTTGCGCAGGATGAAGCGCTTGAGGCGCGGGTAGTCGCTCATGCCGTACCAGGCGAACGCGGTGCCGCCCGTGTAGGCCTCCACGATGCTGTGGACGGGCAGGCCGGCGTCGCGCTTCGCGTCGAGGGCCAGGTACTCCTGGATCTCGGCCGCGCACACGTCGCGGATGACCTCGGCGCTGATCTCCAGGTCGCGCGCCAGCTGCCTGAGCTGGTAGGCCACCTCCGCGTCGTCGGCGTGCGGGAAGTACGTCACGTCGTAGGTCACCGCGGACAGCCCGGACGCCTTGGCGAAGCCCAGCAGGCCGTCAAGCGACATCATCTGGACGTGGTCCTCCGTGCGCTCGGCGATGTCGAGCTCGGCCGGGAAGCCCTGGACGCCGCTCTTCTCGAACACGGCGAGCAGCTCCTCCTCGTTCAACGGCGCTTCGAACTCGATTTCAGTGGCAACATGGGTCAGGTTGCTCGTGATCTTCATGAATCACACCCCTTCCTTTCCGGTTATGGATTACCGCTTCTCAGTGGAAAGGCGTGCGCCCGAGAACCAGGCGCACGCCGCCAAACCTACTGCAGGTGCTCCTTGACTTCTTCCTCTTCCAAGCGAGCGGCAAGATTCTCGCAAATCTCCTCTTCTTTTCTCATCTTGCGAGCGGAAAGCATGCCCTTGATAGAGGGGATAGCGCCGCCGCCGATGATGAGAATGCCACCGAGAATCGTGTTAACCGTCAGGGCCTCGCCGAACACGACCAGACCCACGAAGATGGCCACGGGAACTTCCCAGTACGCAATGGTGCCGTAGTCAGCAGCCGGCAGGTTGCGGCCAGCCACCAGCAAGAAGCCCAGAGCCACAGGACCGCAGATGACCCACAAAAGCAGGGCACCGATCCAGTTGAATGCGGTGAAGTGGATGTTGAGAGCCCAGTTCTCCATGCCGGGGTTTGCACCGAGCGAGTTCAGGACGACGGTGATAACACCAGCGCCCAGGACGGCGAAGATGAAGTTCCACACACCACGAGCCGTGGTGTCGGCGTCCTTACGGTAGCCGTTGAAGAACATCGAAGCGCCGTAGAAGAAGCCGGAAGCCAGGCCGAAGGCGTCGCCGAGACCCTTCTGCGGGAACTCAGGCGTAGACGGAACCAGGTTGAAGTCTACGAAGAAGCCAGACTCGTTGAAACCCATCAGGTTGTTGCCGAACAACATGCCGATGAACACCGCAACCAGGCATACCCACTGTAAAGCAGACATGGGTTCCTTGCGGAAGATGCGCGCGAGCACTACGCAAACGACAGGACCGATGTAGATGAACAGAACAGCGTTCGAGATGGTGGTCAACAGCGTAGACGTCACGTAGCACGCCAGCGACATGCCGATCATCAAGCCGCCCAACGCGATGGCCGGCGTCAGCTTGAGTTTCTTGAACGTCTCTACCTTGCCCGTAGCGAACATGATGACGACGAAGAACAGCACGCCCATGCTCATGCGGCCCACGGCCATCAAAGCACCGATGGAGTCGCCAGCGTTCAGACCCAGCGCCCCGTCGAACATGTCCGTACGAGTTGCCCAGCGGCTGAACAGGGGCACCAAGCCCATGCCCGTCGCCGAGATCAGCATGGCAATGGTGCCAAGACCGATCTTCATCTCGTAGCCGGTCGAGCCGTCATCGGCTGTCGCGGTCTTGATTTCCTTGTTAGCGTTGTCTGCCATTGGTCCTCCTTAAACCAGTAGCAAAAAAGAGTATGCCCCACCTAACCCCCTGTCAGAGGGGTTTTCTTGTCATGCAAGATCGAATGCGAAACGATTGGAGTCTTACCTTTGATCCTACATGACCGATCTGTTTGTGCGTGATAATTGGATTATGAAAAGGAAAAGGGGATCCGGAATGCCTTGCAAACCGAATCCCCTTTCTTTTTACGAAGTGACGATGCCTGTCTGTGACAAGTAGGTCAAGCTACGCGACTAGTCGTTCCACATCTCCGGGCGAACCAGGGTCGGGTCGGCGACGCGGTTCGGGAAGTAGTCGAGGCACTCGCCCTCGCGGTAGACGTCGGCCGTGGAGCAGTGCAGGCCGCCGCCGAAGGCGTAGGCGCCGCGCAGGTCGACGGGGATGACGTTCATGCCGAGCTTGTCCATCTCCTCTTGCTGGTAGACCTCGGAGGCCTCCACGATGACCGTCTTCGGGTCGAGCACCAGGCAGTTCATGGACAGCCACACGGAGCTGTAGCAGAACTCGGGCGGCTCGGAGTGGGCCGGCTGGGCGGCGTCGACGATCTGCCAGTCGTTGGCCTCGAAGATCGCGCGCTGCTCCTCGGGCAGCTTGCGCTGCGGGTTGTTGATGATCAGGCCGGGGCGCAGCGGCACGAAGGTCGCGTCGATGTGGATCGGGTAGGGGTCGCCCGGGAAGTTCACGGCGTGCACGCGGTGCTCGGGGTAGTAGCGCTGGAACCAGTCCATGGCCGTGCGGTTCGTGGTCAGGCCGTGCTGGATGAACAGGTCCTTGCCCATGCGCATGACGTCGGCGGCGTCCCACATCGGCTCGACTTCCGTCGTGACGAAGTCCTTGTTGGCGGTGCGCACCAGGCGCTCCTCCAGCGAGATCTTCTCGTCGTAGTAGTTGTGCTTGTAGGACTTGTCGGTCAGGCGCGGGCGCGGGGCCTGGGTCCACAGGAAGTCCGGGTCCTCGTCGAAGTACTGCTTCATGAGCGGCCAGTAGGCCAGGTACTCGAAGTAGCGGCAGCGGAAGGAGTTGGCGGAGGCCATGATCTCGTTGCCCATGGTGAGCAGGATGTCGCGGGGCGGCATGCAGGTCATCATCGAGTCGTTGCGGAAGTCGGGCGTGCCGATGGCCTGGTTCCACTGCAGGGGCGTCGGGCGGTCGACGACCACGCCGCGCTCCTCGAGCGCCTTCACGAGGTTCTCGAGGCAGGCGTTGCCGACCTCGACCGTGCGCAGCGGGCGGAGACCCCACATGCCGCGCATCTCGGAGTCGACCGGCACCTTCTCGGAGGTCGCGGGCTCCTCGGGCGGGATGACCGAGTTGTCGCACAGGCCGACGATCACGCGCTTCAGCGGATCCCAGTCGTTCCAAGAATTGACTATCTTCGCCATGACAGTCTCCTTTCTCCGGCAGCGCTTCCGGCGCCGCCTATTTGGATGGCACAACTACAAACTGCAGCTTCGCTGGAGAGAGCGCCACGGCTTAGACCCCGTCGTGGCAAGTCCTTCCAGATTTGCCGATGAGCCAGTTATACCATCTTTTTTGTTCAACTGCAACATGAAATTACATAGACATTTGAGCAAAACGAATAAGTAAATTGTTCAAATGCACAAAAATGTTGAACGACGGCGTTTTCTCCTTTATGCAGTTTTTGACCCAATATTGGATATTATCCGCAATTAATTCTCTCGTTCTGTATAGCGATGGAAACAAAAGGGTAACTCATGCACGCACAGCACCGAACATGAGCGCGCCGCTGAGCATAGGGACTGCACAATCAACTGAAAAGAATATCTTTTGGGAAATTTCCCGCGTCGTCTTGCCGCTGGATCGACGTATCCGAGTCTATCGAACGAATGTTTCACGTGAAACATTCGAAGATAGTCCGAAGGACCCCTCGACGAGGGGTCCTTCGGATGCTGCAGCGCCTGTTTTCTCTTTAGTAGTACCGGTGGTACGCGGCGCAGCTGCCCTCGCTTGACACCATGCAAGGACCCACGGGGTTCTCGGGCGTGCATACCTTGCGGAACAAGGGACACTCGTTGGGCGCCATGATGCCGCGAAGCACGTCGCCGCAGCGGCAGCCCTTCGGATCCTGCGTGGGCTCGACGTCGGGCTGGAAACGGCGCACGGCGTCGAACTGCGCGAACTCCTCGCGGATGCGGTAGCCGGAACCGGGAATCTCGCCCAGGCCGCGCCAGAGGGCGGTGCACGTCTCGAACACCTCGTCGATGGCGGCCAGCGCCACGGGGTTGCCTTCGGGCATGACGCCGCGCGCGTAGGCGATCTCGATGTCCGCACGGCCTTCGTGCAGTTGGCGCATGATCATGGCGATGCCCTGCAGCACGTCAACCGGCTCGAACCCGGTGATGACGCCGGGTATGCCGTACTTCTCGGCCAAGAACCGATACGGCTCGGCGCCGATGATGGTGCTGACATGGCCGGGCAGGATGAGCGCATCCACCTTGAGCTGCGGGTCGTTGATGATGGCCTCCAGCGCGCCGGGCATGTTCTTGTGAGCGCCGAACACGCTGAAGTTCTTGAGGCCGGCCGCGGCCGCGCGCTTGATGGCCATGGCCACCAGCGGCGTGGTGGTTTCGAAGCCCACGCCCACGAACACGATCTCGCGATCGGGGTTCTGCTGGGCCAGAGTGAGCGCGTCCAGCGGCGAGTACACGATCTGCACGCTGCGGCCCGCCGCCTGCTCGGCGAGCAGGCTTGACGTGGAGCCCGGTACGCGCGTCATGTCGCCGAACGTGGCGATGGTGATGCCCGGCACGCGGGCGAGGGCGATGACCGTGTCGATATCCCTGTTCGAGGTCACGCACACGGGACAGCCCGGACCGGACGCCAGGCGCGTGCCTTCCGGCATGAGGTTGCGGATGCCGTTGCGCGCGATGGCCACCGTATGGGTGCCGCACACTTCCATGAGCGTGGCGCCGCCTGCGGGCGACAGCTTCGCGATGGACTCGATGAGACCGCGCGCGAGTTTAGGGTCTTTGAAGGCTGCCAGCTCGGATTCCATCGTGGCCGCGTCGACCGCGCGCGCGAGGTGCTCGGGCCTATCCTTCGGCTCGACGGATGTTTCACGTGAAACATCCGTTCCGGTCGAGGAGGTCATCGCGCTACCTCGTCGGCTGCGGGGATGTCGTCGCCCGCCAGCTCGGGGAACTGCTTGATGAGGTCGATGGTTTCCTGCGCGTAGTCAGGATCCACCACCTCGATGGCGAACCCGGCGTGCACCAGCACGAAGTCGCCGACGTTCGCCTGCGGCGTGAGGTCGAGGGATATGTCGCGCGTGACGCCGAGGATGTCCACCGTAGCCAGACGGTTGTCCTTCATTTCAGTCACTTTTGCAGGTATGGCTAAGCACATGGCTGTTCTCCTTCTTCTTTGCTCGAAGCCCATGCTACCACAGCCTGGCCGAAGGAGATGCAGCCGTCGTTGGGCGGCAGATCGCGGTTGACGGCCACCGTGAAACCCGCCTGCTCGAGCGCCGCCAGAGCGTGCTCCAGCAGGTAGCGGTTCATGAACACGCCGCCGGACAGGGCAAGCGTGGTTATGCCGTACAAGCTGCGCACGAGCTCGGCCGCCGTGACGATGGCTTGCACGAACGCGTCGTGGAAGCAGCGCGCGATGATGCCGACAGGCACGTCGGCCGCGAGGTCGTCGAGCAGCGCGGCGAACGCTGGCGCGGCATCGAACAGCACGACCGAGGTGTCCTGCGCCGTGCTGGCGGCAGTGGCGGTGTTCTTCACCACCGCGATGGCGTAACGGGACGCGGCTTCCCGAGCGGAGGCGCTAAGCCCGGCATCGTCATTCTGAGCGGAGGCGCGAAGCGCCGGAGTCGAAGGATCCCGGTTGGTGTCAGCAGGGGTCGCATCGGTTGCGTCGGCGGCAGATGTTTCACGTGAAACATCTGTTCGCCCGATTGCGGCTTCCAGCAGGATGGCGGGCTCGCCTTCGTACGCAGGCTCGGCGCAGATGCCCAACAGCGCGCTGGCCGCGTCGAACAGCCGGCCGACGGACGAGGTCATGGGCGTGTTGATGCCGCGGTCGATCATCTGATCGCACACGGCCGCCTGCTCGCCCAGAGCCTCGAGCGCAGCCGCAGCCCCCGGATGGTCGAGCAGGTCGAACGCCCACAGCACGCCGTAGGCCATGCGCAGCGGATGCTTTACGGCCGCCGCGCCGCCCGGCATGGGCACGTAGGCGAAGTTCGCGAAACGCTCGAACGCAGTCAGGTTGGTGAGCAGCACTTCCCCGCCCCAGATGGCGCCGTCCATGCCGTAGCCCGTGCCGTCGAACGCGATGCCGCACACGGGGCCGGCCAGGCCGTGCTCGGCCATCACCGACACGACGTGCGCATGATGGTGCTGCACCTCGGTGACGGGGAGGCTCTGCTCGTGGGCCCACTTCGACGTGAGGTACTCGGGATGCAGGTCGCACGCGATGCGGTCGGGTTCGATCTCGAACAGCGTTTCGTAGCGGTCCTTCGCCTGGAGCCACGCGTCGTAGGTTTCGGCGTTCTCGAGGTCGCCGATGTGCTGCGACACGAACGCCTCGGCGTCGCGCGTGAGCGCAAACGTGTTCTTCTGCTCGGGCCCGGTGGCGAAGATGGAGCAACCCTGTTCGCGAACGGATGTTTCACGTGAAACATCTTCTCCTTCGCGCGCCTTCGCGGGCATCGCCAACGGGAGCGGCGCGTAGCCTCGGGCGCGGCGGATGAATTGGACGGCTTCGCCGGCGCTGCCCGCTTCGATAACGCGCACCACCGAGTCGTCGTAGCGGGCGCGGATGGCGCGGTCGTGGCCCAGGAACGCGTCGGCCACGGCGAACAGCTTCTCGTAGGCATCCTCGTCGTCGATGACGATGGGCTCGTCGTGGATGTTGCCCGAGGTCATCACCAGCATAGGGACGGCCGTCGCTGCGCGGGATCCTTCGGCTTCGCGCTGGGAGCTGCGCTCGGCACAACCGCTCGCTTTCGCGAAGTCGTGCAGCAGCAGATGCTGGAGGGGCGTGTAGGGCAGCATGACGCCGAGTTCGGGGAGGGCGTCGGCCAAGCCGGGAGCAAAAACAGCATCGGGGCGCTTGCGCAGCAGCACGATGGGGCGCTGCGTGGCCGTGAGGATGCCCTCCTCCGCTTCGCCCGCTTCGCAATAGGCACGCACGGCTTCCATATCGGCCATCATGACGGCGAACGCCTTGCCCTCGCGGCGCTTGCGCGCGCGCAGCAACGCCACCGCTTCGGGGTTCGACGCGTCACACACCAGATGGAAACCGCCCAGGCCCTTCACGGCCAGGATCTTGCCCGCCAGCAGCAGTTCCACGGCGCGCGCAAGTATGGCATCGCTCTCCTCGCGCGTGGTTCCCCAGGCGATGGGTCCCAGGGGCGCGTCAATGGCATCGGAAGCGCACAATGTTTCACGTGAAACATTTGTTTGCGCCGCATGGGAGGCGGAAGCGCCAGCGGGGACGTCAGGGGCGGCCGGCACGTCGGCGGAAACGCCGGGGGCATGAACGCCGGCGAGCGCTCCGGGCATGCCCTCGTGTTCGCGCCAGCTGATATGGGGGCCGCATTCGAAGCACGCGTCGGGCTGCGCGTGGAAGCGGCGGTCCAACGGGTCGCCGTACTCGCGGGCGCAGCGCTCGCACATGGGGAAGTCCTTCATCGACGTGCTCTTGCGATCGTAGGGCAGCTTCTCGATGATAGTGAAGCGCGGGCCGCAGTTCGTGCAGTTGATGAACGGGTAGCGGTAGCGGCGGTCGTTCGGGTTGAACAGCTCGCGGGCACAATCGTCGCAGGTGGCCAGGTCGGGCGACACGAGCGTGGTCTTCTCCACGGCGCCTGCGTCGGAGAAGCGGATCTCGAACGAGTCGAAGTCCTCCAGCGGCACTTCCTTCAGCGTCACTTCCTCCACGCGCGAGGCGGCCGGTGGGTTCTCGGACAGCTCGATGACGAACTCGTCGAGCAGCTTCGTCTCGCCCTCGGCATGGATGAACACGCCGTCGGTGGCGTTCAGCACCCATCCGTCGATCAGGTATTTCTTCGCCAAACGGTAGACGAAGGGGCGAAAGCCCACGCCCTGCACGATGCCTTTGACTTGAATGTCCAGCGCTTCCTTCATATGATCGCCTCCGCGTTGTGCTGTGGCCTTCAATCTACGAGGGCGGCTCGACGGCCGCCCTCGGGGTGTAACGCTATCGTGTCGCGCGGCCGCCCGCTAAGCCGTCGGCACCGTCATGGTTTCCAGGATGTCGGAAATCACTTCAGCCAGCTGGCGCAGCGTAACGCCCGAGTTGTCGGGCAGGTGCAGGTGCACCACGCGCCGCCCGCGCTCGGCCAGCGTAACGAGGTCGCCCGACGCCTGCGCCTTGGCCAGCGAGCCCAGGCTTTCAGCCTCCTGCTTCAGCGGGATGTCCTTTAGCTCGTCGGCCGACAGGATGAGGAACACGCCGCAGTTCGGGCCGCCCTTGTGCAGCTGGCCGGTGGAGTGCAGGTAGCGCGGACCCACTTCCAGGCAGGATACCACGCCGCGCTTCTCAGCCACGCCGTGACGGATGGTTTCCAGCGCCTCGCGTCGACCCTCGCCCGTGAACGGCAAGAACGCGTTGAGCGCGAAGAAATCGCCCGGTTGAATGCTGCCCAGCAGCGCACGCAGCGCGCTGCGGACATCGGTGCAATCTTTGAAGCACGGAGACAGGCGCACTTCCACCTCGCCCATGTGCACCTCGTCGATGAAATCCTGCACGAAGTCGGGCTCGGGCTGGCCCTCCTTGAGGATGTCGAGCACCACGGCCTTCGCCGACGCCACGTCGGGCTGGTCGAAGGGGCAGATCTTCATGAGGTAGCCGCACATCGCGATGGCGTATTCCCACATCACGAAGTGCTCGGCCAGCTCTTCGACGGAGTCGATCTTGTAGTTGGCGCGCGGGATGGCCGGGTCGATGTAGGACAGGCTCATCTCGAAGTTGCGGCGCTCGTCCCACAGGTCGTTGCGCGTGAGGTACACGATGGCGCTGCGATCGCCCGGGTCTTTCTTGAGCAGCAGGGAGTCCACCTCGATGTTGGGCAGAATGCCCTGGCCGTCCTTGCCCAGGCTCTCGGCCACCAGCTGCTCGATCCACAGACCCAGAACGCGGCCGCGCTTCTGCGTGAGGAACGTGAACTTGTTGCGTCCCTGCAGGTAGTTGTCGTACAAAAACGATGCCAGGCCGATGGCCGGGTTGTCGATGGCGTCCTCGCTGCACTGGCGCTCGGCGTCGATGGCGTGCGCCATGAACTCTTCCAGGTCGATGCCCACGAGCGCCGCCGGCAGCAGGCCGAACACGGACAGCGCGGAGAAGCGCCCGCCCACGGTGGGCTGGCCGGAGAACACCGCGGCCCACCCTTCTTCGCGCGCCTGGCGCTCAAGCATGGAGCCGGGGTCGGTGATGGCCACGAGGTGCTGCACCAGCTCCTCTTCGCTGATGCGGTCGGCCACGGCGTCGCGCACGGCACGCAGGGCCAGGCGCGGCTCGATGGTGCCGCCGCTCTTCGACGAGATCACGAACAGCGTGGTCTCGGGCTTCGCTTCGGCCAAAATGGCGCGCACGCGCACGGGCGAGTCGGAGTCCAGCGTCTTGAACGTGATCTTCGACGAATCGGGCTTGTTGTATTTCGTGATGGTCATGGGCGCCTGCGTGGAACCGCCCTGGCCGATGAGCACGACCGTCTTCAGCCCTTGGGCGATGATCGAGTCGGCGAAATTCTGGATGTCGCGCAGGGAGTACGGCGAATTGCTCGCAAGGTCCGTCCATCCCATGTATTGCTCGGAGCACGCGCGCGCTTCCTCCGAGAAGTCGTACAGGCTCGCATCCTTGGCATGGATACGGCTGGCAACGCAGTCCTTCACGAGGGCTTTCGCGGAAGGATACAGTTTTTCTACATCACCGGATAGCATACAACCTTCTTTCAGCGTAATTCGCTCCATTCTAGCAAACGGTGACGAGGCTGACCATCGTGTTTGCGCTTGTGACGGAGTTGTGGACAAAGCGTGTGGGAGCGCGCCCGAGAACGAGAATCAGCGCGCAAATCCCAAGCATTCCCGTACTATTTCATTATTGATTATTTATATTAATTGATATATAGTATCGATATCAGATGGGCTGGAGAGGAGCCCATCGGGAAGACGAGGGAGGAACCATGTCCGATATTTCTAGAAGGAACCTGTTGAAGGGCGCCGCCGTCAGCGCCGTGTCCATTTCCGCGATGGGCCTGCTGGGCGCCTGCGCCGCCCCGAGCGAGCCGAAGGCCGAAACCACGACCGATCCGTCCGCCGACGGCACCGGAACCGGCAGCGGGACGAACAGCGAGTATATGGCCGAGGTGCTGGAACCCACATCCATGCCCGATGCCTCGACGGCGAGCAATTTCAACATCATCTACGACAGCAAGACCACCGTCGGCACCACCTACGAAAACCTTATGACGGCCATCGCGGGCGAGACGGGCGCCACCACCAAGTACGAGGCGTTCTCGAAGGTCGCCAAGAACGAGGGCTTCGACGTGCTGGCCCGCCTGTTCCAGTGCACCGCGGACGCCGAGAAAATCCACATCGGCCTCGAGTACGACCTGGCCAAGGAGATCGACCCCGCAACCGAGAAGCCCGAGCCGCCCGCGGTCGAGGAGCACGAGAGCGACATCAACCTGATCTCCGGCGCCAACGGCGAGATCTACGAGACCTCGGACATGTATCCCTCCTTCATCAAGAAGGCCCAGGAAGAGGGCAACAACAAGGCCGTGCAGGTGTTCACGCGCGCCAAGCTTGCCGAGGCGTATCATGCGAAGCTGTATATGGATGCGTACACCACCATCGACACCCCGTTCGACGGCAAGTACTACCTGTGCCCCATCTGCGGCTACATCCACAAGGGCGAAAACTTCACCGCCTGTCCCATCTGCCTGGCTCCGAAGTCGTCTTTCACCGCCTACTAGGCCATTACCCCACATTTCTCTGTCGGAAGCGCCCGAGGGTTCGTCTCTCGGGCGCTTTTCGCATTCTCGCATGCGATTGGAGCGATTTCCCACCTTCGCGCCTGTCCGCCGCCCGCGAACCTCGCGCCGCCCGCTGCGCGCGAACCTCTCGCCTGTCTGGTGCCGATGCGTCCCCGTCTGCCGCTTGCGGGCTTCGCGACTGTCCGCGGTTTGCGCGAACAAGTGTTTCACGTGAAACACTTGTCGTAATGCCATGCGACAAGCGAACAAATGTTTCACGTGAAACATCGCTGGGACTGCCGTCTTGAGCACAGGCAGAAGATGCCGGAACCGAAGATCCGTGCGATTATTGCAGATGATTTTATGGCCGACGCCGCACGGGATCCTTCGACTCGCTTCGCTCGCTCAGGATGACAAAGGGGGGGGCAGCGCCGCTCGGGATGACGGGGTCACTCACGCGGGGACGCAGGAGGGAAAAGCCGCTTTCCTGATGGCGCTCGTGCCAAAAAGAAAAGGGCCGACGATTCTCCGGCCCTTCGAGGTTCGTTATGCGGACGCGCCTTACAGCCCCAGCGCCTTCTTCAAAGCGGAAACTCGGCGACGGGACACGGGAATTTTCTCGTCCACGGCGTTCAGCGTGAGCAGCAGCGTACCGCCCGACACCGATTCGATCTCCTCCACCATCGAGAGATTCACCAGATAGCCGCGGTGCACGCGGAAGAAACCGTGACCGTCGAGGCGCTTCTCCAGCTGAGCCAAGCTGACCGTGGAGAAGTAACGATCCGTATCCGTTTGCAGGTACGCGTAGTCGTCGCGCGCCATGACGAAGCGGATCTTGTCGATGCCGATGAGGATTTTCTTGCCGCCCTTTTCGACGGGAATGCGCTCGGACTTCTGAGCCTGCACGTGCAGCGACACGTGCTCGCGCACGCGCGAGATAGCTTGCGACAGGCGCTCGGTTTCGACCGGCTTCACCAGGTAATCGATGGCGTTCACCTTGAACGCATCGAGGGCGAACTCGCTGTACGCCGTCACGAACACCACCGCAGGCGGGAACTTGAGGTGCTGCAGCGCCTCAGCCAGCTGCAAGCCCGTGGCTTCGGGCATGTTCACGTCGAGGAACATCACGTCGCACGGATATTCCTTCAACTTCTCGATAGCCTCGCGCACACTGGCAGCTTCGGCGACAACCTCCGTCTGCCCCAGCTCGTCAAGCAGGAACTTCAGCTCTGAACGCGCAGGAGCCTCGTCATCGACGATCATCGCTTTCAACACCTAAGCCTCCTACCCTCCGTACGTTTGCTTTCGACCATTATAAATCATGGATCACCGAAACCGGCCAAAAGCCGAAAGATAGAAGCAAGCAAACCGACGAAAGAACATCAACCACCGCTGACCATCGGTAAATCCGCCGTTACCCGCGGGGATCGTCCGTGAGGTAGCGAGCGCGCAGGGCCTCGCGCTTTTCGTCGGTGACGCTCAGCTGGTCGCGCACGTAAGCGTCGAGGCTGCCGTACTGCTTTTCCACGGCATCGAGCGCGGCGTGCAGGAAGCGCGGATCGGCGGAGTTGATCACGTGAATGCTCTTATCCAGCTTGTCGCCCAGACCGAACGAGGAAAGCGCGTCCATGATGTTCTGCGTTTCGGATTGGACGTACTTGTTCGTGGCCAGATAATCCTGCTCGACGGCCTCGCGCTTTACGCCCAACGCGTGCAGCAAGAGCGCGGCGGCCAAGCCAGCGCGATCCTTGCCGATGGTGCAGTGCCAAAGCACGGAGCCATCCTCGGCAGCCAGCACATCGTCGAAGAACTGCGCGAAGCCGCGCTGGCTCTGCTCGTCCAACATCATGCGCTCGTACACTTCCTCCATGATGCTGGCAGGGTTCTTCTGCACGGTGCGCAGCATTTTGAGCGCCTGCATCATGCCGCCCTCGCGCGTGACGCCGAATGTGGAGGCGCTCGGCACCGGCGCATCCGCGAACCGAACGCCCACCAGGCCGTCCTGTGGGTCGGGATGCTCCTTGCGCTCTTCTTCGGTGCGCAGGTCGATAACCGTGCGCACCTGGTAGTCGTCAAGCAGCACTTCGAGGTCGCGGGCGGTGGCATGGTCGAGCGCACCCGAGCGCAGCAGGCGCGCATGCTTCACGTAGCGCCCGTCGTCCGTGGGCAGGCCTCCCACGTCGCGCGTGTTTGGCAGACCCTCAAGCACGATGCGGCCGCCTTCTTCGCTCTCGAGGCCTTCGGCCGGAGCAATGCCGATAGCAGGGGCGAAATCGGTGGGGACAGTATCCAGTTGGGACATGGGAAAAGCCTTTCGACGACGATGATGAGCGCGCAGCCGGAAGCGTTTTGTCGGCGCTAGCCGGGGGGGCTTCCGGCTAGCGCCTCACGGAATCCTTCGATTCCGCGCTTCGCGCTGCGCTCAGGATGACGACCGGGGCGGAGCGCGTCAAATCACCCGTCCCCTTGACACACCCTTCGCTATTGCAGGTCGAGCTGCATGAGCTTGTCCAGCGTGAGCGCGTAGATCTTGAAGGACTGCTTCAGCAGGTCCTCGCTGACGCCCTCGTCCGGACCGTGCATCATGCCAACCCATTCGGGATCCTCAACCCACGGCTTTTCGGGACCGAAGCTGGCACCGCTCTTGAACTCGCGCGCGTACGTGCCGCCGCCCATGGTGAACGGCTTCGCGTCCTCGCCGGTGGCCTCGTTGTACGCGTTCAGCAGCGCCTGGATCACAGGGCTGTCGGGCTTTACGAGGAACGGCTCCATAAGCAGCGTGTTCTCAAACGAGCCGCCGATCTCGCTCGCCAGCTGGCGCAGGCGCTCGGTGATCTCGTCGGCCGTGATGGACGTGGGGAACCGACTGTCGAGCGTCTGCACAAAGCGGTCGTCCTCGATTTTGATGGTGCCGCCGATGACGGTGAGCGGGCCGAAGTACTCGTCGGAGCTCTTGATGCCGATGCCGCTGCCGTCGGTATGATTGAGCAGCTTCTGGTCGAGCTCGAAGAACGCGCGCTCGTCGGCGGTGCACAGGTCGTGCTCCAGCAGGTAGTCCACGATGAGGCCGATGGCGTTCACGCCTCCTTCGGGCATGGAGGCGTGCGCTCCTTTGCCGGCCGCAGTGATCTTCGCGCGGCCTTCGCCGTCGGCCGCAACGGTAATGCGATCAGTATTCGGCAGGTCGGCAGCGTCGGCCTTCACCACGGCCTCGGCGATGCCGGGCACCGCGTTCGTGGCCGCGCCGCCCGTGAACTCCAGCACGATGCGGTCGGCGATGGGCTTGCTGATCAGCTCGCCGTCGTAGCCACCCTTCTCGCCGTAGCACACGGGGAACTCGGCATCGGGCGTGAACAGGAACGCCGGATCGTCGTAATGCTTGTGGTAGTAGGCCACGTCGGCCATGCCGGATTCTTCGTTCGCGCCGAACAGGAAGCGGACGGTGTAGGGGAACTGAGGAGCCTCGCCGGCGTCCTGCAAGTCCTTCCAGAACTTCATGGCGTGCAGCGCCACCACGCTGGGGCCCTTGTCGTCGAGCGTGCCGCGACCGACGAGGTAGCCTTCCTTGCGCGTGACCGCGTACGGCTCGAAGTTCCAGCCGGGACCGGCGGGAACCACGTCCATGTGGCCGATGATGCCCAGCTGCGTGTCGCTCTTGCCGGGGAAGTCGGCGAACCCGATGTAGCCCTCGGCATCGTGCGTCTTGAATCCCATGTCGGAGGCCATTTCAAGCGCGGCTTCCAGCGCCTCCTTCGGGCCGGGGCCGAACGGAGCGCCTTCGGTCGCCTTGTCCGATTCCTCGAAGCTGGGGATGCGGACGAGCGTCTCGATGTCTTCGACCATCGTCTCCCAATTTTCCTCGAGATACGCGTCGATCTTCCTGGTCAGTTCAGCATGTTCCATGGCAAATTCGCCTCTCTATTCGAGTGCGTCGGCTTCGAAAGCGGCCGAAACGCCGCGTTCGCACGTAGATACTTTCATTATGATGCTTGCGGCTGCGGTGCGCTAGGCCGTCATCCATCTGTTGACCGAAACGCCAAGCGACCCCACGCACGCATGCATGGGGTCGCTTGGACGAAAACCCTTCATCGGCCCGTCCGCTAGGAGGGAAGGGAGAGGGCGGGGAGCCGAAAAGGTGCGTTTTAGAGAGCTCGCGCCACGTCGTTTCCGCTGCGGATAGCAAGGGCGATGTTGAAAGGCTCGTTGCAATCGCCGATAGCATAGGTCTCGGAAACGGAGATGCCGTCGAGCAGAGCGGTGTTCGGCTCCATCTCGGCGCCATCGATGACGGCGTCGCAATCGATGGTCACGTTCGTGCCCACTTCGGTGGCGATGGTGACCTGGCCGTCGCCGATCTGCTTGATGGACGCCCCCGGGTACACCTTCACGCCCAGCGAATAGAGCGCCGTGGTCATGAAGCGCATCGCATGCTGGGACTGCTGCATGTCGAGGTCTTTGTTGGCGCTCGGCGTGACGATGGTGACGTGCTTCTTGCGCACGGTAAGCCAGAGCGCGCAATCGAACGCCTGGGCATTCGAGCCGTACACGACGACGTTCTCCCCCATGTCGGCGGTCATGAACGAGTCGAAATCGATGACGGGGACGCCGCCGCTCACATCGAGCTTGGTGCGCGTGCCGCCCACTGCCAGGATGACCGCGTCGGGCGCCTCGGAGTCGATGAGGGCCTGATCGACCTCCTTGTTCAGCGTGACGTTCACGCCGGCGATCTCAAGCTGTCGCTCCAGGTAGGCTGCAAGGTCGTCGAGGTTCTCGTGCGGGCCCTTCACCATGCTCGCGAACCCCAGCATGCCGCCCAGAGAACCGGTCTTCTCGAACATCGACACTTGATGGCCGCGCAACGCCGCAATGCGCGCAGCCTCCATGCCGGCGGGGCCGCCGCCGACCACCATGACCTTCTTCGGGGAGGATGCCGGCTCAAGCTCGTAGGTGGCCGGCCCCTGCTCGGTCATAACGCGCTGGGTGAGCGCGTTGACGCGGCAATACCCCATCATGCGGTTCAGCTGGTTGCTGCCGATATGGCAGTGCAGGCAGCGCGTGCACGGGGCGATCTCGTCCGCGCGGCGTTCGCGAAGTTTGTTCACATACTCGCTGTCGACGGTGATCGGGCGGTTCATCAGGAAGAAGTCCACCTTGCCGTCGGCAAGCGCCTGCTCGAAGAAGTCGGGGGCGTGCGCCGGATCCATATAGGTGACCGTGCCGCAGGGGATCTTCACCGCTTCCTTGTAGCGCGCGACGACGTCGATCAGCATGCCGGCGCCGCTGTGGCTTCCGTCAAGCTGGCCCTGGAAGTGGCGGCTGAAATCCCATTGGGTGCCGTAGCCGGTCGCGCCCTCAATGCCGTTCAGGATGAAGTACAGATCGCTGGCGAACTGACAGGGGTGGTTTCCCAGAGGGCCCAGGCGCAGGTGCATGGAATCGCAGCCGGCGGCCTCGAACAGCTTCGCGAACTCGATGCCCTCTTCGACCGTGATCACGAGGTTGCTGGGAGCGGTCAGGGTGTTGTCGAGGTCCATGAGCGTCGCGTTGTTGGTGAGGTTGTCGTTTTCCTCGACGCAATCGATGAGCATCTGCACGACGAAGTCGTCGCCGCAAGCAGCCTTGATCTTCGCGATGCACTCGGTGACGAAGCGGGCGCGATCCTCCAAGCTGCCGATGCCGTACTGGTCGGTGCGCGTGTTGTGGAAGCGCGAGAGGAAGTGCTCGCCGATGTTGAAGCCGGCCGCGTTGATTTCGAGCGCCTTGAAGCCCATGCCCTGGATGGTTTGCGCAAGGCTGACGCCGACATCCTCGATCTTCACGATGTCGTCGACCGAAAGCTCGGCCACATCGCCGCCCATGTACGCCCATTGCAAGCCGAGCGACGTGCCGTACTGCGCGCACTCGTCGACCAAACGCTTGCAGAAGTCAGCCGCATCGGGCGCGGCCTCGTCCCCGGCGATAAGGGATCCCAGTTCGCCCTCGACCCAGATGAACTCGACGCCGCCCTTCGCCATATTGACGTAGTACTGGAAGAATTCCTCGGTGAGGCCGGCCAGATACGTCGCCGATCCGGCGGCGGACTTGATCATGCGATGGCTCGACTCGATGGAGCCGATCTTGATCGGCGAGAAGAGCGTGCTGAAATCCGTGGTGTTCTGGCGGTAATCGGTATCCTGCGGGTTGACGTACGATGCCGCGATGAACTCGGTGTCGTTCGCGGCCGCCCCGTTTGCGCCCGCCGCCTTGCCGCCATTGCCCGTGGCCGCCGCGGAATCGTTGGCCGCCGGAGCGCAGCCGGCCAGCCCCGCCCCTGCGGCGGCTATACCCGCAACTCCGAGCCCCGCGAGAAAGCTTCGCCTGGTTAATTCGGTTCCCATGATGCATCCTCCCTGCATGTCGTTTTGGTTCTTGCTCGAAAGCAACTCCATCGCCCCTTCGGCGACCGCCTCAGACTACGCAAGACACGGGCATTTTTCCTCACATGCGGCATGTGAAATGAGGGGAAACGAGGCCTCACGCCCCACATGGCACGGGCGGTTTTGCCCAGAACCGTTACAATAGGCGCGGGGACTCAAAGCGTTCGCGACGGGGGGGCAGAGTGGGACATCGCATCATCATGTATTTCGGCTTGGCGCTCGCCCTGCTCGTCGGATTGTTCACGCTCTGGGGCGGACTCTCCTTGGGCGGCCTCACGCGCCTGGGAATACCCGAAATACTGAAATACTGGTCGATTCCCCTGCTCATAGCGCTTGGGTTGACGTTCTTCTCGGTTCTAGCGAAACGCAAGCCGCCGACAAAGCGCTGTTCGAGCGCAGCTGCGGTGGCGGCAGGCGTCTTCGTTTTGGGCGGGTACGCCGTTCTGTTCATGGAGACGACGGGGGTTCTGCGCCTTGCAACGGTGAGCACATCGGCGATTCTGGTAGGCGTGGGATACGGTCTTCTCTCGTTAGTTTGGCAGCATCGCCTATCGTCGCTTGCGTTCGACGACGTAGTGAAAACGCTGCTGTTCGCCCTGGTCATCCAATCGGCAGGCTACCTGCTGCTATTCGCGCTCTTGCAAGACCGCACGTGGATGGTCTTCCCCTTCCTTGTCGCGTTGGCGGTCGTTTTCTGCCTTATCACCCTCCGTCTTCCCAAGTCGAACGAAGATCGCCGCACGAACTCGAAAAGGCGAAAGGGAGCCTTGAAGAGCGCGGTTGCCGAGCTGAGCGATCCGCTGCTGTGCGTATGCGCCATCGCCTTCGCCGTTGCCCTGACGCGAGCCATCACGCTCGACGGGATAGAGCGAACCGACGCGATCAACCTCATCGCCAGCGGCTGTATCATAGTCGTCGCGCTCGCCCTCTACGGCATATGGTTCGTGTTGGGAGACGATCGCGCGCCGTTCAAAAAGCTGAGCATTCTCGGACTCTACCGAGCGTTCTTCCCGATCATCGTCACGGCGCTCTTGGCGCTCTCGATCGTGGGCAATTCGCTGGCGCTTTCGGTTGCGACCTTGGTGTACGTGCTGTTCACATTTGTTTCGGTGTTCATCATGTCAACCAGCATCTCCGTAGCTCGCGCACATAGCGTGCCGGCGACCTCCGTGTACGGAGCATTCGCAGGAGCCACGTACTTCGTCTTTGCGGCGGCGACCGCGTTGGGAGCATGGGTGTACTACCCGCGAAACTTCGGCGCAGCCACGCTTTCGGTCATCGTTCTGTTCGTGTTCTACATCCTGGCGATGTCGTATGCGGCCATCCAGGCGCGCAAGAAGCGCCGAGGGGAGGATGCCACAACGCGAAACCCGGTCGAAGCGAAAGCCACGGTTGTCGATGGGGTTTCGGAGCGGTGCGCGGTCCTGTCGCAGCAACACGGCCTCACGGCGCGAGAAAACGACACGTTGCTGCTGCTGGCAAAGGGAAGGGACGTTCCCAGCATCGCGAAGCAGCTGTTCATATCGGAGAACACGGTGCGATCGCACAGCAAGAGCATCTACAAGAAGCTGGACATCCACTCCAAGCAGGAGCTGCTGGACCTCTTGGAGACGATCGAGCTTGCATACGAGAACGACCGCTGAGCCGGCGCGTCTCGCGATGCTCCCCATTTGAAGTATTTGCAGCAGCCGCGCTCCGTCCGGAATACCTCCCGCGGCGAACGGCGGCTTTACGCTGTGGTATTCTGACGCTATCGATACGCAAAAAGCAGCTCCCCGTTGAAGAGAGGGAATTATGCAACGAAAGACCGGCGAACCGGCCCGCACGGTAAGGCGCGCCCCGCTTCTCGTCTTCTTCATGCTAGCTTTCTCGCTGTGCCTCGCGCCCAGCGCGGCTTATGCCGGGCCCGCCCTGGAGATCGAGCAGGGCTACGTCCAGCCCGACGGAGCGACCTTCCAGGCCGGGCAGCGCGGCGACGAGTTCTTCCACTACGTGCGGACGACCGAGGGTCTCCTCGTTCAGAAGAGCCCCGCCGACCAGACGTGGTATTACGTGACAAGCGAGGGCTTCGGCCTCGCGCTCGGGCCGCGCGCCGACGAGGCCGCACCGGCGAACGCTCTGGCGCCCTCGGTGCTGGCAAACGATACCGGCAAGATGGCCTACTCCGCGCTGGGCGGAGGCGCCTACGTCCCCCGGGACCGGGGCGTCGGCGAGGCGGTGACGCTCTCCGACATCGAGGCCGCGCAGGCCGCGTCCGGCGCAGGCGCCCGAAACGCGCGGTCGGTCGCGCAGACCGAGACCTCCCTGCCGCTGATCACCATCGTCATCGGGTTCGCAGGCGACGAGGGCACGAACCTCGGCCCCGACGACATCGTCACGGGACCGGACGGGTCGACGTGGAAGGCCTCGGAGCAGCGCTACCGCGACGACTACGATTGGAACAGGCTGCTCTACAGCGGTGAGAACAGCATCACCAACTACTACGCCACCATGTCGAACGACAAGTTCTCCTGGACACCGGCGACCGAGGAGACCAGCGCGTACGGGGAGGGCGGCAACACCAACGCGTACGACGCGCCCGGCGACGGCGTGATCCACGTGACGCTCGACCGCAATCACGGCAACTGGAAAGGGGCGGAATTCATGAGCCCCGAGGCCAAAGACCAGCACGACGCGTACGTCGACGCGCTCAACGAAGCCTCCCAGTACATAGACTTCGCAACCTACGACGCGAACGGCAACGGCGTGCTCGAACCGACCGAAGTCTGCCTGCTGTTCATCGTGGCGGGCTATGAATCCTCGGGAGGCGAAATCGATCCGTCAACCTGGGCCTGCCGATGGCAGCTGTCCAGCATGGACAAGGACAGCTTCGCACCCGCAACGATCGTCAACCCCATCACGCACAGCGAAATCGTGGTCGACGACTACATCACCATGGGAGAAATCCTTACGAACGACGTCGTCACCGCTCAGCCCATGCCCACGAGCACCGTCGCGCACGAACTGGGACATTACCTGGGACTGCCCGACCTGTACGATGTCAACTACACCTCGTATGATCCCGATGCGACCGTCGACCAATTTCCCTGGTTGGCCTACGACGTGGGAGAAATCAGCTTGATGGCAGGCGGATCGTGGGGCAACTACATTGCCGATAGCGGCGAAACTGTCTTCGTCCCCGTCAGCTTCGACCCCTTCTGCTTGGAACAGCTCGGCTACATAGAGCCCGTCGAGGTAGCCGCCGACGGCACGTACGACGTCTCCACGCTCTGGAGCGACGAGGGCTACCGGTGCCTGCGCGTCCCCACCAGCACCGAAGGCGAGTACTATCTGGTGGAGAACCGCCAGTACGAGAGCTTCGACCGGGGATTGACGTCCTCGTACCGCGCCGAACGCCATAAAGACAAGCCGCAATACTACAACGAAACGGGCGGCGTCGTCATCTGGCATATCGACCAGGGAATCGTGGATGCGCGCGGCACGACCGCCGACGATCCCCTTTTGGGTAACACCGTGAACACGGTCGACCACCGTCCGGGCGTCATGCCCGTCTATCCGGAGAATACGGAGTATCGGGACGGCCAGGCACTTTACACTCGCCCGTTCTTCAACGCCAACGCCTGCGAGACGTTCGGCATGGAGGGCAACGTCGTTCCGCTGCTGCAGTACGACGGCTGCAACACGCCCGCCGAGCGCGTGGACTCCGGCATCGTCCTCTCGGTGGGCGACGCTGTGGCCGACGTCATGAGCGTGACGGTGGACCTGCCCGAGCCGGACCAGCCGGGCGGCGGCTACGAGGAGAGCTCGCACGTCGGCGAGATCGCCGGATCGCGCGTGGAAGTGTCGGGATCGTTCCCCGCAGGCGCCGAGCTCTCCTTGGCGCTCTCGGCCCTGACCGATGAGCAGAAGGCCGAAATGGCAAAGGCGTCCGACCAGCTGGGCGCGCTCATCGTCAGCGCTGACGCGTCGGTGGTGGACGCGGCGACCGGCGAGAATGCCGCGCACGAAGGCAAGCTCTCCGTGTCGTTCTCGGTCGACAAGCGCTACGAGGGAGAAAGCGTCTGGATGGTCCACCGGAAAGCCGACGGCTCGCTCGAAACGGCGAAGGTTGCGGTGGAAAACGGTCTTGCGAGCATGACCGTCGATGAGCTGTCGCCGTTCGCCGTGTTCGAGCAGAAGGCGGCGGGCCCGGCTGACGAAGACGGGAACAAGCCGGGCGGCAGCCCCTCCGACGGGAACGGCGCGCCTTCTTCCGGCGAGCCCGACGGCGAAGAGCCCTCCGGCGACACGCAGGTCGAACCGCTGCCCGGCAAGGCGCTCGCCTCCACCGGCGACAGCGCGGCGGCACCCGCTGCCCTCGCGCTGGCGATAGCCGCCGCCGTTGCGGCGATGATCGCGCAGATAAAGCTTCGCCGCCGCCACGATTCGCAGACGCAATAGCAGCAGCCCCTCGCCCGGCACTCCTCAGAAGCGGCCATAGCCGTGCTATACTCGCTTTCTCGCACGCCCGGAAAAGAAAGAGCCCCTATGCTGCGCACGAGGTCACGCTCGAACGGCATCGTCGCGATCGCAATCGCTTTCGCGCTCGCTGCAAGCAATCTCGCCTTCGCGCCTCAGCCCGCGCATGCGCAACCCGAGGCGAACGAAGTCGTCATCGTGCAGAACATGACGCCCATCGGCAGCGCCGAGGAATACGACGCGCTGTTCCCGTCCGGCTACCCGAGTGCCGACAAGCCCCTTTCGGCCGGAAATGAAGGCGAATCGACCGACGAGGGCGCAACCGGGGAAACGCCCCTTTGCGGCGCGCGCTCTTTTGCGCCAAGCGATGCCGAGACGATGTCCTCGCTGAAGCAGCAGATCGCCGCTGACGAACCTCGCATCACGACTGCCGAGAAAACCGATTACCAGGTAGGCGATTCGAAGACGTTTCGCGCCGCAGGCCGTCCGGAAGGATTCACGGCCACGGCAGTGGCTGTCGGAGAGCTGTTCACCCTGTGGGTCGAGGACGCGGAGTCCGACATGCTCCCCGCAGATCTGGTGCAAAGGCTGGCTGGCAAGATCGACCCCGTTCTTCGAAAAGTAACGGACGCCTTCGGGTCGACGGTTCGCGTCGATTTGGACGGCGACGGGAAAACCGCGTTCGTCTTCCACCGATTCCCGCCGGAGACGGAGGTGCTGGACGGCTATTTCACCTCGATCGACTTGTACACACCCGAGCAGCTGACGGCTGCAGACCTGATCGAAGAGGCCTCCTACACCAACGCTATGGACGTGCTGCACCTCAACGTGCTGAACCGAAAGTCGTTGGAGGGCGTGGGCGAGTTCGACGAGAGCCTCGTCCCGCCGATGATCGCCCACGAATTCCAGCACCTGGTGAACTTCGCGCAGACAGACGGCTCCAGCGAAGCATGGCTCAACGAGGCGTTCTCCCAAGCGGCCGTGGCCATCGCAGGATACGGCTCCACCCAGAAAACCCGAGCTCAGAACTTGGCCGTGATGGTCAACCTCAGCGGCCGCATTCCCCCGTTCGTATACGAGGGGAGCTTCGTGCCGGACGCTTCTCTGGGCGCAGGAGGAACAGCGGTGTACGCGCACGGTTACCTGTTCTCGCGCTATCTCGCCAACCAAACCCGCGGGCTTCCCGGAGGCGGAGACAGCGTGTACCGATCGGTGTTCGACGCGATGCGGGACGAGCGAGGGCTGGGTCAGTGCACGTCGGAGAGCCTGATGGCCGCACTCGACAACATCGGGTACGCGGGCGTCGGCGACGACTGCGCCGTGGCCAGCCTGGACGACCTTGCCCTCGGTTACGCGACGGCGCTTTTCCTGCGCGAGGAAACGGGCCCGCACAGCTTGGTGAACCGCGCAGGATCCAATCCGTCCATCGTGGACGGGTTGGAAGTTCCCCTGCTTTCCGTGCCGGAACCCTCCAAGTCGCTGCAAGGAGGCGGCTCGGCGACGATAGCCTCACTGGCAGCCTCGGGAGCGCCGGGTGCGAACGCCGGGTCCGGCACCCAAACGAAGTTCGCCACCTCTTCGCTGCCTGTTTCCTATAAGATAGCGGCAAACCCGTCGAGCGGACCGGTGAAGCCGGGAAGCCAGATCGCACTGAGCTCGCCTCAGCTGGCAAGCCTCCCCGGCGCGCATTACGAGGTTGCGACCCTCACCACCTACGAGCAGATCCTCAACTTGAGCGCGCCCTTCCTGCCGCTGGAAGACCCGCTGCTGTTCGAGCCGGGCGTTTTGGCGTACGCGGTACGCATCGCAAGCGACCGCGGAACGACGCCCCACACCGTATTCGGCTTTTACGAAACCGCCGAACCAGACGAGGGCGAAGGCGACCAGGGCAACGATCCGTCCGGCGGCACTCCCCCGTCGGACGATGCCGGAGACGCGCCTTCCGGCGGGGATCAGCCTTCGGGGGGCAGCCCCTCAAGCGACGGCGCGCAGCATCCCGGCAGCGCGCCCGATGACAACGGCACCGACGACGCGCGGATCCGCCAGATGCCCGCAAAAGCGCTCGCCGCCACCGGCGATGGAGAGGCACCGATCGCCGCCCTCGCACTGGCAGCCGCGGCAAGCCTGTGCTGCATGGCGCTCGCACGATGCGCGAAGAAACGGAGCGTCGGCTCCCCAGCAAGGTGACAAGAGACTGCGCCGATCGAGCCATCTCGAACCCGCAGCCGAGCTCGGCGGGTTCGATCGAGCTTGACGCATGAAGGCTTGACGACGTATTCGCAATCGCGGACTCGACGCTATTTTCTACTCGATGCTTTGATCGAATTCCGGTATACTGTCATCCTGCGCCCGAGTGGCGGAATGGCAGACGCGGCGGTCTCAAAAACCGTTGTCTTAGACGTGCGGGTTCAAATCCCGCCTCGGGCACCACTTCGCAGATGAACGAGCTCCAGAAACCTTGCGTTTCAGGAGCTCGTTTTGCATCGCGACCCTAGCACGAGCGACGCGACCGCCGTCCCGCTGCTGCAGTACGGCGGTTGCGTCGCGCCCGACGGCTGACGCAGACGTGACGCAACGGCATCGGCCCGGGTGCGCGAAAGCCGGAAGCGCCTTGCGAGCAAACGGCGTACTGCCTACAATAGCAGGCGAGCCGCAGGGAGCTGGTTACTCCCCACGGCTCTCGAACCCGCTTCGGCGGTTCGGATTCTATTTTGGACCCGGGTCGTCCCCTTGCTGGGACGACCGGGGTTCTTCTTTCGACCGCGCTTGAAGAATCAGCGAGGCCGTCTCCACCGACAGACTACCGAAAGCAGCTATCAAGCAAAGAACGCGCTTTCCCCCGCCGCATCCGCAAGGGCGCTTAACGGGTCACTGCACACGAGCCGGCTCGCAAGAAGCGCACGCAGTGCGCCGCTGAGTGGCGGCGTTGCGGGCAAAGCATGTTTCGAATAGTAAACCGAACGAGTGTTTCACGTGAAACATCGGCATCGAAGGATCCCACCGGGACGGGACGGGACGGGACGGGACGGGACGGGACGGGACGGGACGGGACGGGACGGGACGGGACGGGACGGGCGCTCTGTCAGGCGCCGTGCAGCCGGCGGACGACTGCACGGCAAGCTGTCAGGCTACGCAGCCGGATTGCCGCACACGCCCATGAACAGCGGGACGCCGTGCGACGACGTGATCTGGAACAGGAACGGGCGGTCGAGCCGCAGCTCCACTTCCTCGCCTTCGGGAATCATCGCCGATGTGGCGCTGATTCCCATATCCGTGTACGCACTGGCTTCGGCGCCCTCCTCATCCCAGGAGATATGGCTTTCCTGCTTCACCATCGAGATGAAGGCCGGGGTGGCCGTAAGGTTCGAGAAATCCGCCTTGTCGCTAAACGGCGTCTTCATACCCAAGCGCTCGAGAGCCGGAATCAGATCAAGTTCGGTATCGAAGGCGACCTTGGGCACCACGTAGGTTATGAAGCCGTACTCGTCCTCGTTCGCGTCAACGGCAAAAGCCTGGGCCAAGCGCTGCTCATCGGCAAGCAGGTCGTCCACCGACACGCCTTCGGCCGGCAGCACGAACGTCATCATCGTGCCGCCCGTGAACGCCAGACGTGCGCGCAGGAAGTCGTCGGTCTGGCGAAAGCCTTGCAGCGAGTCGATACGCTGCGTCATGAACTGGGTTTCGACGTCGCCCGATGCGGCGTGAAACACGGCGGGCGCGGTGTTCGCCGCATCGAACGTATCCATCCAACCGCCTTTGAAGTACACCGCGTTGATGATGGACAGCAGAAGGTCGCTCTCGGTTTTCACCTGGGGGTCGATGGTGCCGCCCGTATTCTCGGAAATCCATGCGGCCATGGCCTGGTCGGCAGCGTCAGTGCCGAACTCCACCGAAAACGGCGTGGCGTAGAACTGACCGATCGCCGTGTCGATGAACGATTGCTCGAAGGAGGCGTCCTTCGCCATCCATATGGAATTCGCCAGATCGACCGTGGAGAAAGGATCGGTTGTCAGCACGCGGAACAGGTTGCCGCACTGCTGGGGCACGTCGACGGTGCTGGGCGCACCCAGCACCGAGGCGATCTCGTCGCGCGTCTGACCCGCAGCGCCTTCGTTCGCAAGCGCCAGGGCGTAGTACAAACTGAGCGGAGAATACATGCGGTTCGCCTTGGCATCGTCCGCGCCGTCGCCCAACACCGAAGCGGTGCTGCGGTAGGCGAACGCTGCAAGCGAGTCTACGAAGGATTGATCGATCGGGTTCTGCTCGAGCGCGTCCAGCCATGCTTCGGGATTGTTCTCAGACGCCTTCTGAGGGATAGCAGGCTGCGCCACGGCGAACTGGCTCGTCGTACGTTGTTGCGCGCATGCGCTCAACAACGTGCCGGCTGCCAGCAGCGTCACCAGCACTGCAGCCAACGCGATCGTCTTTCCTGCAAGGCTTTCGCCCCGCTTCGCCCGTCCATCCATGGCGTTCCCTCCATTCGGCTATTTGATCCGTCAAAGGGTAACACGATCGAAGCGGCCGAATTGTCGGGAACGCGTTAAAACAGCATGCCCAGAAACGCCGCGATGCCTCCCGTCACGACCATGACAACCCACACGATGAGCCAGAACAGGCAGCCGAACCAGGCGAACAGCTTGCCGCCCTCGCTCCAACCCCAACCATCCTTGCCCATGAACCATGCGGCCAACACGCCGAACAGGCCGCCGAAGAGGCCGACGCAGAAGTAGCCGAATTTTGCCAAACCGGATATCTCGCGCATGAGACGCTCCTTTCGCTTCCTGAAAAGGAGCATGATAAGAGCAAAGCGTCATGCGCGACACGGCGGAACGCAATCTGTGGCAGACTTGGTTTCCCGCCGGCGATCGCTCGAAACAAAACGGGCCGCTTCTGCAAGAGGGATGAGCAGAAGCGACCGTCAACGGAATAGCTTGGTTAGGTGGCGCCCGAAACATGGCGGGCGCCTTTCAGGCGCGTAGCGCTAGGCGCGCACCTCGCCGCCGATCTTGCGGGCGGGAACCTGCTGGCCGGTGGCGGCCATGCGCTCTTCGTGAGTCATCGCGGCCAGTTCGTGCACGCGCTCAACGTCCACGACCAGCGCTGCGGCCAAACGATCGCCGTACTCGGGATCGGCCTTGTAGCAGTGCGCCGCATGGCGCAGGCGGATGTTCTCGGTCACGCCGTCCATGTTGCGCGCCGTGTTGTCGATGAGGGCAGCGCGCTGATCCTCGCCCATCAGACGATACAGGTCGCCCGGCTGGTAGAACGTGTCGTCGGTGGGGTCGTCGGCGGGATCCCACGCGTCCATCGGTCCGAACAGGTCCAGCGGCGGCTCGGCCGCGTCGGCCTGCTGCTGCCACTGCCCGTAGCTGTTCGGCTCGTAGCCGATGGTGCCGCCGAAGTTGCCGTCGGTGCGCATCATACCGTCGCGATGGAACTCGGCATAGGGGCAGCGCGGCCGGTTCACCGGGATGTGATTGTGGTTCACGCCCAGGCGGTAGCGCTGCGCGTCGCCGTACGCGAACAGGCGGCCCTGCAGCAGCTTGTCGGGCGACAGCCCGATGCCCGGCACGAGGTGCGTCGGCGCGAACGCGGCCTGCTCCACCTCGGCGAAGTAGTTCTCGGGGTTGCGGTTCAGCTCAAGCGTGCCCACCTCGATCAGCGGAAACTCCTTCTGGCTCCACGTCTTCGTGATGTCGAACGGGTTCTCCTTGTAGTTCTTCGCCGTGGCCTCGTCCATGATCTGGACGCAGAAGAGCCAGCTGGGGAACTCGCCGCGCTCGATGGCGTTGAACAGGTCGCGCTGGTGGCTCTCGCGGTCGCCCGCGATGATCTGGCCGGCCTCGGCGTCGGTGAGGTTCTTGATGCCCTGGTTGGTCTTGAGGTGGAACTTCACCCACACGCGCTCGTTGTCCTCGTTTATCAGGCTGAACGTGTGGCTGCCGAAGCCGTGCATGTGCCGGTAACTGGCCGGGATGCCGCGGTCGGACATGACGATGGTCACCTGGTGCAGCGCCTCGGGCAAGCTGGACCAGAAGTCCCAGTTGCTCTGCGCCGAGTGCATGTTGGTGTGCGGATCGCGCTTCACCACGTGGTTGAGGTCGATGAACTTCTTGGGATCGCGCAGGAAGAAGACGGGCGTGTTGTTGCCCACGAGGTCCCAGTTGCCGTCGGGCGTGTAGAACTTCATGGCGAAGCCGCGGATGTCTCGCTCGGCGTCAGCCGCGCCGCGCTCGCCCGCCACGGTGGAGAAGCGGACGAACACCTCGGTCTCGGCGCCCGGCTGAAACACCTTCGCCTTCGTGTACTTGCTGATATCGCCGGTCACCTTGAAGGTGCCGTACGCGCCCGAACCCTTCGCGTGCATGCGTCGCTCGGGGATGACCTCGCGGTCGAAGTGCGCCAGCTTCTCGATCATCCAGTTGTCCTGGAGCATCATGGGGCCGCGCTCGCCCGCGGTCAGCGTATGGTTGTTGTCGGCGACGGGGTTGCCCACCTCGTTCGTGAGCCTTGTGGTGTCGATTCGGTCGGCCATGGTATCGAGCCTTTCCCTTTAGCCGCATTGGCGGCGTTCTGTTTGATGGGGGCTACGATACGGCAATCCGTTTCGAAATGGAATACTAATTGATATTAATTCTCATTAAAGGCACAATTTGACAGTTCGGAGGAGCATCTTCGCTCGGAAAACACGCTCCCGGCGCTGAGGCGTGTTTTTGGAGCGAAGATGCGCCGGAAAGAGGCCATCGTACAAATGCTTCACGTGAAACGCCCCTCACGGCCCCGCCGACTACAGCATCCTTACAATGCGATCGATGCGTTTTTGGACGGCGCAGCAGATATAGTCCACGCGCTCGGCCAACGCGGGATTGTCCGAAAGGATGGCCGAAAGCTCGTCTGCAAACCCTTCGAGCGCAGCCGGATCGAACCACGAGTAGTCGTTCACCAACCGAAGCTGACGGTTGGCGTCTTCGTAGAACGGCTTGGTCGTGAACGAGAAATCGTGCGCTCGCAGGCTTTCGAGCGTCGACGAGCACCAGAGGCTGCCGCCCGTATCGAACAGCGGCGCGATACGGTAGCGCAGCGTTTCCACGTCTCGCACAAGCCCGAAGTTTCGCCAATGCCGATCGGAGTTTCCCAAGATGTCGTCGCACACGATCATCTTGGACAACGCGATCTCGACGTGCTCCGCATCAAGCGCCGAGCAGCATTCCAGGTAGTGTTGGTAATCGTTGCGATGGTTCGGCTGACGCATAGTCTGGCGAACATAGTAGGACGGGATGTACTCTTCGGTGGAGCCGACGAAATTTTCGCAGATGCAGACGGCACCGCCCGCCCGGCTCTCCAAGCGATATTTCACATACTCGTCCGGGGCAAGCAGCCGTGAGTATAGAGCGCTCGCTGCCGCCTCGTTGAACGGCTCCTGGTTGAGAACCGATCCGCCCTTCACCAGCAAGCGCTTCGCACCGTCGCATACCCATTTTTTCGGGAGTTCGCCTTCCGAGGTGTTGTCCGGGGAGTCGAGCCCCACCCCGTCGAGCCAGCCTCTGCCGCTTCGCATCTCGCAGAAATCGTTGTCGAAATAGTTCACGTCCTCCCAGGCGATTTCACAGTTTTCGGGACGAATCCAATACTGATCCGACAAAGACAGCCCAAGGCTCTTGAAGGGAATCCTCGCAGGTGAATCGACGCCCAGCTCGGCCAGCTTCGCGTCGATGCCTTCTCTAGTTCCGGGGATGCAGCGATGCTTCCACCAGAACGACAGCGCGTCTTTCGAGACTTTTCGACCTCGGGGGGAGATCATGCCCAGCGGGGCTCGCGCAGGATCGACGATGTCCCCTGCGTCGACGAACGCACCGGCCGCCTCATCGTAGCGAAACGAAAGCACCTCGTGCGTGCGATTCATCAGCACGTAGCGCCCCACATCCCCTTTGCTGGAACTTGCAGGAGGACGCCCCGCCTTCGGAGCGGCGTTGCGACGCGCTTCCACGCTCTGCTCGTCGATGAGCCATATCCCGCCCACTTTCTCGGCAGCCAGCATGCCGCTGCGGATGAGCTGGTTGACGCGTGCGCGCCCCACGCCAAGGCGCTTGGAAGCATCTTCGACCGTCAAGTTGAACATCGTCGCCTCCGTGCTATCGTTAATACTATATTCTTGTATAGTATTTTATACGATTTGCAATTTGCATAAAATACTATATTAAAAACTAGTATTTTCGACAGGGGAAATCCAATGCAAGAATGTTTCACGTGAAGCATTCCTCTGCGCTGCGGGACATATGGCTAATGGGGCGCGCAGGACCTTTCGCGATGCAAAGTTCGCGTTCGGCAGGAACGTGCTCACGCTTCGATGGACTCCACCAAGTCGATAAGCTCCTGGCGCGAATGAACCCCTGTTTTTGCGAAAATGCTCTTCGTGTGGGTCCGCACGGTGTTCTTCGATATGACCAGCTCTTCGGCCACATACGGCACATCGCGGCCACGGGCAAGGAGGTCGAGACTCGGCCTCGCGACGCGACAGACCGTAACGCTCGACAGCAACCGCGCAGCCTGCAGTCACGGAATCGCCTACAGCTCCGACTACAGGAGCCAGCTTCTCTCCCGAAGCGGCTTTCACGCTACCCGCCTTCCTCCCATGCGGCGCCACCATCGCTACCGACAGCGCGTACACCGCCACCAATGCCACCACGGACAGCTCCGCCAGCCCAACGCCTCGACCCGCGCCCACGAACAAGCCCACGACGGAACCCGCCAGCGAGCTTGCATACACGATGCTGGCGAAGGTGCCGTACACGAGCACGGGAGTGAGCGATTGGTTGCGCGCCGTCCGAGCGCACGACACTACCATGAGCGAAGACGTGACCGAAAACACCAGGAACACGAGGGAGTACACCACCTGGCGAAACGTTCCCTCAAGAAGCGGCAACAGCAGAAACGCCGTCGCCGTAAGCGGAAACAGAATCTGATACAAACGCATGAGCGTAACGCGCTCGTACAAGAACCTCCAAGTTGCCAGCAGCGCGACCGAAGCGGCAAGCAGCCCGATCATGTTGCTTTCATTCGTTTGCCCTATCGACCCGCCACCCGAGGCCGAACCGACGCGCACGATACCCACAATGAACGCGGAGAAAGCGACGCAGAGCAAAGGGCGCCACAACTCGGAAACCGCTTCGCGGCACCGATCGCGCCGCTGATCGGGAACCGTGTCGAACATGGGATGCACCTTCGGAGCGCATTTCCATGCAGCACAGGTTAGCGCCACCGCCGCGCCGACGAACACGAACAGCGACATCCACGGTACTGCATCGGCGGGCAAAACCTCAACAGCGAAAAACAGCAACGCCGAAATCCCAGCGGCGGCAAACACGACGATACCGGCCGTGAACACCTTTTGCGCAGCCACGATTTCCTGCAAGGCGCCGAACATGATCCCGCTTCCCCATCCGAAGCACGCGCCCACCACGACAAGCGACCACTCGGACGAAACCACGCCGCCATGCTGCAAGGCAACCAGCAGCGAACCCGCAAGAAAAAACCCCAGCGCCAGTATCGGAGAACGCCACAGCCGAGCCTTCGGCCAATAGAAGGCGGCCAAGCCGGAAACCGCAAGCGAGAGAGGCAGGGTCGCGCTTCGCACGAAATACTCGAGCATGAAAGAGCCCGGATCCACCTGCCCGGTCAGAAACCGCACATACCCTCCCCACAGCGTCACCGAGGTGCACGCCAGGAAGAACCCGTAGGCGAGCGCGGCCAGCACCTGCTCTCGCTTCATGTTTTTCAGAATGAATCTCATGGATCCGCACCTCCCCTCCGCGCGCGAACAGCATGCGCTCGAACTTCCGCGCCAGCTGTCCGCGCGCCCATTGTACCGCACCCCTCGACCTCCTTAGCGGACGCTCGCGACGTCCGACCTTCTGGACGAAAAACCACCTAGGCTGGGTGAGGCCTTGTTTTCCCTGATCGATTAGGCTGCGATCAGTCCAAGGCGCAAACAGCGCCCGCAAGGCAAGCAGCGCCTTGGTGAGATAAGCTAGGAAAGGGAGTTCATCATGGAGGGAAATCTGAACCGTCGCAGCTTCGTCAAAGGGGCGGCATTGAGCGCTGCAGGCCTCATTGCGGGAGGCGCGCTGGCCGCATGCTCGCCCGCAGCAGGAACATCCGAAAGCAAGTCCGACTCCGCCCAAACGACGGGCGCGAACAACGCCGAACAGCGGTGGAGCTTCGAGATCGCGCCCGATCCTATCGGCGACGACCTCGTCACCGAAACGGTTGAAACCGATGTCGTGGTGGTGGGAGGCGGCATGAGCGGTCTGGTCGCAGCTGCATCATGCGCTGAAAACGGATTGAAGGTGACGCTCATCAGCGCGTCGAAGGCTCCTGTGAGCCGCGGCGGATCCAACAACGGCGTGTATTCGAAGGTCATGGAAGAGATGGGCATCCCCCGCATGGATCCCACGTGGTTCTACCGCAAGGAGTACCTCGCCAACGGCGGCAACTTCAAACCGGCTCTGTGGTACAAGTTCTACAACAACTCCGAGGAGGCCATCAACTGGATCATCGACATCGCGGCCAAGGCCGGCATCAAGACCACCATCGAGTCGGGTCCGGAATACAAAGAAGGCGACCCGATGTTCACCCCGCCCGCAGCTCACGCGTTCTACGTTGACGACAGCGAGCTGAAAGGCTCCATCGGAAACGGCGAAGGGCATATCGCTGCGGAGATGGGGAGGTACGTGACCAAAGACCTGGGAGTAGACGTGCGCTGGAACGTCAAAGGCGAGCAGCTGGTTCGCGGCGGCGTTGCCAACGGCAAGGAAGGTCGCGTGGACGCGATCATCGCGTCCGATGCCGACGGCGCCTACACCAAATACGTCGGCACCAAAGCCGTCATCATGGCAACCGGCGACTTCTCCCATGACAAGGATATGATGGAGCGCTATTGCCCCCAGGCCGTCGAGCTGTGCGATTTCACAACCGACATCAACTACGATCAGGGCATTTGGATGGGCGGGCTCATGCCCGGAGACGGCCACAAAATGGAGCTTTGGGTGGGCGGCGCCTGGCAAAAGGAGCCCAACAACATCATGCTCGGCCGCCCCAACCTTCCCGGCGACCAACCTTACACGAGCCACACCGGCCTCATGGTGGACAACATGGGACAGCGCTTCATGAACGAGGACGCGTTGGGAGGCCTCGCCTGCGCGACCATCATGCATTTGTCCGAGAAGACCGCCTATTGCATCTGGGGCGCTAATCGCGCCGAAGCAGGTGGGCCCTGGGGCGCCATCAACTACCCTCACGGCGAATACTTCACGACGGAAGAGGTTATCGAACGCTGGGATACGGATGCCGACGGCTTCGGCATCGTCAAGGCAGACACGCGCGAAGAGGTCATCTCGAAGCTCGGCTTGCCGGCGGCGACTATCGACACCGTCGAGCGCTACAACAAGATGTGCGAAGCAGGCGTGGACACTGATTTCTACAAGACCGCCGACAAGCTCATCTCCATTGGGGCAGACGACGGTCCCTTCTACGGCGCATCCTTCTCTCCCGGCTTCCTGACTTCTCTGGGCGGCCTGCGCACCGACAGCGATCTTCGGGTGCTCGACGAGAACGACCAGCCGATCGAAGGCCTGTTCAACGCCGGATGCATGATCGGCAACTTCTACTCCGGCACCTACACGTTCGCGATGGAAGGCATGAACTACGGAGCCACCTGCATTACGCTGCCCTACGTTTTGGGCAAGGATCTAGGTTCTGGCAAGCTCAACTAACCCGTACGCACCCCTCCTCCCGAAGCGCGTCGACCGGGTCCCGCTGGATCGGGTCGACGCGCTTTGCTGCGTGCGTTCGACGGCGCCCGTGCGAAAAGGCTTGCCGTTTCTGGCAGGTTTCGGCCGAAAGCGAGGCAACGCTGCGCACGCGAAAAAAATGCGGGTGCAACGCGCTTGCGCCGCACCCGCATCAGGGAGGGGATGAAGGAGGAAAGGGTCTAGGCTTTCAGGTACGCCGCCGCGCTCTGGGCGCCGATGCGACCCCACGTGAAGCAGTTGGAAAGCGTGAATCCCATGTAGGCGGAGTTGCAGCTAGCCTCGCCGCCCACGAACAGGCCCGGCATCACTTCGCCATCAGCACGGATGACCTCGCCCTGCTCGGTGCGAGCCACGCCGCCGTACGTGATGATCTCGCACGGCACGACGGGCACGGCCAGGAAAGGAGCCTCCAGCTTGGCCGTGGGGAAGCCGCCGATCTCGCGGTCCACGCCCGAGTCCACCGCAGCGTTGTAGGCCTCGATGGTCTCGGCAAGCGCTGCGGCATCCACGCCCATGTTGGCCGCGAGCTCAGTCGCATCGGCACCCTTGATGTATTCGAGTCCTTCGCCGCGCTTCACTTTGCCGCCGGCTGCTGCCACCGTGGCCTCGTCGGAGATCTCCCATACGTAGCCCATGCCGTCGCGATGGATCTTGTCGAAAATGGGGCCGTTCAGGTTCTGGCTCATGAAGCCTTTTTTGCCCTCGTCGACGAAGCGCTTGCCGTCGGCGCCCACCAAGATCATGTTGGGAAGGTTCGTGAAACCGTTGAGGTTAGCGCTGGCCGAGGTGCCGTTGTGCTCGCTCATGATGGTGTAGTCCTTCACCACGCACATCATGTCGTTGGTGTGCGACAGGAGCGCGCCTGCGTTCGAAGCGGCCACCAGGCCCTCGCCCTCGCAATTCGGGTGCCCGATGCCGAACGTACCCGCCTTCTCGGGATCGAAGCGCGCCGCCAGCTCGGCGTTGTAGGCGTAGCCGCCGGTGGCGATCATGATAGCGCGCGCCTTGATACGCTGCGTCTTTCCCTTCGCCTCGACCACCGCGCCTTCCGTCTTGCCCTCGGCGTCCAGCAGAACCTCCACCAGCTTCGTGCCCTTCTGGATCTCCACGCCCAGCTGGTCCAGGCAGGCGGTGAAAGCCGCGACGAAACCGCCGCCCGCGCCGTCGACGTTATGCATCATTTGCAGGGGGCCGTAGTAGATGTCGATCTGATCCGTGAACTTGACGCCCACGCGGTCGATCAGCCAGTCGATGGTCTTGCCGCTGTTCTCCACCGTGATCTTAGTGAGCGCCGGGTCAAGATGATACGACGCGTTGTTCATCAGGTTCGCATACATCGCGTCGTAGGTGAGCTCGACGCCCTGCGACTTCTGCAGCTGGGTATCCCAACCGGCGATCATGCCCTGGGACATGGCCGTAGTGCCGCCGATCTGGTCACCCTTTTCGATGATCAGCACGTTCTCCACGCCATTGTCCTTGGCTTCGACCGCGCACGCCATGCCGGCGCCGCCGCAGCCGCACACCAGCAGGTCGACCTCGGCATCCCAGGTGCCCTCGGAACCCGTGGGCTTGTCGCCTTGCGGAGCGCAGCCCGCAAGCGCGCCCAATGCGAGCGCTGCGCCGCCCAGCGCCGCACCGCCGATGAAGTTGCGCCGTGAAATTCCTTCGTTCATGACATCCCTCCTGTTGCTCGGGCCGAACCGCCGCTCCTGCGGGCACAATGCCCTCCCCTGGCGACCGTTCAGTTTCGATTGCTATCCTTGTCGTCGGAGCTCTTCCCGCCCTACTTGACGACCCGCTCAGCATAGGCCGGAGAACAGGCGCGACGCATCTCCCATTCTGGGTCGAATCGGCGACTCGACCCCTCCCTCATTTTGGGTTGAATTGCCTCCAACAGGGCTTTTTTGCACGAACAGGGGTTGGCAGAGAGACGATACTATCGGACAATGAGCGCAGATTCGGCGACGTATCGAGGGGAGGGGTCGGCCGATGGATGTTTCGCGCTTCGACAAGCGCCGTCTGTTCGTCGCGTGCTGCGCGCTTGGATTCGCCTCGTTCAAAGTCGCCCAGTCGTCCCTATACTCCACGGCCATGCTGACGTCGGAAACGACCACCGTCCTCATAGCGGGATTGGACTTCAGCATCGCGTCGGCGGCTTTCGTCGTCCTCACGGAAGCGGTCATCGTCGCGCTGGCCCTGCTTGGTCGGCTGCCCAGGCTATCCATGCCAGTGATCGCGCCCTCGTTGGTGCTGGCGGCCACCGCGGTGTTGTCGTACAGCGGCGCTCTCTCGTCCGTCGATCCAGTAGTCTCGCTGATGGCGCTTGCTTTCGCGCAGGGAACCGCCACGGTCATGCTCACGTTGGCTTGGGTAGAAATCATGACGGAAATGGAGCCCACCATCAGCATGAAGACGCTGGCCTCGTCGATGCTGCTGGCCGCCGCGGTCACTTTGGCCTTGCAGAACAGCCCTTCGCTGGTCATGCTTCCCTGCGTCGTTGCGACGCTAGTGGCGAGCGCACTGCTCTATCGACGCGCGAAAGGCATAGCGGGCAACGCGCTTGCCAGCGGCAAGACGATGGGAGGCGACGAGGCGGCGGCGGGTGCGGAGCAGAAGAGGGATCGAACCTCCCTGCGACCGTACCTTCGGGGATTCGTGTCCATCGGGGAAGGCCTGCTGTCGCTGCTGGTGCTCGGATGCGTCGTGGGCATCATCAACGGATTCATGGTGGTGCAGCACTACGACTTCGACGGCTCGTCTTTGGCATCGGCGATGGGCATCGCCGCAGCCTCGATGGCGTTCTTCGTCATGGCGTACGGCTTTCCGAAGACGTTCAGCGCCTCCCGCGCCTATCGCGCGCTCTTCCCCCTGCTCACCGGCGTGCTGATCATTTGGCCGTTCGCGAACTTCCAGTACAGCTACTTCGTGGGCGCGGCGTTCGTCGCCGGCCACAGCCTGATCTCCACCAGCGTGATGTACCTCATCATTCGCGAAGCGCACGAAAGCGATTTGAACCCGTATGCGTTCATGGGTGCGTCGGTGCTGCTGATCAGGCTTGCATCGGTGTCGGGGATCGTAGGCGGCACGGTTATCGCGGGGCTCGATCTCAACCCGTCGTTCAAGACGATGCTGGTGTTCTGCATCGCGTTGTACCTGCTTTCCATCGTCCTGCTATTCATGCTGCGCATCAGGAAGCGCTCGGAACGCGAGCAACGGCCGGCCGCGTCCGGCGAGCCCGTCCGAGGCGAAGACGCATTCGACGCCAAAGGCACCGAAGTGACGGTTCGGCATGGCCTGACGGACCGCGAATCGGAAATCCTCCTGCTGCTGGCTCGCGGCAGGAGCTCCACCTATATCGGCGAGGCTCTGTACCTGTCTCCCAACACCGTGCGAGGACATATCAAGAACATCTACGCGAAGCTGGGCGTACACTCCAAGCAGGAGATAATCGATCTGTTCACCGCTTGACCTTCACGAAAATGTCCTAAAAGGAATCTGTTCCCTTTTAGGACATCCGTAGCGTCGAAGCATCTTCGACCGTCAAGTTGAACATCGCGTTCGCGTGCACCAAAAAGCGCGTCGAACAGCCGGTAGAACCGCCCGCCTCGCTCCATCCCTAACATCCAAAGGCCGCCTTTCGCTATAGAGCCCTAGCCGATGCCCACGAAAACGCCCCAGATGGGAATTGCCCCTTTTAGGACGTTAGATCTTGTACATCATCTGGAAGACGTCTTCGCGCTGGACGATGATTTGGACACCCAGGGATTCGCCCACAGCTTCCAGCTTCTCCTGCACCGTGTTGAAGTCGGCCACCTCGGGATTGAGCGTGGTCAGCATGGTCATCGAGAAGATGTCGTCCAGGATGGTCTGGCTGATGTCGTCGATGTTCGCGCCGCACTCGGCAAGCGCGGTGGCAACCTCCGCGACGATGCCGCTGCGGTCCTTGCCCAGAACGGAGACTACACACTTCATTGGCTGGTTCCTTTCCTTGCCTGCTGCGCTACCTGATTGCGAACGAATGTTTCACGTGAAACATTCGCGATGGCCCTTTCGGGGGGGGGCGCCCTAGTTCCGTCGCGCGAAGATGAGCGACAGTGCCTCGGCGCGCGTCGCCTGGCTTTTCTCGAAGGCGCCGCGCACGGCGCTGGTGGTGGTGGTCGTGCCGGGCTTCTTCACACCGCGCATGCTCATGCACATGTGCTCGGCCTCCAAAACCACGATCACGCCCTGCGGGTGCAGCTGTTCGATCAGCGTGTCGGCGATTTGCGAGGTCAGACGTTCCTGCACTTGCGGTCGTTTCGCGAAAGCATCCACCAGGCGCGCGAGCTTCGACAATCCGCAGATGCGTCCATCGGATGCCGGAATGTACGCCACATGCGCCACGCCGAAAAACGGCGCGAGATGATGCTCGCACATGGAATAGAAGGGGATGTCGCGCACGAGAACCATTTCCTCGTGGTGCTCGTCGAACGTGGTTTCGAAATGCTGCGCCGGATCCTCGGTGAGGCCCGCGAACACCTCCTCGTACATCTTCGCCACGCGCTCGGGAGTTTTGACCAGGCCCTCGCGGCCGGGATCCTCGCCCACGCCTTCGAGGATCAGCCGCACGCCCTCTTCGATTTTCGCTCTATCCATAACCGTCTTTCTGCCGTCATACAACGAGAAGCATCATACCATGAGCGCTCTTTCCGCTGCGGCACACGCCACAGGGACTCTAGATGACGCGGCGTCTGCGAACGCCGTTGCAGAACCGCTTGCCGCGCGCCCCGTCATTCGCGACGTCAAGATCGGCAAGCTCCCCGCCGCCTCGAGAGACAAGGATCCTTCGGACAGTCAGCTTCTTGGAAAACGGAGAACGGGAAGCGGGGGAAGAGGGGGCGGGGCGGGGCGGGGGGACGGGGGGGGGAGCGGGGGCGGGGCGGAGGATGACGGAGAAATCGAAGCTCGGCGGCAGAAACGGGGCGGTTTGGTAATCTCCCGCCTGCCTTCCGACCCGAATTTCCAAGGACCGAACGCAGCATCCTGCATATCCCCAGGTGAAGAAGAGCCGAGAGATATCCCACGGTTTTCATAGGATTACCAAACTCCCCCGCTTTTACCATACGGAAGCATTTTCGGCGTCACCGGCCGCAGCTCGAACGCCCCAGACGGAGCATTCGAGCTGCAAGCGATCCTACAGCTCCAGCTCTATCCCCACGGGGCAGTGGTCGCTGCCGTAGACTTCGTCGTAGATGCAGGCGCTTTGGATCTTCGGAGCCAACTCGTCGCTGACCAGGAAGTAGTCGATGCGCCACCCCGCGTTCGTCTGGCGCGCTTTGAAGCGGTAGCTCCACCACGAGTACGCGCCCGTCACGTCAGGATGCAGGTGGCGGAACGAGTCGACGAACCCGACCTCCAGCAAGTCGGTGAACTTGCCGCGCTCCTCGTCCGAGAAACCGGCCTTGCCGCGGTTCGGGCCCGGGTTTTTGAGATCGATCTCCTGGTGAGCCACGTTGAAGTCGCCGCACATGACGACGGGCTTCGGGTCGGCCGTCTCGCCCGGCTGCGTCAGCGGGAGCTCGGAAATGGCCACGTGCCCCTCGCCCAACGCCGGCCGCTCCACCGGCACGCCGGCGGGCAGCACGCCTTCTTCGAGTCCCTTGCAGAAGTCGCGGAACGCGTCGTCCCACTCCATGCGATGGTCGATGCGCGCCAGCTCGTTCTGCGCGTTCGGCGTGTACACGTCCACGAACCAGAATTTCGGGAACTCCAGCGCCACGATGCGCCCCTCGGTATCCAGGTGCGGGAAGCCCAGGCCGTGCAGCGCCTGCAGCGGCTGCTCTTTGCAGAATATAGCCGTGCCGGAGTAACCCTTCTTCTCGGCATAGCTCCAGTACTCGCGGTACTGCGGCAGGTCGAGCGTGGCCTGGCCCTCTTGCAGCTTCGTTTCCTGCAAGGCAACGATGTCGGCGTCCAGCTCGCACACGATGTCTTCGAAGCCTTTTTTCAGCACGGCGCGCAAGCCGTTCACGTTCCACGAGACGAAGCGCATATAGTTCCTTTCCCGATTCGCCAACGACTCGGTCATTATACCGCGCAGATCACCAACACGGATGACGGGCGGAATGAGGCAAAGGGGAGGGGTTGACGTCTCGTCGTCGCGAGAGCGCCCGTCCCCCATATCCCCAAACGAGACGTTAACCCCTCCCCTTTGCCTCATTCTCAAAAAGCACGTGTCGAGCGGGGCGGCAGCGGGTAGTATGGTTCCATCACACCGGAAGACGAAGGGAACCGCATGCAACGCTTCGCTCGCTCAAAGGCCGCGCGTTGGGCCGCGTTTTGGCTGACCGCGCTTCTGGCAGCAGCCTTCGCAGGTGCGCTCGCGCCCGCGTCGGCCCATGCGCAGGACGCGGCGCACTCGCCCTGCATCGCCACCGTCGAGCAACGCGCCGCCTATGCCGCAGACGGCACGCTGGACGAACGAGAAGCCTTCCAGGAAAGCCTCGGCAACGACGAGCCCTCCCCCGGCCTCGTCCAACAGGCTCTCGCGCGCGAGCAGGCGCAAAACGGCATCGCCCCGAACGCGGTTCCCGGCGACGACGGCGGCATGGCCGCTATCGGCAACGCACACGTGGTGGCGCTGCGCGTGTCGTTCCCCGACCGCCCCTTCGCGGAAGGAGATACGCTGGAAGCGCTTCAGGCGCTCATAGGCCCGCGCGCCGTCGGCGAGGCCGCGCTGCCGAGCGCCGGCGGCTTTCCCTACGAGAACCTGCACGACTACTACCTCCGCGCGTCGTACGGCGCGCTTACCGTCACCGGCGAAGCGTTCGACTACGCGGCCCAGCACGAGCGCGATTTCTACACGGCGAACATCGGGCAACTGTACAAGGAGGCGCTCGACCACCTCGAGGCATCCGGCATCGATCTCGCGCGATTCGACGCGAACGGCGACGGGCGCATCGATGCCGTCTACCTGCACTTCGCCGGCGGCGACACCGGCTGGGGCAGCGTCTGGTGGAGCAACGAGCAGGTGCTCGACGTCCCCGACGCCGTGTACGCTGACGGCACAGTGCGCCTATGGAACGCCGTGGCGCTGTCGAATCCGTGCGACCAACCGTGGGCCGCGCAGACCATCATCCACGAAACGGGTCACGTGCTGGGCCTGCCCGACTACTACCAGTACGCCAGCCAGCAAGGAGGCTCCGCCGACCGCACGGGAATCCTCACCTTCGACATCATGATGCAGAACCAGGGCGATCACAATGGATTCTCGAAATGGATGCTGGGCTGGCTGCCCGACAGCAAGATCACCCGCATCTTCGCGAACGAGACGGGCATCGACGTCAAACGCGACGGCAAGGTGGTGCAACACGTGGACGCAACCGCCGACGGCAGCTCGTCCGTAGAAGCGGCTTTAGAAGCGTTCGCTTCGAACGACATCGATGAAACCGGCGGTATCGTCGTGGTGGCGAACCAAGACGCAAGCATGTTCTCGTCCTACTACCTGCTGCAGTACGACCGCTTCGCCGGCAACCAAAGCGTTCGCTACGAGCAAGATGGCCAACCCGCCGAGCTTCCGTCGGGATTTCGCCTCTTCAGAGTTCAGGCCGACCTAGGATCGGGCGGACCGTATTTCGTTCATTCGAACACGTACGGAACCGTGCACAACCAGCTGATCGAGCTGGTCGACCCTGATATGAACGAGCCGCACGCGGAAAGCACCGACCTCGTCCCAGCCGCAATCGGCTCGAGAGAATACGGCTGCATGCTGTACGCAGGCGACGAGGTGTCTCCCCGAGGTTACCCTTCAACCAACTTTTTCGAAAACGCCAACGTCGGATTCACCGGCCTGACCATCGCCGTCACCGAAAGCCGTGCGGATGGCGGCACGCTGAACATCTCGTACTCGAACGCCGGCAAGCCGGAACCGCCCGACGATTTCACGCTTACGCCCCTGTTCGACAGCGTCTCGAACACGGGGACGCTGTCGTTCGAAGCGTCCACGAAGCCTGCCCTCGCCACGCCGCTGCCCGCGGCAACGCAGCTCATCGTGGACGGCCAGCCCCACGCCCTGCTGAACATCGAGACGGACGGCACCACGGTCAGCCTTCCGTACTTTCTCGATGCCGGCGATATCGGGCCTTCGTCAACGTGCGAGATCGTGTTCCCTGCCGGCATGTTCGTCTTGGCTCAAACAGGCGGCACGACTGCATATTCTCCCGAAGTGCGCCTCGAGCTGAAAGCAAGCCCGCTGCTCACCCCCGTCGACTGCGCGGGCGGCTACCTGGGCACCGAGTACACCGAAGATTCCACGGTGCTCAGCAACGTGTTCGCCTGCCCCGACGGAAGCAAACGGTTCTTCCAGATAGCCGACGGCCAGCTCAAGCTGCACGCCATCGACCCCGCCGATGTCGCACGCGTATCCTCGCGCACGGTCGAGGGCGTTCCCGTTCCCGCCGTCTTGGACTACCGTCCTTCGCTTCGCGTCGTGCCGCTATCGAACGAGACCGCGTTCGTGCTCATGCCTGCAGCGGGAGGCGAAAGCGCGGGATACTGGATCGATCTCCAGCGCGGAACCGTTATCGCGTCCTATCCCTTCGACCAAGCCGCTTCCCTCTCGCTTGCAGGCAGCGGGTCCACCGTATTAGCGGCGTCTTTCTATCCAGGCGGCGGCCGAACGATCGCCGCGCTCACCCCGCTTGAAGACGGAACCGTGGAAGCGCGCTACGGATGGACCCAGGCCGAAACCGTGGTTCCCGTCGACGCCGACGCGTTCGCCTTCGGGTTCATGGATGACGCAGGCGCTTTGACGGAGGAAGCGCGCATCCTGCCCGCCGACGCCATCGTCGCGGCGCTGCGCGATGGCGCAACCCTTCTCGAGCATGCCTCCGACAATGGCGAGCTGTGCACGCCCGAGCGCGCCGCGGCCACGCTGCCTCTGCGCGCCAGCCGCATGCTGCTGGCCGTCGAGCGCGCGAAGGACGGCTTCTACGCGCTGCTTTCTTCGGACTACTTGGATCCCGCGAAGCTGACGAACCTGCTGATCGAGTTCGACAGCACGGGAGCGGAACGGGCACGATCTCCTATCGAGGTGGACGGATCCGACGTATACATGCAACTTCGGGTCGCTCGCCACGGCACCGTGGCGCTGTCGCGGCGCATCGACATGACGAAACCGCCCATCTCCCGCAGCGACGTTCTGTTCTGCGATGCGAACCTGCAACCGCTCTCCGTGCTTACTACAGCATCCACCGGCTTGGGCGCATGGCTCGACGACGGACGCTGGCTCGACGTGGGAATGAGCGTTGCGGCGGCAAACGGGCCGAAGGGGTCGCCCGTCGCAACGGAATACGGCGGCGCAACCGAAGGCGGCGAGGTCGACGAATCCAAGCGCGCCCGATACGTGGTAACGACGCAACTTGACAAAACTCCTGCAAACCCAGGCGATGACCCCGCCGATCCCGGCATTCAACCGCAACCGCTCCCGCAACCAGCCGACGACCAGCCCGACAGCCCAAGCAAGCTCGCGCCTACCGGCGACCACGCGAATGCGCTCGAGCTTGCCGCCCTGGCAACGGCAGCGCTGGCCACCGCGCTCTTCGCACTCATGAGGCAAAATGAGGCAAAGGAATGGGGTTGATGTCTCATTCGGGGGACAAAGGGGACGGGCGCTCTCGCGACGACGAGACATTAACCCGTCCCTTTGTCTCATTTATGGTATGGCTCGCCGCGTGAAATTTTCTGGGCGCGGTAGAGCTGTTCCAGCAGCACCACACGAGCCAGGTTGTGCGGCAGCGTGATAGGGCCGAACGACAGCGTCTCGTCGGCACGCTGACGCACCGCGGCGCTCACGCCGTCGGAGCCGCCGATGACGAACGCGATATCGCTCGCGCCGTTCAGCTTGAGCGCGTCGATGCGCTGCGAGAAGCTCTCGCTCGAACGCTGCTTGCCGTCGATGGCCAGCAGCACCACATGCGCCGAGGGCCCGAGCGCGGCCAAGATGGCGGCGCCCTCGCGGTCGCGCGCTGCATCCACGCCGCCCGCGCGCGCAGGATCGACGTCGGCGATCTCGCGCACCTCGGTCTTACCGTACGGCTGCATGCGCTTCAGGTACTCGGCGCACGCAGCCGTCCAGAACTTTTCCTTCAGCTTTCCCACCGCCACTATGGTGAACTTCATACGCCGTCCCTTCGACACCGCTATCATGGCTCGCACTCATGATAGCGGAAGCCCGACTTGCCAAGACGGAAACGAGATCGGACTCGTGCGCTATCTGACGGACGGTTCGACCTCCTCAACGTCGGAAAGCTCGTCGAAAGAGCCGGGTATCGGCTTCCCGGCCCCCGCCTTGACCTTGATGGACTTCGTGGGGCAGTTCTCCACGCAGTCGAGGCAGAAGGTGCAGGCCTCCAGCGTCGCCTTGCCGGGATCCGCCACGTCGATGCCCTCGGGGCACACGGTGGAACAGGTTCGGCAGCCCTCCTTCGAGATGCAGGTGGCGCAGTCGGCCTGAGGGCGGGCGCCGAAGCCGAGCTTCGCGCGCAGCTTGCCCATGAGCCCGAAGAAGAAGCCGAGCGGGCAGATGGACGAGCACCAACGCTTGAACAGGAACAGCTCCGCCAGCAGCATGAGCGGGAAGACGATCAGCTCCCAGCCCGGCTGCAGCAGAACGAACACGCGGTTGAGGGCCCACAGCGTGCCGAACACGAGACCGATGGGGCACAGCAGGCAGAACACCGGGAACCCCACAGCGAAAGACACAACCAGCAGCACGACCAGGACGAGGCCCTGGGTTTTGAGACTGGAGGTCCCACAGGACGAGCAGGTGGAGCAGCCGGAGCCGGAGGATTTTCCAACCGATGCAGGAGGCTCGGACGGATCGCTCGCCGCCGAACCGCCGCGGAAGACGGGTACCGCCTCGCCGCTGCGGCCGAGAATGCCGCGCGGGGTGTGGCCGCCGAACACGTTCTTCAGAAGCTGCGAAGGGCAGAGCCACGAGCAGAACGCCCGACCCAGCAAGAACACGATGACCAGCACGGCCAGCACGCCGGGCATGAGGCCCCACGGCACGCTGCCCGAGGCGACGGCGATCTGCGCGAAGCCCACGGGGCACAGCGCGCACAGGGTGCCGATGGCGGCATTGCCGCCGAGATGCGCCGCGACGACGGCCAGCGCCAGCACGGCGGTCGCCACGAGGATGCGGATGGTTTTGATGCGCGTCTTCATGTCAGGCTCCCGCCTCTCGCGTCGCGTCGGGGCCGTCGGGGTGGACGCCCTTGGTGTGGGGGCTCGCCGCGTTCGCCTGCGCCACGGCCACCGTGCGCTTGGACGCCAGCTCCTCGCTGGACACGGCGCCCGTCGCCTGCGCCGCCTCGCTCGAGCGCGACACCACCACGATGCCCTTGTCCTCGACGCTCGCATCGTAGGCGCGCAGCGAGGCCGAGGGGCACACCTGCTCGCACTTGCCGCAGCCGTCGCAGTACTCGGGATGCACGACCGGCCGGTCGTGGTCGTCCAGCGTGATGGCGCCCTCCACCGGGCACTCGTCCTTACACACGGTGCAGCCGGCCCAGTCCCAGGCCACGCACGCGTCCTTCACCACCACGGCAACGCCCAGGTCGCGCTCGCGCGGGCCGCCGTAGGCGAGCGCGCCGGTGGGGCACGCGTCAACGCACTGCATGCAGAAGTCGCAGCACCCGTGATCGAAGGCGAGCGTCGGCGTGCCGTAGGCCACCAGGTTCTCGGCCAGCGGAACCGGCGTCACGATGCCGTAGGGACACGCCTGCAGGCAGCGCCCGCAGCGGTCGCACGCCGCCACCAGCTGCGCGTTCGACTCCGCGCCCGGCGGGCGCACGAACGCGGCGTCGGCCTGGCGCGACACCGCGCCGAACCCGCCGACGCCCACCATCGCCGCGCCCACGGCCCCCGCGGCGAGGAACCCGCGTCGGGAAATCGTCTCCACACTTATCATCCCCTCAACAACAAACTCGATGTTTCACGTGAAACGCTTCGGCCGTCGGTCAGGTCGGCCGAATCTGGCACAAATACACGGTTTGGGCGCAAATTCCTTCTACTTTTTGGCGAATAGCAAACCATGCATTTACGTAATGCCTGTTCGCTGTTTCCCGCCCGCCTTCCACCATGCCCAAACCGAAAATTTGTGCCACGATCGCATGCTGCTACCCCAGCACTTCGGCGAGCTCGGCCGCGTCGGCGGTCAGGAAGTCTTCGGTGAACGTCGCCAAGTCGAAATAGAAGCCGTCTTCGGCAGCCTTGCGCACGTCGGCCGTGAAGCGGTCGATCCAGTTCAGCAGGTGGTCGCTCAGGAACTCCCTCTGGGCGCGCAGCTGGCGCTCGGCCCCCGCCTCGTCTCCCGCGCGCAGCGCCTCCACGGCGCGCCCGCACAGAAGCGCCATGAAGGCCAGCTCCACGGCCAGGTGGTCCTCCGGCTCCTTGAAGCCGGGGTTCTTCGCGAAGCCCGCGCCGCGGTACACGTGCAGCACCTCCGCGTAGGCCTCCTGCATCATGAGGCCGCCCTCGCTCGTATACACCGACTCGTACGGGAAGGCCTTCTGAGCGGTGCGCGGGCCCATGCCGAAGAACGCGCGGTCGAAGACGACCGCCAGCTGCTCGAGCGCATCCTCGTCGCAGTCGGCGAGGTCGGCCTGGAGCGCGGCGAACCCAGCGGCCAGGCCGGCGTCGTCGGAGGCCAGCGCGGCCTCCCCCGCCAGCGCCTCGGCGAACGCGGCGTCGATCTCGGTCTCGTAGCAGCGCGACAGCAGCGCGTACACGCGGTCGCGGTTCTCGCAGAAGTCGATAAGGTTCTCAGCGAGCTCAGCAGGCATGGTTTCGATCATGATTACCCTCCTTGGGTTTTGATGTCTGATCTCGTCGGCCGTCCTTCGCACCTGAACGCTGCGGGGGGGGGGTTGCAGCGTTCAGGCACGGGGGAAGGCGGATGAGGGGGACGCGCCGCACCAGGCCGCGCGCCCCCAACCGTATCAGTGGTAGATGAACTGCTCCACGCTGGTGCCCACGGCGTACATGATGATGCGGATCACCACGGCGCCGATGGCGGTGCAGGCGCACGCTCCGAGCAGGTACATGGCCAGCTGCTTCGGCGCGACCGAACCGGTGTCGCCCGCTCCCTTCGTCGCCTGCACGCAGGCCAGCACGGTCAGCGCAACCGGGACCACGATGCCGATCACCACGACGCCCGCCCAGAACATCACGGCCAAATCGCCCGAGATCAGACGATCGATGGAACGCGTCGGCGCCTGGTACGGAGCGATGGCGATCCACACCACGTACGCCACCGTGGTCACCGCCATGATGACGACGCCCGCCAGCGCCAGCTTCAGCGCGAAGCCGCCCTCTTCGGCGGCCTTGCCGCGCAGCAGCACGAGGCCGGCCATCAGCGTCATGCCCAAAGCCAGGCCGGCGCCCAAGAACATCAGGGGAAGCGCGATGCTATCCCACGCAGGACGGGCCGCGATCAGGTACGACGACCCTGCCACGAACGGCAGCACCAGGCCCACGATGCCTCCCAGCACGCCGAACACCTTCGACACGCCAGGGTAGTCCTTCTTCGCCAGCACCAGGTACACCAACGCGATGATGCCCATGATGGCGACGACGAACAGCTCCTTCGACAGCCCGGATCCCAGGTTGCCCAGCAAATGCGTCGCGCGCTCCGGGTGCCCCATGTGCAGCACCGACACGCAGCCGCCCACGGCCAGGCAGATGAGCGCGATCAGCGCGCCCGAGAACCGCACTTCGCGGAACTTGCCGCGCAGCTCGCCCACGGCCAGGAACACGAACGAGCCCGAGGTGACACCCAACAGCACGCTGAAAATCAGAAGTGGCCACTGGATTTCCATGGTTACTCATCTCCCTTCCAGGCGCACTTGTCCATGGCGTAGTCCACGCCCGGATGGTTCCCCACGTCCTTCAGCTTGTACGTCTTCTTTGCGGCGCGCAGCTTCGACACATCGGACTGGGGGTCGTCCAGGTCGCCGAACTTGCGGGCCTGGCCCGGGCAGTGCTTCACGCACGCCGGCTTCTCGCCCTTGTCGATGAGGTGCGCGCACATCGTGCACTTTTCGATAACGCCCTTGTCCTTGCCGGTGTCGTACGCGCGCACGCCGTAGGGGCAGGCCATGACGCAGTACTGGCAGCCGATGCACTTGCTGTGATCCACCAGCACCACGCCGTCGTCGCGCTTGTAGCTGGCACCGGTGGGGCACACGCTGACGCATTCCGGGTTGTCGCAATGCTGGCACGACACGGGCAGGTAGTACATCTCCAGGTCGGGATAGGTTCCCGAAGAGCCCACCGTCAGCACCTTGTTGTAGAACGTGCCCAGCCCCACGTTGTTCTCCTGCTTGCACACGACGGCGCAGGAGTGGCAGCCGATGCAGCTGTCCAGGTCGATGTCGATAATGTTGCGGGTCATGTTACTTCGCACCCCCCTTCGTCACCTGCGTGACGCCGTTCTGCTGGTCGTCGGCGGCCAGCTGGTCGGCGGTCAGCGGCAGGAATATCTTGAGGTCTTCCGAGTTCATGCAGATGTTCTTCGGCGCGCCGTCGTCGGCCTTGTACACCTTGCACAGGCCGCCGTAGTTGTCGGTGCCCACCGCGGGATCGTACGGGCCGTTGTTCTCGAACAGCACGTTGCAGTTGCTGTCGAACGCGCCGTGCAGGTCGTCGGTGGCCTCGCGCTCGGGGAACCACCAGTCGTGCTCGACGTGGATCATGCCCGGCTTGATGGCCTCGGTGAGGTTCGCGCGCTGCTTGATGCGGTCGACGTACGTCTCGATGTACACCCAGTCGTCCTGCTCGATGCCGTGCTCGGCGGCGGCGGCGGGGTTGATGTCCATCGTCGGGAACATGTGCACCTCGCGCATCCACGGACTGTTGCGGTACTCGGTGTGGAAGAACGCGTGGCTGCGGCCGCCCGTGATCAGCGTGTACGGGTACTCGTCCAGCAGATCGGGGCGCGAGATCTTCGTGATGGGCGGCTCGATGTACATGGGCAGAGCGCCGTTTCCGTACAGCAGCAGGTCTTCGCTCCACAGCTCCATCTTGCCGTTGTCGGACTGCGGATGCGGCGGGATCACCTTGCCGTCCGGCGTTTGCGCGCCGGGGAAGCGGTAGACCGAGCCCATCTTGTTGCCGCGGTACATGGTGTTGAAGCCGGGGCGGAAGTCGCTCGTCTTGCGCATGAAGCCCGTCTCGTACTTCGGCGCGTTCTTCACGGTGGCCATCTCCACACCGGTCACGCTGATGCGCTCGCGGAACTCCTCGAAGCTCGCGCAGCTCAGATCGGGCGGAAGCGTCTCGGGGCCCTTCACCATGTAGTCGAAGAACTCGTACTTGTCCTTCCAGTACATATCCACATCCATGTACTTCGCGAACTCGAAGCAGATGTCCATGTCGTCGCGGCACTCGCCCAGCGGCTCGTGGAACGGCTGGCGGATGAGGTAGGTGTGGCTGGTCGGATAGCCGTGGCCGGAGTGCGCCCACTCGACGCGGTCCACTTCGTTGGGATGCGCGGCCGGCAGGATGATGTCGGCCAGCTCGCCCGACGGCGTCATGTACAGGTCCACGTTCACGAAGAAGTCCAGGTTCTTGAAGCCTTCGACGATCTCGTGGCCGCCCTCGATGGAGAGGATGGGCTCGGACGTCTGCTGCCAGTACCCGTAGATCTGGAACGGATCGCCCTTCGCCATGGCCTTCGTCGTGGCCGCGCCGAAGCCGCCCTGCTGGCCGTAGATGACCTGGCCGCCGGAGTTCTGCTTCGTGGTCTTCAGCTCGCCGGTGGCGTCGTCGGCCACGAGGATGTCCTGGTAGCCGGTGTTCTGGCACACGGACAGCTTCTTGATGTTCATGGCCGTTTCCTTGCGGCGCTGCCCCATGCGGCCCTTCTGGTTCGGCACGACGTCGAACATGAAGGAGTCGTAGCCGGTGGCGGGCTCGCGGCCGATGTTCTGGCCGCCCTTCGAGTCGAAGTTGCCGGCCAGCGCCATCATGATGGTGAACGCCTGCGAGATGCCGGACGTGTTGATGGAGAACTCCACCTTCTGGCCGCGCGTGAAGCACGCGTGCGGGCTGGCGTCGATGTAGGCGTCGATGGCTTCCTTGATCTTGTCCTCGGGAAGCTCGCAGAACTCGGCGGCGCGCTGGATGGTCCACGGGGTGACGTGCTCCACCAGGATGTCCCAGCTGGTGCGGTAGGTCTTGCCGTTGATCTCATGGCTGCCGGACAGCGCGGGCTTCGCGTCGGCCACGATGTTGCCCTCGGCGTCGAGCCACTGGAAGGCCTTCGGGCCGCCCACGCCCTTCGTGTTCTGCCAGTCGCCGGACCAGAAGATCAGCTGGTCGCTGTTCTCGTCCCACGCGGCGTACAGCTCCTCGTTGCCGTCCTCCTTGAGGTACGACTCGCGCAGCTGGTAGCCCGTGCCGTTGCCGTCGGCGTCCTTCTCGTCGATGAAGAACGGGGCGTTCGTGTACATGCGCGCGAATTCGGTTGCGCACTTGTCAGAGTGGACGATCTCGTTGATGAAAGCCAGCACCAGCGCCATGTCGGAGCCGGGGCGAATGGGCAGCCAGATGTCTGCCTTGGAAGCCGTGCAGGTGAAGCGGGGGTCGACGCAGATGACCTTCGCGCCGCGCTCCTGCGCGCGCTTGACGGTGAGCCAGTCGTAGTAGCCGCGGCTGCGCTCCTGGCGGCACCAGATGAGGATGCAGTCGGTGTTGTTGCCGTCCCAGCCGGTGTACTGCGTCTCGTCGCCGTACAAACGCTGGCTGGAGAAGTACGAGCCCACCCAGCACAGGTTGCCCACGCCGAACGTGGCCGTAGAGCCCAGCTCAAGCCACAGCTTGTTGATGGCCTGGAACTGCAGCATGTCGCGGCCCGTGCCGTACTGGTGCGCGATGGTGTGCCAACCGTGCTCCTCGCCGATCTTGGTGAAGCGGTCGCGCGCTTCCTCGTAGGCCTCTTCCCACGTGATGCGCTTCCACTGGCCGGAGCCCTTCTCGCCCACGCGCTTCTGCGGGTAGCGCACGCGCAGCGGGTTGTACAGCTCCTGCGGGATGGCGAAGCAGCGCCCGCACAGCGTGCCCTCGCTGAACAGGTCGGGGTTGCCCTCGATCTTCACGAGGCGCCCGTCCTTGACGTGCCCGAACAACGCGCAGCGGCCGTAGCACTGGCGGCACGCGCTGGGGATGATCTTCACGTCATCGGACGAGGTGCTGGTGGCCGCTGCCTCGTCGGCCGCGGCGGTGGTCGCCGACGCGCCGAGCAGCAGCGTCGAAGCGGTCGCGACGGCCGAAGCCTTCACGAAGCCTCGGCGGCTCATCTTTAGTGACATCTCTCCTCCTTTTGCCTCACTCTGCATGGAGGGGTCGGAGATGCGGAGGGGTGCGCGCGTCGAAGAATCCCCCTTCAAAGCGCCCCGGACTGCAAGTTCCCCGTTCTCGTTCCCCTTTTACTTGCAGTGCTAATTATATTACCTGATATTATTAGTGCAACGACTTTAAGCTATCTTTATAAAGAATAGTCGCGACCACGAGAGTTATACGTGGCGAACAGGTAAAAACGTACGCATGTTTCACGTGAAACATGCTGCGAGAGGCGACAGGAAAGAAAGACGTACGCCGTTTTCTACCTGCTGCACCTGCCAAGAACCCTATGCGCACCGAACCGGGACCGGGGGCGCTGCACGGGACGACGCCGATGCACGCCGCAGGGCCGTTTCTGCACAAAAAGACGCGACGTGCGACGCCTGGAAGCCTCGAAAAGAGCTTTCCAACCGTCCTGTCGACGAAGCCTTCCATACTCCTCCGATCGCTACAATATCGATCAGGCGTTTTCCAAAGCAACCAAAACTGCGCGAAATGCGGCAACCGACAAGGTGTCGCACGTCGCGTCTTTTTGTGCAGAAACGGCCCTGCGGCGTGCGAGATTGCTTGCGCGCAACCATCGCCGTCGATCACAGACGTTAATGACGGCTTCAACGACATGCAGACGCGAGCAGCATCAGCAGAGGCAGCGCGAGTGCGGTCTTAGATACCGGCGGCGTGGTTTTTGGACGCGCGAGACGCAAAGAAGTTGACGGGTTCCGGTCAATTGTGATTAATTGAGCAGGTACTTTATAGTCCCTATCGCCGTTCAGCGTGGCCAGCGCAGCGTGCGGACCGCCCGCACGCCCCTCCCCACCTTCGCGCGGCATGCCAGAAGCAGGTCAAGCATGATCAACCAGCATAACAGCCTCATCGGATTCCTCGTGTACGACGCGCAGCGCGCCATCGCCAAGTCGCTGGAAACCGCGCTCAAGCCCTACGAGATCACGCCGGGCCAATGGAACCTCATCAACCAGCTGGACAGCGCGGGCGAACTCTCGCAGAAGCAACTGGCGGAACGCACGCGCAAGGAGCAGGCCACCATCACCCGCTACCTCGACACGCTCGAGCGCAAGGGTCTCGTGGTGCGCAACCAGCACAAGTCCGACCGCCGCGCGCACGCTATCTCGGTGACGGACAAGGCGCACGAGCTGGTCATGGCCGCGCAGCCGGTTACCGTCGACGCGGCGGACCGCCTGATCGAGGGTATCGACCAGGCGGATCTCGACACGTTCGTCGCGGTGCTGGCGAAGCTCAAAGAGAACGCCGACAACTACTCCAACAACGGCTAGCGACGACCCGCACGCCGCCGCGCCACCAAAAGCGCCGTGGCGAGCGCGCCTATCGCGACTGCGCCCAGCGCGCCCAGAACGGCGAGCGGAACAGCGTCGCCGGTGCGGGCGATCGACGATGCAGAGGACGTCTTGCCCGGGGCATTCGGAGTCGACGGTTGCGAGGTCGATGGGGTGCCCGGCGCGGCAGGGTCGACGGGTTTCGCCGGGTCGGTCGGGTCGGTGGGATCGTTGGGATCCACCGGGTCAACCGGGTCGGGCGGCACCGGAGCGTTCTCCACAGTGAGTTCGACCTGCTCGGGCTGGCCCACTTCCACTCCGAACTCAACCGGCGTCTCATCCAACACGTAGCCCTCGGGGGCGGCCGTCTCTACGAAGCGGTAGCTTCCCACCGGCAAACCATGCACCTCGATGATTCCCTCATCGTTCGTGGCGAGCGCGTCGAAGCCGTCGACCACGGCCCACGTCCCGTCGGACAGACGCTGCTCCAACTTGAACACCGCTCCGGCAAGCACCGTCGTCGCATCGTCGGCATCCACCTTCGTGAGCAGCGCGCCGCCCAGCACAGGGGTCTTCACGTTCGTAGCCGTCACGGCCACCGCAAGGCCGGGCGCGTCCTCGGCCAGCGTGAACTCCACCGGCACCGTCTCCAGCTCGTAACCCTCGGGAGCCGAAAGCTCCACGAAGCGGTACGCGCCCATCGGCAGATCGGTTACCTCGATCAGACCGTCGGCGTCCGTGGTCAGGCGCTGGGAACCCGGCACGGGCTCCCAGCTTCCGTCGGCCGTCTGCGCCTCCAGCTTGAACACGGCGCCCGGGAGCACCGTCGTCGGGGAATCCGCGTCCACCTTCGTCAGCACGACCTTGCCCAGCGGCGCGGGCGGTTCCTTGGCGTTCGCAGCCGTGAGATTCACGACGATGGGCGCCGGCGCGGCGGCGTCGATGGCGAACTCGCGGGGCGTGTCGTCCAGCACGTAGCCTTCGGGAGCCGCGGTTTCCACGAAGCGGTAGCTGCCCACCGCCAAGTCGGCCACCTCGATCAGGCCGCCGGCGTCGGTGACAAGCGCATCGTGGCCCGGCACGATCTCCCAGGAATCGTCGGCGAGGCGCTGCTCCAGCTTGAACGTCGCGCCCGGCAGCACGGCATCGGGAGCCTCGGCGTCAACCTTCTTCAGCACCGCCTTCCCGAACACCGGGCTCTTGGTATTCGTAGCCGTCACGGCCACCTCCAACCCGGGCGCGTCCTTGGCCAGCGTGAACTCCACCGGCGCCGTCTCCAACTCGTAGCCCTCGGGAGCCGAAACCTCCACGAAGCGGTACGCCCCCATCGCGAGACGTTCCACCTCGATCAAGCCGCTGCCATCGGTGACAAGCGACTCGTATCCCGGCACTTCGACCCACGACCCGTCCGCCGCCTGCTCTTCCAGCTTGAACACGGCGCCCGGGAGCTTCACAGATTCGTCGTCCGCGTCCACCTTCGTCAGCACGACCTTGCCCAGCACGGGGGCCCTTCTGTTCTCGGCCGTAACGTTCGCGGTATGGTTCAGCGTGGTCGACGTGATGGCGAATTCCACCGACTCGCTCGTCATCTCATACCCGACGGGCGGCACCATCTCCACGAAACGGTACTGGCCCAACAGCAACCCCGTCACCGTGATCAGCCCGCTTCCATCCGTAGTCAGCTGCTCGGAACCCGCAACCGTCGCCCAGGTGTTGTCAGGCTGCATCTTCTCCAACCTGAACACGGCGCCCGGCAGCGTGGCGTCCGGATTGCCCGCGTCCACCTTCTTCAGAACGGCCTTGCCGTCCTTCACCTCCACGCCGCCCGAGATCACGGTGAAATGCGCGCTTCCGGGCGCCGCTTCCGACCCGCTGTCGCCATAGGTGAGCGTGGCGTTGTTCTCGTACTGCCCGGTTTCGGACGCGTCGCTGCGCAGCTCTACGATGAACGACGTGAAGTCGCCCTTGTTCGGCCCCGAGGCGCTGAAGTACTTCATGATGATGGCTTTCTGAGCAGGCGTGGCGCCTTTTTCTTCCAGCAGCCAGGAAAGTCCCGCCTCGCCCTGGCCGTCCAGGATGTTTCCGATATTGAGCGGGCTCGACCCATTGCCCGTGGGCACGTTGCCGAACCCGATGTACACCACGCGGTTCTCCCACACGCCGATGGTGGGCACGGCTGCCATGCGCACGCTGCTCGCGAACTCGTCCTGCGTCATGCCGTCGGCCGCCGACTTGTCGGTCAGCGCGAACAGGTCGGTGATGGGATAGGCCGCGTACTGCTCGGTCTGCGCCTCGCCCGCGTCGGTGGTGGCCACCACGGGCATGTACACCGTCACGCCGCCCGACGTGATGGCCTGCCCGCCCTGCAAGTCGTCGGTCAGCAACAGGTTGCGCTGCTGCGGCGACGGGTCGGAACCGCCCACGGCATAGTTCGCGTACGCGTCCACGATGTTGTCCAGGTTCACGCCGATGCTCCACACGATCTGGTTCTGGCCGGCTACCTGCGAGCCGTACTTCATCAGCGGCGTATCGGGCAGCGGGCCCGTCGTAGGCGGTTCGACGCCGATAGACGGAAGCGCTTGGCCGTTAACCGTGAACACGATATCGTTGCCTTGGCCCGTCACGTAGCCCTCAAGCGAGAAGAAGCCATTGTGCAGCGAGGGGAACTGCGCCCCATCGTCGGAAAGCGTGGTCACGATAGTGATGTCCTGACCGGGGATCATGCTGCCGTTCGCATCGCGGTTGCCGTTGACCACGTACGAGCCGATCACCTTCTGGGTCGTGGGATCGACGAGGTTCACCGGGCCGAAATCGCTGGCCAGGAAGTGATCATCCCCGTTGACGGTGAACGTGAACGTGTCGCCCGCATGCACGTCCGTCATATCGGGAATGCTCCAGTCGATATAGATGCGCACGTACGCGCCGCTGGTCAGCGTGGTGCCGGCGGGAATGTCCAACCAGCTGTCGCCCGATTTCTTCTGCAGCTTGACGCCGTCGACGGACACCTTGTCGGTCACGTCCATCGCCGCGCGCGGCGTAGGCGCGTCGTCGGACGGATCGGGCTGGGCTTCCTCGGCGAACGCCGGCGAGCGGAACGCCAGAAGACAGAGGGCGACCAGCCCTATCAGAACGAAGAACGCGCGCAAGCGACCCGCGCGCGAAACCGGACAGGTAGGAACAGTTGGCTGGGGAGCCATAGAAGACCTCCTCGTGTGAAAATGTTGCAATAGCAGCAACAGTAAGGAGACCGTCGCCGTCCGCAGCTGAGGCATGCGAACGGTGTTCCGCTCGTAGCGGCATCGACACCGTCCCGCAACAATCCCTTTAGCACGAAAAAGTCAAATAACGGGTTACCAACGGATGCATTCCTTGTTACAATCAGCTGCACAATTTCATAGCGTCACCCCGTTGATACGTCCTGGATCTTGCGAGACAGGGCGCGGAAGGGGCCTCTGGAGAATCCCGATCGTCGGATCGGGTGCCGAAGGGGCAAGGCGCATCGCCGCAAGCGCGATGCCGCTGAAACTCTCAGGCAAAAGGACAGAGCAAAGCTACCTAGCTTGTCGCGCGAGCATGATCCTATGCTTTCCTTCGCATCCTCCAGAACAGCCACGTCGTACACGGGTTTCGCAGAAGTTGCCCGAACGAAGTTGGTTGAAGGAGGATCGTGGTGGAAGGCTTTTTTAGTATGATCAACGATGGGCTCGTCGCTATAGACGACTTCATCTGGGGCGTGCCGCTTATGGTGCTGATCTTGTTCGGCGGCATTTTGCTCACCGTGCGCCTGCGGGGCGTGCAGTTCCGGCAGCTGCCGCGCGCGCTGCGCTATATGATCAAGAACGAAACCGGCGGCGAAGGCGAAGTCACCAGCTTCGGCGCGCTGTGCACGGCCCTGTCAGCCACCATCGGCACCGGCAACATCGTCGGCGTGGCCACGGCCATCGTCGCCGGCGGCCCCGGCGCGATGTTCTGGATGTGGCTGGCAGCGCTGTTCGGCATGGCGACGAAATTCTCCGAAGGCCTGCTTGCCGTGAAGTACCGCAGCGTCGACAAGAAGACCGGCCACGTGCTGGGCGGCCCGTTCTACTACATCGAGCGCGGCATGGGCATGAAGTGGCGCTGGCTGGCGAAGCTGTTCGCGTTCTTCGGCATGTGCGTGGGCCTGTTCGGCATCGGAACGTTCACGCAGGTCAACTCTATCTCCAGCGCCATCACCGGGTTCTTCGACCCCGAGAAGAACGCCACGGTGAGCATCCTTGGCATGGACTACTCCATCTTCACCGTCATCGGCTCCATCGTGCTGGCCGTGCTGGTGGGCCTTGTGGTCATCGGCGGCTTGAAGCGCATCGCGAAGGTGTCCGAGCGCGTGATCCCCGCGATGGTGGTTCTGTACGTGGGTCTCTCGGTGCTGCTCATCGTCACGAACCTCGACAAGATCCCCGGCGCGTTCGTCACCATCTTCGAAAGCGCGTTCGGCCTGCAGGCGGCTGCGGGCGGCATGCTGGGCGCCATCATCATCGCCATGCAGAAGGGCATCGCGCGCGGCATCTTCTCGAACGAGGCCGGCCTGGGCTCCGCGCCCATCGCCGCTGCCGCCGCTCAGACGAAGGAGCCGGTGCGCCAGGGTCTCGTGTCCATGACCGGCACGTTCCTTGACACCATCGTGGTGTGCTCGATGACCGGCCTGGCGCTGGTCATGACGGGCGCGTACCAGATCCCCGGACTCGAAGGCGCGGCCGTCACCACCGCCGCGTTCCAGGCAGGACTACCCTTCATCCCCGGCGAAGTGGTATCATTCGTGCTGATGGCATGTCTGGTGCTGTTCGGCTTCACCACTATCCTGGGCTGGGACTACTACGGCGAGCGCTGCCTTGAGTACTTCAGCAACGGCTCGATGAAAGCCGTGAAGACGTACCGCTGGCTGTACATCGCCGCCGTGTTCATCGGCCCCTACATGACCGTGGCCGCCGTGTGGACCATCGCCGACATCTTCAACGGCCTGATGGCGCTGCCGAACATGATCGCCCTCATCGCGCTGTCCGGCGTGGTGGTGAAGGAGACGAAGGACTACTTCGCCCGCCTGGCCGCTGCCGGCAACGAAGACGAGATGGCGCCGCACCTGCCCGGCGACAACTGGGACATCCCGCCCATCGACCCGCTGGACGACCGCCTGGGCGCGGCCAACTAACCTACTCCGCGCGTCAAGCGCGCAACAGCAGAGAACGGCTCCTCGGCAAACCCTCGCCGAGGAGCCGTTCTTGCATGCGCAACCGGTTCCGCCCCTATCCTGCTTGCCGTTCTTCGTCCTCCCAAGCGGACGAAGAAGACCGGCGACCCTTGCGCACAGGCTTCTCCACATCGTTGAGCAGTTCGAACAGCTCGCTTTTGCTGTGGATGTTGAACTTGCGGTAAATATGGTTGATGTGCGCCTTCACCGTGCCCTGCGACACGTACAGAACCTCTTCGATCTCGGCCACCGTGTCACCCTGGGCGATAAGCTGCAGCACCTCTTCCTCCCGCGGGCTGAGATTGTACGCGCGCGAAAGGTCGGACACGCGAATGGCCATCCGCCCCTCAGCCGATGCGCTGCCCATCGGGTCGTCCTTCAGCACCACGCCCCATTTCGCCGACAGCCCGCGCTCGGTGAAGAAGATCACGACGAACGTCAGCACCACGGCAACCGCCACGCCGCCGTACAGGATAGACGTGGCTTCTTCTCCCAAATGCGCCGACGCACCGGCGAACGCGAGCCACCCTACCAGCTCGACCACGTAGCGGATGCCGCGCTCGATGCCGTTGATCCACACCGCGTTCACGCCGAACCGGTACGTGATGTTGCTCATGACGATCATGATGTACATGGACAGCATGGTGTAGCCCGCATCGTAGCACAGCGCCATGATTTGCGCGTTCGACCCGAAGGTGGGCATAACGAACAGGAATCCGACGATGAACAGCGGAAAAGCCAGCTGGTAGATGGTGTCGAAGTTGAACCAGCGCGATGCAGACAGCACGCCGAAGAACACGAGCGCCGTGACGAACATCGCGCCCAGCACGTTGCCCGGCACCAGCAGCTGCGTCGGCAGGGCCCCGAAGCCGCCCGCGAACGTGCATACCGCCATCAGCAGGATAGGCTTCCACGGGATGGTCTTCGGGTCGCCTTCTTTCATGGCAGGAGGCAGATCACGCTCCGGCAGACGCGTCATGCTCGAACGCACGCACGCCAGGCACACGATGGGCAACACGATGGAGAAGAACGCGAGATACGGCACCGACATGCCCATGAACAGCCACTTCACCACTTCGCCCACGAAGATGGCCATGGCGTGGTACAGCGCCACCCGCATGGGGTTGAGCGAGCCATAGAACTCGGCCCACATGAGGATGAGCGACCCCAGGCCACCGCCCGCCGCAAGCAGCCCCGCAACCTTCAACGCCGGGGACGGCACCGCGAAGCATGCCAACACGATGAGGGCCGATCCGCCCACCATGCACGCGCCCGTGGCCAGCACCGCTTTGCGGTTCGCCCATAGCGGCGTCACACGGCGCGCCGCGAAGGCCAACGCCAAGGAGACGATACCGATCGCCCCTTCGAACAAAAAGTAATCGAACACCGATATGGTTGGAAACGCATCGTAGCGAAAGAACGTTGCAAGCCAAGCGCGGTAGAACCCCACGCCGAAAAACACGAAGGGAATAGCCGCCACCCGAAGCAGCACGGCTTTCCATCGATCGACGAACCCTTGTTGCGCCTTCTCGGTCACGCTTCTCCCCTCAATCGCCCTCCCATAATACCCAAGAAAGTCCAGCTTGCAAGAGGGTTATACCGCGGGTTATGCATTTAACCCCGACGGACAATTGTCGCTCGACCGCAGAACGATAGTCTGGGAACAGCGCTTGATCAGGGAGTAAGCGCCTGGGATACCCGACGCCGGTGCGCGACGTCGGCAACGTAAGGGAGGAAGCATCATGGAACGTTTTTCTCGTAGGCAGTTCATCACCGGCGGCGCCGTGGCCGCTTTGGGCGGCACGCTCGCATTGGCGGGATGCGCGCCCAGCGGCTCGTCGAATGCAAAAGGCTCGAACGGCGCAGGATCGGGCAGCTCCGCCGGCATCGGATCGGGCATGGGCAAGCACGGGCAGTTCGACGTGGAGGTCATGGTCACCGACGGCAACTTGGATCGCATCACCGTCCTCAACTCGCGCGAGACGCCGGGCATGGGCGACGTGGCCATGGAGGAGCTGACGCAGCTCATCGTGGACAACCAGACGCTGAACGTGGACACCGTGTCGGGAGCCACGCTTTCCAGCATGGCATTCATCGGCGCCGTAAGCGACGCGCTCGACCAGGCCGGCCAGAAGTCGAGCGATTGGAGGAAGCGCGACAAGGTCACGCCCGCGCAGACCGAGCTTCCCGCATCGGCCGATGTCGTAGTGGTGGGCGGCGGCGGTGCCGGCTTCGCGGCGGCCATCACGGCGGCGAACGCAGGCAAGAGCGTCGTGCTGCTGGAGAAGATGGGCGTGTTCGGCGGCGACACCGCGCTGTCAGGCGGCGAGATGGCCGCGCCGGGCAACTGGATCCAGGTGCAGGAAGGCATCGCCGACAGCCCCGACGCGCTGGCGAAGGACATGCTGGAAGGCGGCGACAACGCAGGCGATCCTGCCCTCGTGCAGATCATCGCCGAAGGCGCGCTGGACAGCTCGCAGTGGCTCACCTTCGAAGGCGGCATCTCGTGGAAGCACGACCTCATGCAGTTCGGCGGCCACAACACGAAGCGCTCCATCATCCCCATCACGCACAGCGGCAGCGAGATGACCACGAAGCTGACGAAGCGCGCCGGAGAGATCGACACGTTGACGCTGGCAAAGAACTCCCCCGCCGTCGAATTGGTGAAAAGCGGCGACGCCATCACCGGCGTGAAGGTGAAGAACACGGTGACCGGCAAGGAGTCCACCATCGCGTGCAAGGCCGTAGTGCTGGCAAGCGGCGGCTTCGGCTCGAACATCGACATGCGCGTGAAGTACAACCCGGCCATGGACGACTCCATCCTGTCCACCGACTCGGTGGGAGCCACGGGCGACGGCATCACCATGGGCGAGGCTGCGGGCGCGAACCTCATCGACATGCAGTACATCCAGACGTACCCCGTGTGCGACCCCGAAACCGGTTCGCTCTTGTACGTGGGAGACGTGCGCCTCGAAAGCCGTGCCATCATGGTGAACAAGGAAGGCGACCGCTTCGTCGAGGAGCTGGACCGTCGCGACGTGCTGTCCAACGCCATCGTCGAGCAGACCGACGGCAAGGCGTACATGCTGTTCAACCAGGCGAACGCCGACGAGACCGGTTTGCTGGTCACGCACGAGGACGAGTACGAGAACCTTGAGGCGCGCAAGGTCATCGTAAAGGGCGACACGCTTGAAGCCGTGTGCGAGCCCTTCGGCGTGGACGCCGCCGAACTGGCGAAGACCGTGGAGAAGTGGAACCAGTACTGCAAAGACGGCAACGACCCCGACTTCAACTTCCGCGGCGACTTCAACGCCATCGAAGACGGCCCCTACTACCTGATGGCCTACAAGCCGGCCGTGCACTACACCATGGGCGGTCTGCATATCAACACCGACGCGCAGGTCCTCGACGACGCCGACGCCCCCATTCCCGGCCTGTACGCCGCCGGCGAGGTGGCCGGCCACAAGATGGGCACGAACCGCCTGGGCTCCTGCTCGATGTCCGACATCTACACGTTCGGACGAATCGCCGGTAAGAACGCCGCAGCGTTCTCGGCATAGCGTACCAACCCCTGCGACCTTGCGCATCGCGCTCGGGTCCTTCCCTCCCTGGCCGCGCCCTCTCTCCGGGCGCGGCCTTTTTCAGGTACAATATCCTCAACGAAATCGCGTCGAGTTCGCAGGAACACGGAAGGGGCCAGCATGGACCAGCATCTCGTTTTCGCCATCAGCAGGGAGTATGGAAGCGGCGGCCGCGAGATCGGCGAGCGCCTTGCCAGCGAGCTGGGCATCGCGTACTACGATAAGCTCCTGCTCAAGCGCATCGCGGAGGAGAGCGGCCTCAGCGGCGACGTGGTGGAAGACTTCGACGAAAAGCCCATGCGGCCGCTGCTGCTGAACCCCAACAGCTTCTTCTGCGGCACCGACATCGAGCACCCGGTGGCCTCGCGTATATACAAAACCGAGGTGGACATCCTCAGGTCCATCGCCAACGAGGGGCCGTGCGTCATCGTCGGGCGCTGCGCCGACTACGTATTGGAAGGCCACCCAGGTCTGGTCAGCCTGTTCGTCAGCGCGCCCATGGAAGCGCGCGTCGCGCGCGTCATGCGGCGCAACAACCTGTCCGAGAGCGACGCACGCAGCCGCATCGCACGCGTGGACAAGAACCGCGCCAGCTACTATCGCTACTTCACCGACGAGAACTGGGGGCAGGCGCGAAACTACGACTTGTGCATCAACTCCGGCAACTTGGACGCGCTGGGAGCGGTCTCTGTGATCAAAACGTTCGTGGAAGCGCGGCAGAGCTAGCGCACCAGAGCGCGTCCCGAATCGCTGCATCCGCAGAGCACAGCGCAGAAGCGGCGTGGAGCACAAGCTGCAACGACGAAAGCGACCCCGTCACCGGGGCCGCTTCTTTACGCTGCTTGCTCGAGCGAGGCCAGGATGCGGGCCAATTCTTCGGGCGAGCCGAAGGGACGCTCTTCCTTCGTCTCCACGATGAACACCTCTCCCGTCCACGTTTTCTGCTGGATCTGCGGCTTCGCCGCTCCGGCAGACGCCTGCTCAGAGTCTACGACCGTATCGGAACCCTGCTTCTCCTCGGCCTCGAACTGCTTCGTGCGTACGAAATACTTCACGACGAAGCGATCCTTATCGGGAAAATCCGCACGCGAGAAATCGTACTTCAAGCTCTGCAGGATTCCCGCGATCACCTCGAACACCGGCTGAGAGCCTTCGATAGTCGCCAAGCCCTGCTCGCTGTTGAACGTGGCACAGTCGCCCACGTACACGGTGCGAACCCGCTGACGACGCGTGCGCTCCATCTTCACGATGACGGCGATGGCCACCACGATGACCAGCCACCACACGATGGACAAAACCAGATCGAGCGGCTCGTCCACCCGGTTGAGCCCCAGGAAGTACCAGAGCCACAGGAAGAACGCCGAGGCCAAGGCCAGCAGGACGAATACTATCACGTTGCTTTTCTTCATGATGAAACCCCTATTCGCCCAATCCGGCAGCCAACGTCGCACCCGCAGGAGCGCCCTTCGGCGCTATCGGCGCCGAAGCGTCGTCGCCGATCGAGGGAGCGCCGGGAGCGGGGTCGCCGCCCCCGGTCAATCCGTCTTCGTACTTCTTCAGCTTGCGCGAGAACAACCCGCGACGCAGCGCCACGCAAGCTCCGTACAAGGCCGTCACGATGATGCCGAGGATGATGTACCAATGCACCCAGCAGGACGCATGGTCATGGCTCGCAAGCGGCGTATCGTTGTCGCCGATCTCGGTTTCGCGAGGCTCAGCCAGCGGCGTCTCGTTGTCGCCGATGACCGCCTCGGCCGCACCCTGCAGCGCATCGACGATCGGCGTGACGACGGGCGCTATCGGGCTGTCCGGCGGAACGGTGCCCGGCGTGGGCAGCGGCGTCGGAGTCGGCGAGGTCGGAGGTGTCGGCGGGGTCGGCGGCGTCACGGGAGCAGCTGTGATGGTGAAGGTGCCGTTGAGCACGGCGACCCTGTAGTTCCCGTTCTGCGTGTAGAGCGCCGTCAGGGCGCCAACATACACGCCTGCGGCTTCCTCGCCACCAGGACGCACGTAGTTGATATCGCCCAGATCCCCCTCGGCCACAAGGCCTTCGACCGTGCCGCTGAAGGCAGGATCGTCAGCGCCGGCAACCTTGGAAGCATCGGCAACAGCGATGGTCACGGGAGCAGGGTTGATGACAACAGTGGCACTTACGGGCGCGCTTTCCTCATAACCATCATGCGTCGCCTTTACATACACCGTATATGTACCGGCATTTGTGAACTCGGGATTGGCATCCGACCACGTGGAACCGTCGACAGAGTATAGCAACGCGGAGCCGTCGACGCTGGCCTCGGCGACAACCGAGACAGGCTGCCCGTCGTAGGTCTTGGTCAAACCTGTCGCGTCAATGGTAACGACGTTTCCACCGGCAGGCACGATAGAGAAGTTGCCCGGCTCGACGGTGTAGGTGTAGTTGCCGTTCAGGTTGCCGACCGTCGCAGTCAGCACATCGCTGTAATTGCCAACCTCTTCATCGATGTTCGTACGACTGTAAGCTATGTCGCCCAGCAAATCATCGCCAAACAGGCCCTCGACCGCTCCCGTAAAGCCCGGATCGGCCTCGCCGTAAGCCTTCGAAGAATCGTTCACCCTGATAACGGCAGGTGCAGGGGTGATGTTATACGCACGCTCCACCGTACCCATGTAGTTGCCGATGCCCGTGATGGTAACGGTCACAACGCCAACGTTCCTGACGTCCTGGCTGTAGGAAACCGTGTAATCGGTACCCGTAACAAGCTTATGGTTGTTCCTATCGAACACCGAAGGGATCCACCTCTGTTCTTGTCCGTTGTACTGCACGTCGTACGGATTGTTGATCTGGATGCCCGTATAGCTCGGATCATCCGGATCGATGGAGGCGGAAGTAACGGTCAGCTTGCCAACCGTATAGACAACGTTGTAGTTAGCGGCAATAAACCCTTCGCCAGGTTCGACAACAATGGTGTTATCGATCGGACCACCGATATCGGTGATAGAACCTGTTGCCCGAACGCTCGCCTCAGTACCGACGAAACCGTCTCCGCCCACTGTCACATCGGGAAGTTCCAGTGCCGTTCCGTCGTAAATCTTGGTGGCGCTTCCAGACGCGAGCGTAACTTCGCGCGGCAGGATCTCGAGCTCGCCGTCCTCGGTGTGGACCGCGAACTCGCTGGTCACGTCGTTGCCGGCGGGGTCTTTGACCTTGAAGTCGCCGGAGACGTTGTTGGTGTAGACGCCCGCGGCGACCTCGGCCGGGTCCTGGGTCTCGTAGCCGGAGACCGCGTACTCGACGTCGTCGATGACGAAGCGGTCGGTCACGACGCCCTTGGCGGACTTCTCGGTGCCGTCGTAGACGTTGCCGGTCGAGGAGTTGGCCTTGAGGGTCACCTCGTACTTGGCGTCGCGGTTGGTCACCTTGAGGCTGCCGTCGGCGGTGGCGACGTCGTAGTTGTTGGCCACGTCGACGTCGCCGTCCTTGACGGCCACGGACTCGACCGTGGCGGGCGAGGCGCCCGGGGCGGTCTGGCTGCCGGAGAGCGCCACGTCGGCCTCGTGGCCCTCGACCAGGCCCTCGCCGCCGATGTCGTAGCCGGTGTCGGCGGCGGTCAGCGGCTTGCCGTCGTACTGCTTCTCGCCGCCCTTGGCGGTCACGGTGACGGGGCGCTTGGCGATCTCGAGCTCGCCGTCCTCGGTGTGGACCGCGAACTCGCTGGTCACGTCGTTGCCGGCGGGGTCTTTGACCTTGAAGTCGCCGGAGACGTTGTTGGTGTAGACGCCCGCGGCGACCTCGGCCGGGTCCTGGGTCTCGTAGCCGGAGACCGCGTACTCGACGTCGTCGATGACGAAGCGGTCGGTCACGACGCCCTTGGCGGACTTCTCGGTGCCGTCGTAGACGTTGCCGGTCGAGGAGTTGGCCTTGAGGGTCACCTCGTACTTGGCGTCGCGGTTGGTCACCTTGAGGCTGCCGTCGGCGGTGGCGACGTCGTAGTTGTTGGCCACGTCGACGTCGCCGTCCTTGACGGCCACGGACTCGACCGTGGCGGGCGAGGCGCCCGGGGCGGTCTGGCTGCCGGAGAGCGCCACGTCGGCCTCGTGGCCCTCGACCAGGCCCTCGCCGCCGATGTCGTAGCCGGTGTCGGCGGCGGTCAGCGGCTTGCCGTCGTACTGCTTCTCGCCGCCCTTGGCGGTCACGGTGACGGGGCGCTTGGCGATCTCGAGCTCGCCGTCCTCGGTGTGGACCGCGAACTCGCTGGTCACGTCGTTGCCGGCGGGGTCTTTGACCTTGAAGTCGCCGGAGACGTTGTTGGTGTAGACGCCCGCGGCGACCTCGGCCGGGTCCTGGGTCTCGTAGCCGGAGACCGCGTACTCGACGTCGTCGATGACGAAGCGGTCGGTCACGACGCCCTTGGCGGACTTCTCGGTGCCGTCGTAGACGTTGCCGGTCGAGGAGTTGGCCTTGAGGGTCACCTCGTACTTGGCGTCGCGGTTGGTCACCTTGAGGCTGCCGTCGGCGGTGGCGACGTCGTAGTTGTTGGCCACGTCGACGTCGCCGTCCTTGACGGCCACGGACTCGACCGTGGCGGGCGAGGCGCCCGGGGCGGTCTGGCTGCCGGAGAGCGCCACGTCGGCCTCGTGGCCCTCGACCAGGCCCTCGCCGCCGATGTCGTAGCCGGTGTCGGCGGCGGTCAGCGGCTTGCCGTCGTACTGCTTCTCGCCGCCCTTGGCGGTCACGGTGACGGGGCGCTTGGCGATCTCGAGCGTGCCGATAGTCTCCTCATCAATGAAGTAATTCGACTCTTTAGCCGAGCCACTCCAATCGATTTGATATGCATTATCGGAAGTTCCGACATCGGTACGACTTCCGATAACAATAAGGGTGGCGGTCTCATCATTGACCAAGCCCGAAAGCTCAGCGCCTTTTGTAGCAATCAGCGGAGCGCCATCGTAGAGCTTAGAATCATCGGGCGTAACAATCGAAATCGGGGCTTTTTCTACAATCAAAGTAGGCTCGCTAGCTTCAACCACTTCGAATTGATTTGTAACGTCGGAGCCAGACGATTTCTCAAAAATGCGCATCCCAGAATAGTCTATGGTGCCCTTATACGTCCCCACGTCGGTGCCCTGTGCAAGCGCTTGTACGCCAGAAACCGTATAGCTACCCATGTCAAGTCCGGAAACAGTAAACCCAGTATAGCTCTGTTTCGTTCCACTGTAGGTTTTCTTCGTTTCATCGCCGAGAAGCTTGATGGGGATGACGCCCTGCCATTGCGCGACAAGCGTAACGTCGCGATCCGGCATAATCATGCCGGAAACACCAGCAGAATAAACGTCTCCTGTATCTTTATCTTTCCATCCCGTAAAGACATACCCATCTCGCGAGGGATTCGAAATGAAGGAGACACGGGCGCCTACTTGCTGAACGGCCGTTTTGTCCTGGATAGTACCATCCGAAAAAGCGCCACCGTTGGCTTGGTACGTCAATGTCTTCGTGTTGGCGATATAACGCGCATAGAACGAGGCTGACGATGACGGGGAAACGCTGTCAGGAGCTTTAGTGGTATAGCTTTGATCGAGATACCAGCCGTCGAAGACATAGCTGGCTCCATTATGGTTGACACGAGAATTGTACGTATACCCATCGGTCTCAAAAGAGGGGGCATCCGTATTAACTGTGCTATTGAGCCCGAACGCAACATTTTTGTCATGAGAGGTGGAGTTGGTGACCACACTTCCATCAGGTTTTTGCGTGAGGTATGTCACGCCGATGGTCGTATCCTTATTGATGCTCAACGCACCGTCGGTATGCATCGACTTGCCATAATCAAAGGTGTTATACCGGTAATCGACCGACGAACCCGCAACGCTCAGCGTAGTCCAGTCTATGGTATACGTCCAATCAGGAGAGTAATCTGCGTAAGCTGCCCTGATACCATTTCGGATGGCCTCGTCGGAAGGAGTGGAGACGATATAATCAGCAATGCTGAAATTTGACCCGTCATACCAGCGGTCGCCACTATTAAACCCATCGGGAACGATCATGGTTCCTTCACCGGCATACATATAGTCCTTGGCAACCGTGCTGGTGTTCGAACGCCCCTCAAGAACGAAATAGAAATAGGCTTGAGAAGTGAATACAGCGTAGTACGACACATCTTCGGTTACGGCAGGCAGCTCGCCCTCAGTCAAATAATTTTTCGAGTTGGGAGCTGTGGCCCAACCAACAAACTGCTTGTACTGCCAATCGCCTGCACGATTAGGAGTCCCTCCATAGCTGGGCACCTCCCCGTCTCGCACCTTCGTGCTTTTGGAAACATCGCCATTGACGTACCACGATACCGTGTGCTTGACGACCGACGGAACGACGTGCACTTTGGCGGTGTCGGTATACGTTCGATTGCCCACCTTGTAGCTATAGGTAATCGTGGCAACACCCGGACTCACACCGACGATGTCTGCGCGATTCTCCTTTGAGAAAGCGACTTTCGCCACCGATGCGTCAGAGCTAGTCCAAGAGTATCCTTTCGAGTTCCACTTCCGCTCTCCAAGAGCCTTAATCGTTTCCCCTACCTCTATTGAAGAAGAATCCAACTTGATGCCTGTACTGGCATAATTGCTTCCCGTGGCCACATAAATAGTAAAGTGATCCACGTCGAAGCTTTGGACGGCGGGGTCGGCTTGGCGGGCGCCGATGGTCTCGACTTGAGACGCATCGTCGGACACGCGGTACACGCCCACCTCTTCGCCCTCGACGTTCGCGTCGAAGAAGCAGACGTTCAGAGCGCCATTGGGCTGGATCTCGTTGCCGTCTTTGTCGAGCAGCGTCACATCAATGGCGATCGCATCCTCGAGCACCTTGCCCTGGCTCTCCACTCTCTCGGCCACGGCGTCCACAACGTCCTGACGCTCGATCCGCGTCGCCTGCACGGTCGCACCTTCGGGCAGCACGCCTTCGGCGGCGGTTACCTTCACCAGCACGTTGCCGGCTTGGGCATAGCCCTCGAACGCCGGGTTGCTCACGTCGGCTTCGACCTCGACGACGTCTTCGTCGGCAACGGGGGCTTCAGGCTCATCGGTCTCGGGCTCTTCCGATTTCGGCTCTTCGGGTTCGCCCTTTTCGTCCGCCTCGCCCGGCTCGATCTTGGTATCGCTGGTGATAGGCGTGGTTTCAACTTCGGGCTCATCGGAGACAACCGCAGCGGCGACAACGGACACGACCAAGGTGCTGTCGACATACTCGGCCGCGATGCTAGACACGCCGTCCTGGGTGGTGACGGGCACGTCGGCGTTCGCGGCGTTCTTCGCGGTGATGGCTCCCAGCTCGAAGCCGGTGTCGGCGCTTGCTGTAAACCTCAGCTCTTTGTGCAGTTCGGTGGTCAGCATCGTGCCGGAGAGCAGCTGATCCTTCACGGACACGAACGCGTTCTGAGTTTCGAACGTTACCACGGCTTCGTCGACCGTCGTCGAAACAAGAGGCTGGGAAGGCGTCGTCTTGGACGCATCGGCATCCTTGGCCGCAGCGCTCTCGCCATGCTGCACGGCCTCGTCGACCGCTTCCTTGTCGGACTCGCCGACCACCTGATCGGTGGGAGCGGACTCGGTTTTCGAACCGTCCTTCTGACCTTCGTTGCCTGCGAACGCCAGGATGTTCGTCATCGACATGACCAACACCACAGACATGAGGACGGCAAGGAACTTGCCTTCGAACGTGTTTTTAAGATCTAGCATTTTCTCCAACATACCTATCACCCAGACTTTCGCCAGCTACGGAAGGATCGGCTGTTCGTCGCGAACCGCTTCGCAGTTCCGATCCAAGCACGTAGACGCACTGCGCTTGTCGATGAGCTCATACGTTGTCGAATATGCTGAAAACTCGTCTATCTTATGGTAGGTGACAGACCTGACATACCACGTTCTGCAATACAGAACAAGGGCATAGTCTATAACCCAATTTATATTCTATCACGTTGCGACCCCAAATGCTCTAGTAGTGGCCTCATTAAAACACCAATTGGACAACGCGTTAACCAAATCCGCATTTTATCTGGCCGTTTAAGAAACGAGCATCTGCATCTAACGTAGCGGGAATCGCTTTTTCGTGCCAAAATCAACAGTATCCGGTATGTGCGCAAGGAGGGGTATAATGCCCTCCGAGACAATGAATCGTAGAGAGGGCGCATGCACCTGCTCGGCATCACAGCCGCTGGACGGAAACGACGCGACGGAGCTTGCACGCCGCAACATCGGCGCGCCCGCACGCTGCGTGCGATCGTCCGCAGCGCGTGCGCGGCGGTTCTGGCGACGACGCTCGTCGCGCTGGGAGGATGTAGCGAAAACGACGCGGTCGGCAAAACCTCGAACCCCTCAGGCGGCCAGAGCCAGACGAGCGGCCCGGCCTACGAGCGGCCGGAGCTTGCGCTCTCCCCGTTCGACCAAGCGGCGGCCGGCGGCGAAAACGGCGTGAGCATCGACGCTTCAAACCTGGCGAAAGGCTACGTGGCCGTCTCGGCAACTGCATCAACCCGCTTGAAGCTCCAAGTTTCGTTTGAGGGTTCGGAAACGCAGTATTATTTCGATCTGCCCAGCGACGGCACGCCCATCTCGTGCCCTCTCGTTCAAGGCAGCGGCGCGTACACGTTCACCGTCTGGGAAAACACTACCGGACAACGGTATTCGGAGCTGTACTCGCTCGCCGACCAGCCTGTGACGCTGGCTGACGAATTCCAACCGTTCATCCGACCGAGCGTCTACTGCGACTACGACGCATCCAGCAAAAGCACGCAGCTGGCGAACGACCTGTCCGCCGACGCCCAGAACGAGGGCGACGTGGTGCGCGGGATCTACGACTGGATCGTTGAAAATATCGCATACGACGAGGACAAAGCCGCTCGGCTTGCCGATGCGACGGGCTACCTTCCCAACCCCGATTCGTGCATCGCCGACGGCGCGGGCATCTGCTTCGACTACGCATCGTTGGCGGCCGCCATGCTGCGCAGCCAAGGGATCCCCTGCAAGATAATCACCGGGTACGTATCGCCCGATAATATATACCACGCTTGGAACATGGTGTATATTGACGGCACATGGGTCGATGCCCATATCGATATCAAGCAGAACACGTGGACGCGTATCGATACGACGTTCGCGGCCGGAAGCGGGTCGAGCTACGTGGGAGACGGAATCGCGTACACCGACCTCTACACGTACTGATTATGACGATACACGTAGCAGCACGAGACAAAAGGAGCGCGTAGGACATGGCCACGAAGATGCTTGAGAGCAGCGCTGTTTCCGCCTTCTGCGAAAGCGTCGCCGTCATGCACTCCGCCGGCATCCAGATGGACGAAGCCGTCTTTCTGCTGGGCGAGAACATGGAAGACGCCGCGTTCAAACGCGCGTGCGACGACGTATACAAAGAACTCATCGTCGGCAAGCCCCTGGCGCTCGCAATGGACGATTCAGGATGTTTCCCCTCCCACGTCGTCGACATGGTGGGCGCAGGCGAGCACGCGGGCCGCTTAGAGAACGTGCTGTGGAGCTTGGCGAGATACTACGACGAGGAAGATCGCCTGTACGCCAAGATAAAGAACGCGATCGCCTACCCGGCTGCGCTGCTGTGCGTCATGTCGGCAATCCTGCTGTTCACCGTCATCGTGATTCTACCCGTGTTCGTGGATGTGTACCATGGCCTCACCGGCAACTTGACGGCCGGCTCCTTCGGATACGTGAACGCTTCCATCATCATAGGCTGGATCGCTCTGGGCGTTACGCTGCTGTGCACCGTGCTCGTAGTGCTGGGCGTGCTGGCCGGCCGCTCGGCGGCAGGGCGCCAGCGCTTGCTGCGCCTGTTCGAAAAGGCGCCCCTCACGCGCGGACCTATGCGCCAGATGGCCGTTAGTCGGTTCACCGCGGCGCTCGCCACGTTCGTAGCTGCCGGCGTGGACACCGATACCGCTATGGAGAAGGCCGTGGCCATGGTGGACCATGGGAACTTGAAATCCCAGCTGGAAGCGGTGCGGATGCAGATGACGGATCCCGCCCAGGCCAAGAGCCTCGCGCAAGCCATCTTCGACAACAACGTCTTCGAGCCCATCTACGCCCGCATGCTGGTCGTGGGCACGCGCTCTGGCAGCTTGGAAACCGTGCTGGCAAGCCTGTCTGACACGTTCTTCGACGACTCTATCGTGCGCCTCGACGGTCTTATCGACAGCGTCGAGCCCACGCTGGCCGCGTTCCTCACCGTGGGCGTGGGGGCTACGCTCATCGCGGTCATGCTCCCGCTCATCGGCATCATGGGATCGATCGGCTAGTCCCATGTACCACGAGCTGACCAAACAGGAAATCAGGAGGCGCACCCGTAAGCGCATGGCCGGATTGCTCGCCATCGTGCTGGTCGTCATGCTCGTCTGGCTTTCCTCGAACGCCATCGGAGCATCGCTGCGCGAGCAAGGCGAGCTGTCGGTGCGCAACGCCATCTTGAACAGCGCGAAGCAGTGCTGCGCCATCGAGGGCGCATACCCCTCGTCGCTCGCCTATCTCGAGGAGAACTACGGGTTGGTCGTGAATCGCTCCGACTACGCGATCACGTACGAGGTGTTCGCCGACAACGTCATGCCGAACGTCGTGGTGTTGGCGAAATGAGGGGCGATATGGTGCAAACGCTGATCCAGGCGACAGGGTCCAACCGCAGCTCCGAAGCCCGCGATGGAAAGGCGCGCGGACGGGCGTTCATCACGCTGCTGTTCGCCGTCATCGCGCTGTTCCTGCTGCTGGCGCTTCTGGTGGGCACGAGCGCCTACCGCGCAGCGAACGATGTGCGCTCTTCCTCTGACAATACCCGACTGGGGCTGTCGTTGATCGCGAACTCCATCCGAGCCACCGACGGGACCGACGCCGTAGGCGTGGCCGACGGTCCCGAAGGGCTGGCGCTCGTGCTGACCGAACACCTGGGCAACGGCGACTACGAGACGCGTTTGTACGCCTACCAGGGGGCAATCGTGGAAGAGTACACGCGCGCCGGAACGGCGTTCACGCCCGAGAAGGCTCGGGAGATCGTGAGGTCTTCCACCTTCGACTTCACCTACACCGACGGCCTGCTGACCGTGCACACCGACCAAGGCTCCACCTCGGTTGCCCTGCGCAGCGTAAGAGGAGGTGCCTGATGGGCATCGACCTTTCCCGCCTGCGCCGCGGCAACGATCACGACCGTCGACCCTGGCACGGCGCGGCTTTCATCGTGGAGGCGCTTGTGCTCCTGGTGTTTCTCATTGCGTCGCTTGCCGTGATCATGCAGGTGATCGCCGGAGCGCACGAACGAAGCATCGAAGCCGACCGCCTGTCGAACGCCATCATCCTCGCATCGAACGACGCCGAAGCGTTCGCGGCCGATCCGACCAGCGGCAACACGGGAGGAGAGTACGTCCTCGTCGACGGCCAGCTGGTACAACCCGAGGGGCCGATCGACGTCCTCGACAAGAGCGTGTACGACTTGACGCGCATCGTGGAAGCCCAGAGCCAACCGGGTGGCACGCTTTACACCGCCCACATCTACGTATCTTGCGGCGGAGAAGCAACCTACCAGATAGACACGGCTCGCTACGTGTCGAACGAGGGGGTGCAGCGATGAACAGCACCAACGGCAGCGTTCGTATCGGCCCCATCAGCCTGTTCACGTTGGTCATCATCTTGTGCCTGGCCGTGATGGCCGTGCTTTCGGCTACCACCGCGCAAGCGACGTATTCCGCCGCCGAGAAACAGGCCCTGTTCACCAACGATACTTACCAGAACGAGCAAGCCGCTCAAAGCGCGGTGGCCGTCATCGACGCGGCTCTGGAAGACGTGCGAGCCTCCGGAGGCGGTCTGGACGAAGCGCTTGCCGCCGTGGACGAGGCGCTGCCGGCCGACGCGCAGCGCGACGGGTCGAGAGTGCTCATGACGTTCGCCTCCTCCAGCGGGCGCACGCTTGACGTGGAATTAACCATCACCGCGAACGCAACATACGAGATCAGCCAATGGAAAGCGACAACGCAGTGGACGAACGACGGCCCGGGTGCCACGCTCTGGTCGGGCGCCGCGCAAACACGATAGGAGAAGCACGATGAAACTGGAGCAGCTCTTGCAAGAGATGGTGGACGCGAAGGCATCCGACGTCTTCATTATCGCAGGACTTCCTTTGGCGTACAGCGTGAGCGGCCGCCAGGTTCGACTGGATTCGGCACCGTTCAAGCCGGCCGACACCGAGGCCTTCGTCGGAGCCATCTACGAGGCATCTGGCCGCAACATGGACACCTTCATGCAGAACGGCAATCACGACGACGACTTCTCGTTCGCCCTGCCCGGCATCGGGCGCTTCCGCGCGAACGTCTTCCGTCAGCGCGGTTCGTACGGAGCGGTCATCCGCGTCATCCCCTTCGGCCTGCCCGATCCGGCGGAATTCCACATCCCCGACGAGGTGCTGCGCCTGGCCAAGTTCCAGAAGGGGCTCGTGCTGGTCACCGGCCCGGCGGGCGCCGGCAAGTCCACGACGCTGGCATGCATCATCGACCGCTTGAACCATGAACGTTCCGGCCACATCATCACGATGGAAGACCCCATCGAGTACGTGCACAAGCACGGCACCTGCATCGTCACGCAGCGCGAAGTGCCCACCGACGTGGCAACGTACAGCGAGGCCCTGCGCTCGGCCATGCGCGAGAGCCCTGACGTCATCCTGCTGGGCGAGATGCGCGACCAGGACACCATCGGCACTGCGGTGACTGCGGCCGAGATGGCGCAGCTGCTGTTCTCTACGCTGCACACTACGGGCGCCGCGGGCACGGTGGATCGCATCATCGACGCCTTCCCCGCTTCGCAGCAGCGCCAAATCCGCATTCAGCTGTCCATGGTGCTGCAGGCAATCGTGTCGCAGCAGCTTGTGCCCACCGTCGACGGCGGCACGGCGCCGGCCTTCGAGATCATGATCACGAACACAGCAATCCGCAACCTTATTCGCGAGGAGAAGACGCATCAGCTGGACAGCGCCATCGCCTCGGGCGGTGCCGAGGGCATGCGCACGATGGATCAGAGCTTGTTCGATCTCGTGAAGAGCGGACGCGTAGCAAAAGAGATGGCGCTGCAGTACAGCATCCATCAAGAGGCGCTTGAGAAGCGCTTCGAAACAGAAGGCCTGTAGAGCCGCATCGCGCTTCGACCAGCAACGACAACGCCCCGCAGCTTGTAACGAGCTGCGGGGCGTTTTCTTGCTTGGACGAGACGCCGGGTGAGACACTAGGGACGGGGTTGGTGTCTCACACGAGATCGACACGAGACGGCATCTCCGTTCCTTTGTCTCATTCCCTTTGTCTCATTTTCGATTACGCTTGCTTCAGGGCGTCGGCCACTTTGCGGGCGGCGGCGGTGATGGACAGGTCGTTCACGTCGACGGTGACTTCGGCGTACTGCTCGTACAGCGGCAGACGCTCGTCGTACAGCTCGCGCAGGCTCATGCCGATGCCTCCCTTCAGCACCACGCCGCGCTCCTGCAGGTCGCTCAGACGGCTGACCAGCTGGTCGTACGTGATCTTCAGATACACGATGGTCCCGATCTCGGCGAGATGCTTCATGGCCTCGTCGGAGTACACGGCCGAGCCGCCCGTGGCGATGATGGACTTCGACGCGTTCAGCTCGCGCAGAATCTCGTTCTCCACCTGGATGAAGCCCTCGGGACCGCACGCGTCGATGAGCTTCTGCAGCGTCTTGTCGCAGCTGTTCTGGATGACGAGGTCGGCGTCGATGAAGTCGTAGTTCAAGATCTTCGCCAGCACGATGCCGAGGGTAGATTTGCCGGCGCCGGGCATGCCGATGAGCACGATGTTGTCTTTTTCTGCCATGAGGTTCCTCCCTTACTGCACACATTGGGAGCAATTGTATCATGGCAGCTCGACCGGCACCGCTTCCAGTTGATTGGTTGCAACGTCCTTGCGTTTCAGGGGGAACATCTCGCTGACCAGGATGGCGCCGAAGATCAGCACGAATCCCACGATCAGCTTGAGCCCCACCTGCTCACCGTACAGAAGCACGCTGAACAGCACGCCGAACACCGATTCCAGACGGAGGAACAGCGACGCCTGCGCGGGCGGCACATGCGCCAGCGCCACGTTCTGGATGACCAGCGCCACGCACGACGCGAAGATGACCAGGTAGGCCATGTTCCAGAAGAACTCGGGCGTGAGGGCCCACGCGGGAGAGAGCGTCTCGAAGCAGGCGCCGCACGCCACGCCGCACGCGCCGCCGATGAAGAACTGCATCACCGTGAGCACCAGCACGTCGTTCGTCCCCGAGAACTTCGACACGTACACGATGTGCACCGCGAACAGCAGCGCCGACACCAGCGGCTTGGCGTATCGTCAATCGGAGAGTATTCCGGCAGGAAGAAGCTCGAAAGCCGGGATGTTTCGCAGGAACGCCGCGGCGAAGGGCGCTCAAAAGCCGATGCTTCCTGCGTCCGAAAAGCCGGCCGAGTTTCTCTTCCGTACGCCCTGGTTTCGTGCGCTTCTATATATTACTTAAAGAGTCATGGACAAAAACAGGCACTTTTCCGTAGTTTTGGGCCGCGTCCCGAATCGTGGTGTATCAGGGCCATCGCCGGAGAATCGCCGGCACCCTTGCGAGGTGAATCTTAGCCTTCGTCCTCCTTCGGGTCAATGGCGCTCCCTATGATCTTGCGCGCCGCCTCGCGGGCGGCGAGCACCTCGGCCTCGCCGGGGGCCTCGCGCTCCTGGGCCTTCCAGGCGTGCGCGAGCGAGGGCCTGGAGATGACGCAGCGCGCCGACCACTCCTCGTCGGCCTCGATGAGCGCCGCTCCCACCAGGCGGATGAGCGACTCGCGCGAGGGGAACCCCTGCACGACGCGCGTCCTGCGCTTGATCTCGCGGTTGGCCCTCTCCTGGACGTTGTTGGTGCGGATCTTGGTGCGGTGCGTGGCCGGGAACGCCAGGTAGGCGAGCGCCGCCTCCTCGGCCTCCAAGAGCACGTTTCCGGCCGCCCTCGAGATCTTCAGCACCTCCTCGGTCGCCTCTTGGTAGCACGCCCGCACGAGGACGGGGCTCTTCTGCGCGAAGACGGCCTTCATGGCCTCGCGCGCCTTTCTCTGGTCGTCCTTCCTGTGGATGCGGCCCGCCACGTTGCGCATGAGGTGCGTGACGCAGCGCTGCCAGGCCGCTCCTTGGAACGTCTCGGCTATCGCCTTCGCGAGCCCTTCGTGGGCGTCCGAGACGACGAGGCGCACGCCGTCGACGCCGCGCGCCCTCAGGCCGGAGAGGAACGCCTTCCACCCGGCGTGGCTCTCCGTGTCCACGCAGTCCACGCCGACGAAGCGCTTGTGGCCCGTGTCGTCGAGCCCGATCGCGGTCACGACGGCCTGGGACGCCGAGCGCCCCTCCACGCGGCACTTCACGTAGGTGGCGTCGAGCCACAGGTAGGCGAAGCGCACCCCGTCGAAGCGCTGCCTCCTGAACGCGTCCACCTCGGCGTCCAGGCACTCGCACAGGCGCGACACCTGCGACTTCGACATCGACCTCACGCCGAGCTCGCCCGCGACGGCCTCCACCTTGCGCGTCGATATCCCCATGACGTACATCTCGGCCACCGCCGCGACGAGCGCCCGGTCCACCCTGCAGTAGCGCTCGATCAGGTCCTCGGGGAAGAACGAGCCTCGGCGCAGCTTCGGAATCTTGAGGGTGACGTCGCCCGCGGCGGTCGAGAGCCCCCGCTCCCGGTAGCCGTTGCGCGAGTTGACGCGCCCCTCGTCGCGCTCCCCGTAGGGGGCGTTGCACGCCTCGTCGGCCTTCGCCGACATCGCGGCGTTCGCCAGGAGCTCGAGCATCCTGCGCCCGAAGGCCTGCAGGTCGGTGCATTCCTCGAGGATCGCGAACGCGAGCCCCTTCACTTCGGGGTCGTTGAATAGTAGAGTGTCCATAGCGGGCATCGCCTTCCTTCGAATCTGTCTTTTGTGGTGATTGACGATTCTAGACGATGTCCGTTTTTCTCGGGCAGGCTTCGCCCGCCCTCCAGAAACGGATTGATACACCAACTTTCGGGACGCTACCTAGTTTTGCTTTGGCGCGCGACAAGAGGCGTTCCGTTTACCTGGGGTTTCTTCCAGGCTCCTTTTCCACTCTGCTGGTTTTCCCTTGGAAAACTACCGAAAAGTCATGCTTTTGTCCATGATGTTTTAAGTCATGTTCATTCTGACTAGCAGGCCCTGTCATCCTGAGCGGAGGCCGCGGGCCGGAGTCGAAGGATGACAGCGGTGGCGCACACGGCCAGCCCGTGCTTGTTCATGCTCCGGCGCTTCGCGCCTTCGCTCCGGACGCCAGGTGCGCTCCGCTCGCCCATCGGATGGCAACGTGGAACCTCGTTCGCGGATACGCGCACAAAAAACGCGACCCCTTGCCGGGGCCGCGTTCGTTCCTGCCTGGTTTACCGGGCGCCGCCTCCGCCGCCGAAGCCGCCTCCGCCGCCGCCTGAGAAGCCGCCGCCGAATCCACCGCCGCTGGAGAAGTTCCCGCTAGCGCCCGAAAGCGCCGCCTGAGCCGTTGACATCGTGTTCGTCATCGACGTTTGCAGCATGTCGCTAACCGAAGGCATCGCTGAGCCGGCAGCCGTATGGCCTCCCGTGTACCAGAACCACCAAGGCATGTACGTCATGCCCATAGATCCGTCGTACTCGAACAGCTGCGGCATGGTGGTTTGCAGCTGCTTGATGGCCTGGTCGGCCACGCCGAACAGGTAGGCGTACACCATGAACTCGCCCCATACCTTCACGTCGGTGGGCGGACGCTCGTCAAGAGACGAGAAGTCGGTCAGCCAGTTGCGCAGCGCCTTGCTCTTGGCCGTCAGCTCGTTGCCCTTCACACTGCGACGCGGCATGTAGTTCCCGATCACGCCCAACGCGATGGCGGTGGGAATCATGAATATCAGAGGGATGAAGTTCGACATGAGTATCCAAATGGCGACACCGGACAAAGCGACCACCACGGCAAGCGCGATGAGGTAGCCCTGGTATCGCTTGCCTTTCGCCTCGAAGAAATCCTCGCGGTTCGTCGCCGCCGAAAGCGCGCCCTGCCAGCCCTGCATCGCGTCGACAAACTCCTGCGGATGATCTTCGCCGTACTTCTTGATAGTGCCGAACCACAGCGAGTCGGCTCCCCCGGCCAACGTGCCGAACAGCAAATCCAACGCCTGACGATCGATGGGATCGGTCACGTTGTCGGCAGCAGGCAACCTTGTGATGTAATAGTCGTCCACGGTCTTCATGCGCCCGAACGCGCCGGGTTCCTCGTAACTGCCCGCGTCGATGCGGATGGCGCCGACGTGCGCAAGATGCATGAGCGTAGCCGTGAAATCGTCTTGGCTCTCGCGATCCCAGCGCCACAGGCGTCCGATAGCCGCCGGATGGATGGAGGGGTCAGGCACGTCGCGCCAATACTCGTCGGTAAACCGGGGCTGGTATTCGCGTCCGTACTTGAAGTAGGCGCGCAGCGCCCAGGCGAGCAGCAGCACGCAGACAACACCGCAGCCGATGACGAACGCCAACGAAAGAACGCGAGTGCGGTTCGCCTGGTCGCTCCAGTCCTTTTCTTCTTTCAGCACCGTGTCCAAACGGTTTTCCCCTTGATGCAGCGCCGCGCTTTCGGGCGACAGGTTCGTTAACCACTTCACCGGAAACGCCACGCGCGCTTCGGCGAATTGACCTGCCGCAACATGCGGCACGGCATACGTCACGGTTCCGTCGGCGTTCACGGTCACCTTGCCGTCGAGCGGTCCATGACCCCATGCGCGCACGTTCTCTCCCGGCACGACCTCGGTACCCTGCGGTACGGGCAGCGCCAACGTCATGGTGACGTTGTCGGAAGCCTCTTTCCATTGGGAGCCCACGTATTTCCAATACACCTCGCCTATGTCGGAATACGCCTGCGCCCCGTTGACCACCGTATAATCGAGCTCGATGATGCGACGGTCGTCGGAGGCGTTGAAGAACACGTACACGCTGTTCTTCGGCGCGTCGAACGAGTAGGAATCTTTCCCAGGCCCGCCCGATTCGCGCCAGCCGAGCACGAACGCCTCGCTCGGCAACGTCGTCCAATCGCCCACCACCGTGCCATCGGCATCGACGTTCGCCATACGCACGCCGTTGATCTTGAGGGAAGCGTTCTGCGGAAGCCCGTCGAAGGCCCACCACACCGCGGAGAAATCGCCGTCGAAATCGAACGTGCGCTGCTCGGTCACTTGCAACGCGCCGTCGGTTTCCACCTGGGCCTGGATATCCACCTTCGGCATGGTGTACGATTTCGCGTGAGCCTGCCCGGGAGCCAGCGCCACAAGCGCGCATGCGAGCGCCAGGAGCGCCGCGCAAAACAGCACGGCGTTTCGTCGGGAAAAAGCGAAGGATTCGCGGAGTTGCGAACCGCTCATGTTTTGCATGATCATGCTCCTTGCAACTTGGAGGTGGTCACGGTATCATAGCAAACCGCACCTATTATACCGCGGAGAGCTGACCGAGAGGCCGAAGGTGCTCGCCTGCTAAGCGAGTACACCCCAAAAGGGTGTCTGGGGTTCGAATCCCCAGCTCTCCGCCACCGCATTTCAAACCCTCGTAAGAGGGTTTTCCTATTTCTTCCGCCAACGCCTGACACGGGAACCCGGAGTCGTCGTCTTCGCGGCCTTGATGCGGTACGCGGGGTTGTGGCGCAAAAACACCGCGCGGCATATCCGCGTCGCCGCAAGCCCGATAAGAGCCGTCAACAAAAAGCTGAACGACAGATCGAACACGGCTCCGTTGCGCTCGAGCCACGCGTAGGCGCACACCAGCAGGAAGAACGCCGAAACGGCGCCCGTGATAGCCGTGAATATCCTGATGAGCAGCTCTTTCGCTCGGTTCGGGGAATAGCGCCATGCGGCCACGATGTATACGATTGCCGCCACCACGGCCAACACGATAAGCATCGGGACGATGCGCAACAGTCGAGCGAACACGGAAAGTGCTCCTTTCCCAGGTCGGGATGCACGGGCATCCGGCAGCTTGCGTTGTCCGCATCATACCAGACCGGCGCGCGTTGCTCTCATATCATCGAGAAGAGCCATCTATTCGTCGATCTTAGCGTCGACGAACGTCGCAAACAGGTGGCACACCTCGCTTTTCCCGATGGGCTTCACGGCGAATCCGTCCATCCCGGCGTCGAGCGCGCGGCGGCGATCCTCCTCGTAGGCGTTCGCCGTGGTGGCGATGATAGGCGGCCGTGCGCGACCTGCTTCCCGGTAGCGTTCGACAACGAGTCGCGCCGCCTCGAGGCCGTCCATGCCGGGCATCTGGATATCCATGAACACGAGGTCGAAGCGCCCTTCGGGCGCGCCTTCAAGCAGATCGAGCACATCCAGGCCGTTCCAGGCGCGCTCGACCGTGGCGCCCGTCGAAGCGATGATCTCCTCCGCTATCTCGCCGATGATCTCGTTGTCTTCCGCAAGCAGCACGTGCACATGCTGCCAGGAGCATGACACCGCCGAAACCGCAGCATCCGAGCGCTCGGCCTCGATGGACTCCTCCAACTGCAGTTTGCACGCATCCCCTTCGCAAGCTTCGAACGGCAGCACCAACGTGAAACGCGATCCGCGCCCTCGCTCGCTTTGCACCTGTACGGTACCGCCCATGAGGTCGGCGAGGTTCTTAACGATGGACAAGCCCAGACCAGTCCCCTCCACCGATAAGCGCGTAGGCACCTCCTCGCGCTCGAACGGGTCGAACAAACGCGACATGAACTCTTTCGACATGCCTATGCCGTCATCTTCCACGATGAAGCGGATCAGGCGAATACACATATCGAAGCCGTCATGGCTGGTCGGCTCAAGCGAAAGACCGTGCTGGGCGGCATATTCCACGCGCTCGTCGCCCCTCAGCTCCTCGACGGCAAGGCTTACCGTCCCGCTCGGCTCGGTGTACTTGACGGCGTTGCCAAGCAGGTTGATGAGCACCTGGTTCACGTGCATCTCGTCACCCAGCACAAGCCCCTCTTCGACGTCGACGCGCAACACCGAGAACGTCAGATGCTTCGAATCGGCTTGCGGACGCACGATGGACCCGAGCGTTTCCACGACGACATGCAGGTCGAACGGCTTGCAGCACAGGTTGATTTGACCGCTTTCGATTTTGCTCATATCCAGCACGTCGTTCACGAGATTGAGCAGGTGATGCGACGACAGCTGCACTTTGTCGAAGCATTCCTTCACGCGATCGCGCTCGTCGATATGCTCGACGGCTATATCGACGAGTCCCATGATGGCCGTGAGAGGCGTCCGGATGTCGTGCGACACGTTCGACAGGAAGCGCGACTTCGCTTCGCTGGCATCCTGCGCCTTCTCCATCGCGCACCGCAGGCTTTCCTGCAGCTCGCGCTCTTGCCGGTTCTTGCGCTTGATCACCGCGAGGAACAGCACCAGCGCCACCATCACGGCCGTCATAAGCACCGACGCCGTGAACATGGTATCCTGGCGGGTTTTGCCGACCGCCTTGTACAACTGGTCGAAAGAACGGGCGGCGGCGGATATGATGGCCTGGTTGTCTTCCAGCATCCGATCGATGCGCGGGTCGATTTCACTCGCCAGAAAAGCGGCAACCGCCTCGTCGTCTGCGTCGCTCAAGCTGAGGGCGATAAGCCGATCCTGCAACTCGCTGAACTCCTCGTAGTTGCTTACCAGGTCCTTTACTTTCTCGGGATTGCCGTGATGGCGCTGTTCAACCACCCTGAACGCTGTGCGCAGGTTTTCGTCGATGGAGGCGAACTCCGTTTTAACGCTTGCGACGGTCTCCGGCGTGCGCGCGAACGCTAAGCGGTTGTCCAGCGTTCGCACTTGCATGAGCAGCGTTTCGGCTCGACCTGCCGCAACGGTGACCGCGTAGGGATGTTCCTTGAGATCCTCGGTTTTCGTATCGATGGCGTTCATATTCACCAACAGAACCGCGTAGAACGACACGAGCAGCGCCATGAGCGCAAGCGCCGCGATAAGATAGACCGGGTCGGAATCGAGCACGCGACCGAATCGATCGTGCTTCCGCGATGAAACCTTCTTCATGAAGCCGCTCCGATAGACGGGCGCAGGATCCACGGCGGCAAGACGCCTCTCAGCGAAGCTAGCGCGCACGGCCGCCAGCACGAGGCGCCAAGATAGCGCAGCGAACCCTACGCAAAATAGTTTTCGACGAGCGCCGCGCAGAGACGCGACGCTCGTTGAACTTGGCTAGAACTGCACCTTGGGAGCGACTTCCGCGCCCGCCGTCGCGTCGAAGCTATCGCGCTGCTTGAAGCCCATCATGCCCGCGATGAGCACTGCAGGGAACGTCTGGATCGCAGTGTTGTACTTCATGACGGTGTCGTTGAAGCTTTGGCGCATGTAGCTGATCTTGTCTTCAGTGTTGGACAGCTCTGCTTGAAGCTGCTGGAAGTTCGTGTTCGCCTTGAGGTCGGGGTAGGCCTCCGCGACGGCAAACAGGTTCTTCAGCGCACCGGTGAGGAAGCCGTCGGCCTGCATCTTGCCTTCGGGCGTAGGCGCGTTCATGACGGCGGTGCGAGCCTTGGTAACCTCCTCGAGAGTGCCGCTTTCGTGGGCAGCATAGCCTTTGACGGTCTCGACGAGGTTCGGGATGAGGTCGAGACGGCGCTGCAACTGCACGTCGATCTGCGCCCAGGCGTTATCCACCATGTTGCGGAGCTTGACGAGGTTGTTGTATAGCCCGATCACGGCCACAACCAGCACGACGACGATGACGAGGATGATGATCAATGGGATGCTCATAGCTCTCCTTTGCTGTTACGTGGCTAGCATTCTACCATCGTGCATGCCATTCAGGAAATCCGCTACCGATTGGTAAACCGAATCGTAACACTTAGATTTCGCGAATGCATCGGGCTGCCGAAATTTCAGCGGTTCGGCACCACGGCCGCACGCGCCGAGCCAAACATGGTAGCACGCGCCCACCAGCCGCGCATGCGCGCCTCGGCGGCCACGCGACCTGCATCGGCGAACGTGGCGCACTGCATGAACACGGCCGACCCGCTGCCCGACATGAGCACGCGCTGCACGTCGGCGCGCTCGCTAGCCCACAAGCGGATGTCCACGAGCGCCGGAAGCAGGTGCTCGGAAACGGGCACGAGGTTGTTGCGCAGCGGCACGTCGGCGGCGCGCTGGGCTTCGAGGGCTGCTTCGCGATCGGCCTCGGAAATGGCCGTGGGATGCTCGTCGAACGCGCGGTACGCGGCAGCCGTGGACACGCCGCCCTCGGGCTTCACGAGCACGACGTTGCCGTTCATGGGCGCAAGGGCATGGTCGAACGCATCGCCCACGCCCGTGAAGCAAGCGCAGCCGCCATGCAGGAAGAACGCCACGTCGGCACCCAGGCTTCGTGCTGCTTCCTCGATACGCGGATCGTCGGCAGGCACGCCCCACAAGTGCGCAGCGCCCAGCAGCGCCGCGGCGGCGTCGGAGGAGCCGCCGCCCAAACCGGCCTCGGCGGGGATGTGCTTCTCGAGGCAGGCGACCACCGTCTCGTCAGCCGTGCGTCCCAATTTTTCAGCCAGCAAGCGCACGGCCTTCGCCACGATGTTGCTCTCCACGGGCACATCGAGCATCGCGAGCCCTTCGCGCGCAACGCACGAGAGATCGACGGATAGACCTTCTCCGCGTCCCGGCGCCAGCTTCATGCGTAAAACGTCGTGCAGCATGAGCGCATGCATGATGCTGACGGCCTCGTGATAGCCGTCCGCGCGCTTCGCGCCGATGTCGAGGAACAGATTCACTTTCGCCGGTGCCACCAGCTTGACGGCATCGGGGCCGGCGAAGCCCGCGATGTCCACGCCCTGCGCGATGCGAGCCACGGCCAGCATGTCTACGGCGTTTTCGCCGTTCTTGCTCGGTTGCGTCATTTCGATTCCATTCGTTTCTTGCGCTTGCGCGCGAAGAAGCTGCGCAGCAGCTCGGCGCATTCATCGCCCAGAACGCCAGAGACAGCTTCGAAGGTGTGGTTGAGGCGCTCGTCTGCGTTGACCGCGTACAGCGTGCCGAGAGCGCCCGCCTTCGGGTCGGCCGCGCCGTACACGCAGCGGTCGACGCGCGCTTGATGCATAAGGCCCGCGCACATCACACACGGCTCCAGCGTCACGTACACCGTGCAGCCGGTTAACCGCCACACGCCCAAACGCTCGGCCGCCTGCTTGAGCGCGATGAACTCGGCATGCCCCGCCGGATCCTGCGTAGTCTCGCGCAGGTTGCACGCGCGCGCGATCACCTGCGGCTCGGCCAAGGGGCGGCGCGTTCCAGGATCGATGGGCTCGTATACGACAACGGCCCCGATGGGGACTTCGTCCAGTTCTTCGGCGCGGCGCGCTTCCTCGATTGCCATGCGCATGTAGTCTTCATCGGTCATGTCGCTTATTATATGCCAAAATACGCATCGAGTTCGCTTTCCTTGCCGTACGGCGCTAGCAGATGACGCGCCACCGCACGCGCCATAGGGCGTAGCGCAGGGGCGAACACCAGCATAGAGTCCATCTCGATGGGCGCATTGATCAGCGGTCTCATGCAAACCTGATCGGTGACCAGCATTTTTGCGTACTCGGTTTGAATAATAAAGCAGCCTTTGCTGATTGAAACCTGAGCCAACATAAGGTTCTTGTCATGCATAAGCAACGTCATGTTGATGCCGTATTTTCGAAACGTCGCCTCGTACAGCCTGCCTTTGCAAGGGCTCGTCTGGATGACCGTCTTCCCCCTCAAATCAGTCTCGAAGTCGATGAACCTCTTGCGCGACAACGGGTCGCTGGCCGACAGCAAGACCGACAAACCGTCGTCGCATAGCTTTATTGAGGGCAATCCCAAATCATCAGGAGGCTTTATGGAAAACGCAAGCTCCAGCTCCCCTTCCGCTATAGCTTTCCAGAATGCATCATGGTCGCCGTCGACCACTTCGATCTTTACGCGCGGATCATCTTGGAAGCTCGCCAGCAACCCTCGCTTCTGGCTGTACCCCACGTACATGCTGAGCAAACCCACGCGCACCAGCTCGGAATCCGTTTGGCTAACCGAACGGATATCGGCAACGCACGCATCCCACAGCCGACCCTCTTCGTGCAGATAACGGAGAAGGATCCTGCCCGCCGCCGTCAGCTCGACGCCCTTCTTGCCACGGACGAAAAGCTGCGCGCCTAGTTGGCTTTCGAGGCTCTTCATGCTCTTCGACAAACCTTGCCGCGAAAGGTAAAGCGACTGCGCGGCTCGAGTGATGCTGCCCTCCGAGCACAGCGTGCAAAAATACCTTTTCTGATCGACATCCATACGAAACTTTGCCATGGTTGTTCCCCTCGCCTATGGCCTTCGCGCGTCCCCTCGACCGCTCCCGACAAGTGACGACGCGGTCGGATCCCCCTTTTCTCAGTATAGACAAAACGACTGCGCTTGAAGCCTACAAAGTTGCGCTCCTCATCGCAAGATAAGTCGATGCGCATGACGTACACCCTTTTGACCTGGTATTACCGATATACGTCGACTTCTAGTTGACGCTTCATGGCATATAAGAGTTTCTTTTCGCACCCGCACGGTCAAACGTATAGTGCTCCAAGAGCGGGCCGGGATGCCCGCACCGTTACAGGAAGGGGATTGTCATGGGAAATCTGACACGCAGGGACCTTTTGAAGGGCTTGGGGTTGGGATCGGTCGTGCTTGCCTCGGGAGGCGCGCTCGCCGCTTGCTCGCCCAACGAGAACGAGACCGGGGGCGCAGCAAAAACCTCGTCGCAAGGTAGCAGCTATCAATTCGCTAAGCGCAAGAGCGACATCGCCGGCATGACGCAAACCGAAACCGACGTGCTGGTCATCGGCGGAGGCGGAGCGGGCCTGTGCGCCGCGCTCAGCGCTGCCGAGCAAGGCGCGCAAGTGACATTGTGCGAGAAGACAAGCGTTCTGGGCGGAGCCACCATGCTTTCAAGCGGCAAGATTCCCGCCGTAGGCACTCAGCAGCAAATGGACATGGGCGAAAACGACAGCGTGGACGCATGCGTTATGGACATCATGCGTCCGAACAACTACAGCGTTCGACCCGACCTAGTGCGCACCGTGACCGAACAATCAAAAGACATCGTCGAGTGGACCGAGAAGCACGGCGCGGTGTGGACCATCGACCAAGCGCTGTATTACGGTCAGACTGCGCACCGCATGCATACCACCGCCGATGCCGGCAAGGGACTGACCGATGCGCTCGTCGCAAGCATGAGCGCCAACGACGCAATCACGCAGATGCTGTCATGCGAAATGCAGGGACTGGTGCTCGCGGACGATAGCGACGACGTCGTAGGCGCTTACGGCAAAATGGGCAAGGACGAGCTGGCCATCCTGGCAAAGAACACCGTCCTTGCATCGAGCGGGTTCGCCAACAACCCCGACATGCTGGCGCAATACTGCCCCGAGGCCGTTGATGCTTTCAAAATGGTGGCGCCAGGAGCTACCGGCGAAGGCATCCTCTGGGCGCAAGAGCTGGGCGCGAACCTCCAGAACATGGGCGCTTACCAAGGCCATGCGTTTCACGGAGTAGACAACGGCAAAACGCTTGAACAAGGCATTGCGAACAACGGCGGCATCATGGTGAACCAAGAAGGCAACCGCTTCGCCAACGAATACACCGGCTATTCCGAACTGTCCCCTCATGTCATAGCGCAATCCGACAACATCGCCTACCTATGCTTCACCGACGCGCAGGTAGCGAAGAGCGCGAAATACGCTGAGTGGGAAGCGGAGGGCATCGTAATGAAAGGTGCATCCAGTGCCGAGCTGGCCGCCGCCATCGGGACGGACGCCGCGACGCTGGAAAAGACGATCACAGAGTATCAGGCCGCCATCGAAAAGGGCGAGGATAAATTCAACCGATCCCATCTGCCGGAAAGCTTCGATGGCCCGTATTACGCAGTGAAGGTTACAGGCGAGATTCGCCATACGCAGGGCGGCATGGCAACCGATCTAGCAGGTCACGTGCTGCGCGCAGACAAGAGCCTGATCAAGGGATTATATGCAGCTGGCGGCTGCACCGAAGGATTCTCCTCACGCGGAGGTGCAGCCTACATGAGCGGCAACGGCCTCATTCAGGCACTCGTCTTCGGCAAGATAGCCGGAGCCGCCGCCGCAACTGAAAGCCCCGAGAGCGCAACCATCGTGGAATGAGCCGAAAGCGCAAAGGACGCTTACGAGCAGCCGACACGGACGAGCGATGCGGCTTCGTGCGATGCGCGGTCAATTTCTTGTCGCATTGCGATTGACTGCATGATATCCTAAACGTTGCGCACACGCGCAAACCCCATGCGGAGGCGTGGCCGAGTGGTTGAAGGCGGCAGTCTTGAAAACTGTTAAGCCGCAAGGCTTCGTGGGTTCAAATCCTACCGCCTCCGCCAGAAACGCAGCGCGCCCGGAACCAGCTGGTTCCGGGCGCTTTTCTTTGTTCGGTCCTGCCTTCCGGCTTGAACTCCCTGCTCACGAGCGAATGTTTCACGTGAAACATTCGGGAGGCGGCCGCTTCGCGCGCATGGAGCCGGCTTCGGCCGTGCATGATCGGGCAGCTCATGCGCAGCAAAATCGCCGGTTTGGCAGACTGAGCCCTTCTCCGTCCATAAAGGGAAACACGCGACCTGGCGTTTTACCGGCAGGCACGGCGCCGAGCGTCCTCAAACTGCGCTGAAACCAGGAAAAGACTGCCAAAAACTCGATTTTGCTGCAGAAGGCTGCGCAAAAAACGTCCATGAGCCGCGAGCGCCGGCGAACCGGACGGAGCACGGTAAGGGACCAGGCCCTTTCGTGGCGGAGCGGACGAAACGCAGCGAGGGGCTTGGGCGCCTTCGTGGCGGAGCGATCTCAGGAGACAGCGAAGAACTCGGGCACTGCAGCGAGGCGGGCGAATCTTTCGCAAAAAGAAACGCGCTCCCCACCCGCTAGGGAAAGGAGCACGTTGTTCATTAGAGTGCGTTCGGTCGTGAATGTTTCACGTGAAACATTCGTTCGCGGCGCAATGTCGAACGATCCGACACCCGGCCGCACAGGCGCCGCGCGAACAGGCGACCCGAGCCGACGGCCGCCCCGCCCCTAGCGTTCGCTCATGGGAACGTAATCGCGCTTGCCGCTGCGAATGGACTTGTACGCAGGACGGATGATGCGCTTGCCGGAGACGATCTCCTCGAAGCGGTGCGCAGCCCAGCCGGACATGCGCGCGCACGCGAACAGCGGCGTGAACAGATCCTCGGGAATGCCCATCATCGAGTACACGAAGCCCGAATACATGTCGATGTTCGCACACATGTCCTTGCTGGTGCCCTTTTCACGCAGAATCACCTCGGGCGCCAGGCGCTCGATGCTTTCCAGCAGACGATACTCGGCCTCGAACTCCGTGCCCACGGCCAGCTTCTCGGCGAACTGCTTGCAGATGATGGCGCGCGGGTCGGACTTCGTGTACACCGCATGCCCCATGCCGTACACGAGACCCGTCTTGTCGAAAGCCTCCTTGTTGACAATCTTCGCCAGGTAATCGGCCACCTGGCCCTCGTCGGACCAGTCGGCTACGTTCTGCTTGATCTCCTGCTGCATAGCTAGCACCTGATGGTTCGCGCCACCATGCTTCGACCCCTTGAGCGAACCGATAGCGCCGGCGTACGTGGAGTACGGATCGGTGTCGGACGAGGTCAGCACGCGCGTGGCAAACGTGGAGTTGTTGCCGCCGCCATGCTCGGCATGCAGGCACAGCATGATGTCCAGCATGCGCGCTTCCTCAGCCGTGAACTGGCGATCGGGACGCAGCATGGACAGGATGGTCTCGGCCGTGGACTGACCGGGAATGAAGCGATGCATGATCATGGAGCCGTTGTTGTAGCGAGCCTGCTTCGCGTAGTAGGTCAGCACCATGATGCGCGGCAGACGCGAGATCAGCGAGATGGCGGTGTGGATCTCGTGATGAGCCGAACGATCCTCGGCGTCCGCGTCGTAGGCGTACAGCAGCAGGATGGTGCGCTGCAGCATGTTCATGATGTCGGGCGGGGTGTCGCGCATGATCATGGAGGCAGTGAAGCCGTCGGGCAGTTCGCGTTCGGCATCGAGCGCGGCGATGAAGCGGTCGAGCTGCTCCTGTGTGGGCAGCTCGCCCATGAGCAGCAGGTACGCCACCTCCTCGAAGTTGAAGCGGCGATCGGCCACGCTGGTGTCCAGCAGGTCGTACACGTCGTAGCCGCGATAGCGCAGCATACCCTCGTCGGCTACCTTCTCGCCGTCTGAGACCACGTAGCCGTGAACGTTGGCGATGTTCGTAAGACCTGCGATGACGCCCGTGCCGTCGGCGTTGCGCAGGCCGCGCTTCACGTCGAACTGGTCGTAGCTCGCGGTTTCGATGGTGTTGATCGCCTTGAAGTTCTCGTACAGAGCGATCTGGCTTTCAGTTGCCATGGCGCATCCTTCCTGCCGCGCGAGCGCGGCCCCTCTTCCGAAATACCATGCTGCACGCGATGACCGCCCTTGAAACACGCGGTCTCTGGTGGATATGGCGAATGGGAAAATACGTCTCTCTTTATTATGATAAAGCGCAGCGACCCGCTGCGCAATCAATGCATGCCAGTCACCCGGCGAAAACCACAGGCAGTACCCGGGAATCCACCGTCTCGTGGCGATTAGGTAACACGACCGCCTTGCCGCGCCCAAGCACCGACACTTGATTACAATGTTGACGAAGTCTGTAGGATTTAACCATGCAGTCCGCATCTCAACCCTCGACGTAGCGTCCGTCACCACGTGCGAAAGCGAGGATTCCTCTTGATTCTGACCGAAACCCTGGCCTTGCTCGTTGAAAAACGCGATTGGTTTTTCGAGCTCCTTCTGCAGCATATCGGCATCTCGCTCATATCCATTGCACTGGCGGCGCTCATCGGACTGTCGCTGGGAATCGCCATCGCCACATGGAGGCGAGGGGCGAAGCCCGTGCTTGCGCTGGTCAATTTCGTGTACACCATCCCATCCATTGCGCTGTTCGGCTTCCTCATCCCCATCACGGGCATCGGCGACCCTACCGCCATCGTGGCGCTCACCGTGTACGCGCTGCTGCCGATGGTGCGCAACACCTACACCGGCCTCACCACCATCGACCCTGCCATCATCGAGGCGGCGCGCGGCATGGGCTCCACCGACCGCCAGCTGCTGTACCGTATCGAACTGCCGCTGGCCGCGCCCGTCATCATGAGCGGCATCCGCAACATGGCCACCATGACCATCGCGCTGGCCGGCATCGCCACGTTCATCGGCGCAGGCGGCTTGGGCGTGGCCATCTTCCGCGGCATCACGACGTACAACCTGGCCATGACCCTGGCGGGCAGCGTGCTGATCGCGCTGCTGGCCATCGTGGTGGACCTGCTGCTGGGCTTAGCCGAGAAGTCCACACGACGCCACCTGGAGCCTTCGAACGCCCGGCGACGGAAGCGTTCCGGCGCGCGACGGGTTTCGCGTCGCAAGCTGGCCCCGGCCGTCGCGGCGGGCGCGGCCGTGGTGCTGATAGCGGGCGGGGCCTTCGCGTTCGCGAACCGCGGCGGCGGAGAGAACGTGGTGAACATCGCCACGAAGCCCATGACCGAGCAGTACATCCTCGGCGAGATGCTGAACACGCTGATCGAGCACGATACCGACCTCAAGGTGGAGCTCACGCAGGGCGTGGGCGGCGGCACGTCGAACATCGAGCCCGGCATGGAGAAGGGCGACTTCGACCTCTACCCCGAGTACACGGGAACGGGATGGAACGCCGTCCTCAAGCACGACGACACCTACGACGAGTCGATGTTCGACACGATGCAGCAGGAATACGAATCGCAGCTAGGCCTCACCTGGGTGGGCATGTACGGGTTCAACAACACGTACGGCCTCGCTGTGAGCCGCGACGCGGCCGAGCGCTACAACCTGCGCACGTATTCTGACCTGGCGGGCGCAGCGGGCGGCCTGACGCTGGGCGCCGAGCCCGACTTCTTCGACCGGCAGGACGGCTACCCCGGATTGCAGCAAGCCTACGGCATGAACTTCGGCACCACGAGAGACATGGACATCAGCTTGAAGTACCAGGCGCTGTTCGAGGGCCAGGTGGATGCCATCGTCGTGTCCACCACCGACGGGCAGGTGGCCGACGAGCGCCTCGTGGTGCTGGAGGACGACCGGCACTTCTATCCGTCGTATCTTTGCGGCAACGTCGTGCGACAGGACGCGCTGGAAAAGCACCCCGAGCTGCGCGGCGAGCTGCTGAAGCTGCAAGGGGCCATCACCGATGCCGATATGGCGCGCATGAACAACGAAGTGGAGACGCAAGGGCAGGAGCCGAAAGCAGTGGCCGACGCGTTCCTGGCCGAGAAGGGGCTGATGTAGCATGGACGGCATGCAGCAGACCGGCACGCCCGCCGTTGCGTTCGAGCACGTCAGCAAGCGATTCGGCGATGCCGTCGCCGTGGACGACGCGAACCTCGACATCGACGAAGGCGCGTTCGTCACCATCATCGGCAGCTCGGGCTGCGGCAAGACCACGCTGTTGAAAATGGTGAACGCGCTGGCGATGCCCGACGATGGACGCGTGCTGGTGCACGGGAAGGACACGAGCGGCGTCAACCCCATCGAGCTGCGCCGAAACATCGGCTACGCCATCCAAGGCAGCGTGCTGTTTCCCCACCTCACCGTGGAGCAGAACATCGCGTACGTGCCCTCGCTGCTGAACAGCGGCGACGAGGGTCGCACCGAAGAGGCCGTCGCGAAATGGATGGACATCATCGGGTTGCCGCACGACATCATGGATCGCTATCCCGCCGAGCTGTCGGGCGGACAGGCGCAGCGCGTCGGCATCGCCCGCGCGTTGGCGGCCAGCCCCGACATCCTGCTGGCCGACGAGCCGTTCAGCGCCGTGGACGCCATCACCCGCGCCAGCCTGCAGGACGAGGTCAAGCGCATCCATCGGCAGACGGGCATCACCGTGCTGTTCGTGACGCACGACATCGACGAGGCACTCGACCTGGGCGACAAGGTGCTGGTGATGGAGGCCGGCCGCGCCGTGCAGTTCGCCGAGCCGTGCGACATCCTGCGCAACCCCGCCACCGAGTTCGTCGACCGCCTGGTTACGCGCAAGCGCACCGTGTACGCACGGTAGCGCGCCGCCCCAGATAGCCGCCCTCAGCGAGAAAGCCGTCCCGAGTCGAGGGAGCCGCCCCTCCCACCACTATCCCGAGCCGGTCCTTGCACGCCGGAAGGGCCCTCGATGGCAAAATACCATCGAATTCGGAAGTCTCAAGGGAGGCGAAGGCAACCGTCTTGAAAGACAGGGACGACCGTGTCGTAAAACGCCTGGTCAACAAGGTACTGAAAACGCCGCGCTTCGTAGCCTTCGATCAATCCGTTTTGTGGTTTCCGAATTCGGCCACTTTTCGCCAAAAGCACCGGGGTTCGCTGCACCGCCGTACCCCCGCACTCAGCTCAAGGTGGCTCGCTGCACAGCCGCACCCGACCAGAAGCGCACCGCCGGCATCGCAATTCGCCACCCGATCAGATCGCCTCCTCGTATCCCACGGGCAGCCCGAGCCGCCTTCTCAGGCGCAGCTTGCGGGCATGCCAGTCGGAGACGTTCGTTCGCAGGCGCTTGCCGAGGTGACGACGAATCGCTTCAGCCACCGCATCGGTAGCCGCAAGGCTGTTCAGCTCGTCATTGGTGACGCCGAGCACTGTCCAGCCCATGGCCGCCAACGCGTTAGCCCTTCTCGAATCCCGGATGCGGCTGAGTTCGCCTTCGTGATTCTCCCTGCTTTGATACTCCACGTCGAGCCTCGCTTCTGGCCAGCAGAGATCGCAGCGAAAGCTTTTCTTCCCGGAAATCGCGCGCGCCGCCGGACTTGCGATCACCTCGTAGTTCATGCGGGGAAAGCCCATGCCGTAACCTCCGCGGAAAGGACTGAATCCCAGGACAAGCGCGAATTTCGTCTCGCGCGACGATGCGGACCCGTCCACGAGAAACGGAAGAATACGCGCGACCTTCTGCGCACCGCCGAGCGAGCTGTTGCACGCTACGTAGTCGCGCAAAGCCCGAACGCTTGTCAGCGGCTCGACATCGTATCCAACCGAAACGCCAGTACGCCTCGTCTGATACGACCCGCACAACTCCCACCCCAACTCAAGCAGCGAAACCTCGTTGCGGATCCGCGTTGCCATTTGAATGAATGCAAGCTCAGGCTTGCTGAAGAACACGTCATCGCCCAATCGAAAGAACGAGGAACGCGAGAAGCCCCTCGTGCACACATGAGGAACGCAAAGCTCCCCCGCCCGACCGTTCGGCGTGCTCGCCAGCACGTGACTAGGCCTTTCGAACCTCAGACCCAGATGATCCCCTTCTATGCGCTCAAGCGCCGAGCTGAGCTCTTTGGTGCGCGGGGCGCGCTCGGGGATGCTTGGTTTTCCGCTCCTCACCGAAGCTAGCTCGCAGGGTTGGGCCATGCGCAGCATCTGCAAGGCCGTGATGTATCCGAAAACGATACGTGATTGCGAGGCACGTGCGATCTTCTGCACAAGACCCCCTTATTTGCCCTGGGCGGAGAGGATCTTGCAGACGTGGTAGGGGAAGACGAGGGCATCGCTTCCAGCAATGGGCTACTCGAACGATGGAGAGCGCCTGCACTGGCTCTGTAGTGAGGCTGATTCTATCATGATCGGGCAGTTCATGGCAGCAGCAGTGGCAATAGTTGGTCGAATTCGGAAAAAGAAAAAACCGGGAAAGAGCCGGCAGTTTTCGCGAGCTGGGGTTTTTGCTGCGCCTTGGGCGCTTGCCGAAAGCGCAGGGGCGATCGCGAACGTGCAGGCTTCCGAATTCGCACACTATTTGCCAAAAGACAATTCCGACTTGCAAGGACAGAAAAAAAAAAGGGGGGGGGTCGACCTGGCAAAAAATCTTCCTCGCGTCCCCTTCTAAAAAATAGTCAACGGGGTAGCATGGTCTTCGATCCGTTGACCGGCCGGTCAACGGCGGCAGGAAAGGAGGCGGCAATGGACGACCGACATGCGAAATTCGAGAGCCTTCCCGAAGAGCGGCGCGAGGCCATCGTCAGCGCCGCCGTGGAAACGTTCGGCAAGAACGATTACAAGAACGCCTCGACCGAGACGATCGCGCGCAGGGCAGGCATCTCGAAGGGCCTTCTGTTCTTCTACTTCAAGAACAAGAAGGAGCTGTACCTGTACCTCATGGAGCATCTGATGGAAAAGGTGTCCAACCTGGTGCTGGACGAGGGGTATTGGGAGATCGACGACTTCTTCGAACTGCTCGTCTACGCGGCGGAAACCAAGTCCAAGGTGCTGAGCAAGTTTCCCTACCTGCTGGAGTTCTCCATCCGGGCCTTCTACCCGGAGCACAAGGACATAAAGGATACGATGGACAGCTGGACGCAGCGACAACTCGACTTTATGTTCACGACGTACTTCAAGAACGTGCGGTTTGACCGGTTCCGCGACGACATCGATCCGAAGTACGTGCTCAACATGCTGATTTGGCTGGCCGACGGCTATCTGCACCAACAGCAAGCGCTGCATCAACGCATCGATTTGGACGCCATGATGGACGAGATGTACCGCTGGTGCGACATGCTGAAAGCCTATTCGTACAAAGAAGAGTACCGGGGACGATGAGATAGCAACCCCGTCCCTTTGTCTCATTAAGGAGGAATACCGATGAGCGACCCCGTGATCGAACTCAAGGGGCTCAAGAAAGACTACGGCAACGGCCGCGGCGTGTTCGACGTGTCGTTCTCCGTGGAACGCGGCGAGGTGTTCGGCTTCCTGGGGCCGAACGGCGCCGGGAAAACCGTGACCATGCGCAACCTCATGGGCTTCATTCGGCCTGATGAGGGCACCGTGAGCATCGACGGCCTGAACTGCTTCAGCCAGCGCAGCCGCATCCAGGAGCGCCTGGGCTACCTGCCGGGCGAGATCGCCTGCATGGACGAGATGACTGGCGCGGCCTTCCTGGAATTCATGGCGCGCATGAAGAAGCTGCGCGACCGCACGCGCATGAACCAGCTGGTCGAGTACTTCGAGCTGGACCCCGCACGGCGCATCCGCAAGATGTCGAAGGGCACGAAGCAGAAGGTGGGCCTGGTGTGCGCATTCATGACCTCGCCCGACATCGTCCTGCTGGACGAACCCACCAGCGGCCTCGACCCCCTCATGCAAAGCCGCTTCATCGACCTCGTGCTTGAGGAGAAGCGCCGCGGCGCCACCATCCTGCTTTCGTCGCACCTGTTCGACGAAGTGGAGCGCACGTGCGACCGCGTCGCATTCATCCGCGCGGGCAGGATGGCCGCCGTCGAGCGCATGGACGACGTGCGGAAGAGCCGCAAGCGCGTGTTCGCGGTGACGTTCGCCGACGAGGCCGCGCGCGACCGCTTCGCGCAGGCGCATCCCGACGCGCGGAAACAGGGCGCGGCCAGCGTGGAGGCAGCTGTGGCCGGCAACCCCGACGCGTTCGTAAAGGACTTGGCCGCCTACGACATCGTCGATCTCGCCGCGCGCGAGCAAACGCTGGAAGAGCTGTTCATGCACCTGTACGGCACGACGAACCAGGTGGAGAAAGGAGGCTCTCATGAATAGAGCCTTGTTCGCCAAAGAGCTGCGCGCGAACCTGTTCGTCAGCCTCATCATCGCGGCGGTGCTGGCCATGTACATCGGCGTGATCGTCAGCATGTACGATCCGGAGCTGGGAGAAAGCCTGGATGCCATGATGCAGAGCATGCCCGAGATGTTTGCGGCGTTCGGCATGTCGGTACAGGCCACCACCCTCATCGACTTCATGCTGAACTACCTGTACGGGTTCTTGCTGACCATCTTCATCCTCGTGCTCATCCTGATCGTGGCGAACAAGCTGATGGTGCGCTACCTCGATCGCAGCGCCATGGCGTATCTGCTGGCTACGCCGAACAGCCGCACGCGCATCGCGCTAACCATGGTGGGCGTGATGGTGACCATTCTGGTGGCGCTCATGGCGGTGGTCACGGCGCTCGAAGTGGGTTTCGCCGAGGCGCTGTTCCCGGGCGAGCTGGATATGCAGGCGCTGATGCAGGTGAATGCGGGATTGCTGGCCCTGTGGCTGGCGATGGCCGGGTTGTGCTTCCTGTCCGCATGTCTGTTTTCGAACGCGACGGCAGCCCTGTGGGTGGGAGGCGGTCTGAACATCCTGTTCTTCCTCATGCAGATGATATCGCAGGTGGGCGACAAGTTCGAGTTCCTGAAGAACGTCAACCCGCTGACGCTGTTCGACTACTACGGCCTGGCCGCGGGCGACGCGTCAGCCGTCGGCGGCGCGATCGCGCTGGCCGTTGGCGCGGTGGCGCTGTTCGCCGTGGCGGTTGCGGCCTTCGATCGGCGCGACCTCAGCATTTAGAGCAGTCCGCACGAGAAAGGGCGGGAACGGCGCTCGGCCGTCCCCGCCCTTTGATGTTTACGCCTGCTCTTCAACCTGCGTGAACGCGCCGTTTTCAACCGTCGCATGCAGCACGACGCTCTTGTCGCTGTCCGACGCCTCCCACGACCGCGCATACGTGAACGTAAGCGTAGCCTCGCCCGAGCCGTCGGCTTTGAAGTTGAACGTGTGCACGCCGCCTTCGCCCGTCTTGGGCTGGGCGCCGTCGCTCGCGGGGACGAACTCGTCGCCGTCGGGCTGCACGGCCGAGCCGTCGATCTGGAAGGTCCACTCGTACCCCGTCGTGGGGTTCGCGTCCAGCTTGACCACAAGGTTGCTCTGGCTGAACTCCGCCGACCCTTCGGCGATCTGGACCTCGGATCCCGGCGCAGCGGAGCATCCGACGGCGAACGCGACGAAAGCCGCCATGCATGCTCCTGCTATCGCGAGTTTCAGACGAGCTTTCATCGCGCACTCCTTCCGAGCGGTTTCGCTTTCCCGCAGTATAGCGGGAGGCGCGCTACTCCTGCACGCTCACGTCCGTGAACGTGCCGTTCTGCACCGTGGCCTTCACTACGATGGTGGTCTTCACATCGTTGGCATTCGACGTGTTCGCCAGTTTCATCGTGATGGTGGACTCGCCGTTGTTCTGGTCGTCGGCCAGGAACCCGAACGCGTGCATGCCGGCCGCGCCCACGACGTCCTGGGAGTTCTGATCGTTGAAGCCGGAGGACGGCAGGTCGGCGTCGGTGTCCTTCAGCACGGTGTTGCCGTTAACCTCGGCCGTCCACTGGTACTGGACGTCGGCATTCGAGTCCAGCAGCACGAGCATGTCGCTCTGGGAATAGGCAACCCAGCCGTTCGGAACCTTGAGGACGGTGCCTTCGCCGATGCTGCTGCCGTCGCCCATCTGGTTGCCGTTGTTGTTATTGTTGTTGTCGTTGCCGTTGTTGTCGGCGTTGTCGCCGTTGTTCCCGCCGCCATTGTCGTTGTTCTCGGTGGCAGGGTTGGCGTTGTCGCCTCCGTTGTCGTTGTTGCCCGCGTTGTCGCTTGAGCAGCCGGCAACGGCGAACAGCGCCAGCACCAGAGCGGCAAGCACGCCGATCATCGACCATTTCGCAGTCTTCGTCATAACAGCCTCGCTTTCTTCGTTGGATTCAAGACGCGTTCCGCCTCATCCTAGCCACGCGCACGCACGAAGAGGCCGGGCATGCCCGCTTGTAATCGCCCCGCAATGCGGGCGAATGTTTCACGTGAAACATCGACGCGCACCGGAAGCGCCCCGTACTCGGCGCAGTGCATGACGAACAGGCGGCCTTCGTCCGACTTTTTTCTCGTTTCGCCAGTTCAAACACCTATTTCGCGCACTATTCCCAAAAAGTCTGAAAAAGTCGTTGACAGCATGGGGCAATACCGGCATAATAACTTTTGCTGTTTCGACGTGCGCCGTTACCTCAGCTGGATAGAGGGACTGACTACGAATCAGTACGTCGGGGGTTCGAATCCCTCACGGCGCACCATTTCAGCTTCTAATTCCGCAACGACTGGCAGCAGCACGTGCGGATTTTTTATTGGTCAGGGAAAGGAACGTACTTGAAGGTTCGAAAATCGAAGCCTCACAGTAAGTAGTTCTTCCTTCGTCTTCCCTTACGTCGGCAGTCGAAGGAACGACTGCGGCGGCTCATGGCTTGACACACATTTTGCATTGCGCGCGACGCGCGCGTCTTTGCACACGGTATCATGAGGTGTACGGCCATGGGCATGACAGTAAGGGATACCACCATGCTCTACCTCTCTCAAATGATGGGGAAACCCGTCGTGGACATCCAGGGCGAGAAGATCGGCACCATCTCCGACCTCGCCATCTCCACCGGCGAAGTGTTCCCGCGCATCACCAGCCTGGCCTTCCAGGGGCCCGGCAAGGTTCCGTTCATGATCTCGTGGCGCAAGTACGTCGACACGTTCGACGAGGACGGGATCACCCTCAACGCCGAGGCGCACGACATCCGCTTCAGCTATCTGCAACCTGACGAAGTTCTGCTGGCGCGCGACCTGCTGAACCGTCAGATCGTGGATACGCAAGGCCTGAAAGTGGTGCGCGTCAACGACCTCAAGCTGTCCGTTTCGGGCTCGCAGCTGCGCCTGCTGGGCGCCGAAGTGGGCGTGCGCGGCATCCTGCGCGGACTGGCCTCCTGGCTGGAGCGCGCCGTGGTGGCCGTGGCGAAGGTGTTCGGCAAGAAGATCGACGAGCAGATCATCGCCTGGAACTACATGGACCTGCTCGATCGCGACCTGTCCGAAGTGCAGCTGTCCGTCACGCACAAGCGCCTGGACGAGCTGCACCCCGCCGACGTGGCCGACATCCTGGAGCAGCTGGACCCCCAGCAGCGCGCCAACGTGTTCCAGCACCTGGACGACGCGCAGGCCACCGAGGCCATCTCCGAGATGGACGACGAGTACCAGGCCGACTTCATCGAAGACCTCGACGACGCCCGCGCCGCCGGCCTCTTGGGCGACATGGACCCGGACGACGCGGCCGACATCGTGCGCGACCTGTCGTACGAGAAAGCCGAGACGCTGCTGCGCCTCATGGGCGTGGAGGACGCCACCGAGATCCGCCGCCTGCTGGGCTACAAGGACGGCACGGCCGGCGGCATGATGACCACGCAGTTCGTGGCCGTGAAGGCCGACAACACCGTGGGCGAGACCATCGAGGTGCTGCGCGAGCTGGACGACGACCACCCCACCGTGCATTACGTGTACGTGCTGAACGACTACGACGAGTTCGTGGGCGTGCTGAGCTTGCGCACCCTCGTGCTCACCGACGACGCGCGGCCCGTGCGCGACGTGATGTTCGACGACGTGATCTCCGCGACGCCGGACGAGACCGAGGAGGACGTGGCGGCCGACATCTTCAAGTACGAGCTGCCCGCCATGCCCGTGGTGGACGAGCACGGCGTGCTGCTGGGCATCGTCACGGTCGACGACGCGTGGGACGCCATCGAAGAGGACGTGAGCGGCGACAAGACGAAGGCCACCCTGCTCAAGGTGCTGGGCGGCCTCGTGGCGTCCATCCTGTTCCTAGCGCTGTACACGCTGGTGCTGCTGCAGATCATCGGCTACGCCGGGAGGTAGCGCCATGATGATGAAGAAGAACGAGAAGCTCGAGCTGCGCGACGTCGCCGTCGACGCGGCCGAGTCGACCGAGCTCGTCGAGGTTCCCGAGAAGAAGCAGCCCAAGAAGATCTGGCTGCTGCTGGCAGCGCTGGGCCCCGGCATCGTCACGGCCATGGCCGGCAACGACGCGGGCGGCATCTCCACCTATTCCACCGTGGGCGCGAAGTTCGGCTTCGCCACGCTGTGGGTCATCCCCATCATGTGCGTGCTGCTGATCGTGGTGGAGATGACGGCCGCGCGCATGGGCGCCGTCACCGGCAAGGGCTTCGCCGCGCTCATCCGCGAGCGCTTCGGCATCCGCCTGACCGCGCTGGCCATGCTGGCGCTGCTCATCGGCAACGTGGCCACCACGTTCTCCGAGTTCGCCGGCATCGCCAGCGGCATGGAGATGTTCGGTGTGTCGAAGTACCTGGCCGTGCCCGTGGCCGCCGTGGCCGTGTGGCTTCTGGTGGTGGGCGGCAGCTACAAGCGCGTGGAGAAGGTGTTTCTCATCCTGTCGCTGGTGTTCGTCACCTACATCGTGGCGGCGTTCATGGCCGAGCCGAACTGGGAAGAGGCGCTGACCAGCACCGTCGTGCCGCGCATCGTGAACGACCAGAGCTTCGTGTCGCTGGTCATCGCGATGATCGGCACCACCATCGCGCCGTGGATGATGTTCTTCAACCAGAGCAACGTCGTGGAAAAGGGCGTGTCGGTGAAGGACCTGTTCTCGCAGAAGGTCGACGTGATCGCGGGCACCATCGCCGCGTGCCTCGTGGCCTGGTTCATCATCGTGACCACGGGATCGGTGCTGTTCCCGCAGGGAATCGAGATCGAGTCGGCCGCCGACGCGGCGCGCGCGCTGGCGCCGTTCGCCGGGCACTACGCCGAAGCGCTGTTCGCCATCGGGCTGATCGCCGCGTCGTTCTTGGCGGCCTGCGTGCTGCCGTTGACCACGGCGTTCGTTATCTGCGAGGCCTTCGGCTGGGAGGCGGGCGTTTCGTTCAAGTGGAAAGAGGCGCCGCTGTTCAAGAGCATCTTCACGTTCGTGATCGCGTTCTCTGCCGTGGTGGTGCTGGTGCCGAACATCGACCTCATGGGCGTGATGCTGACCGCCCAGTTCGTGAACGGCCTGGTGCTGCCGGTGCTGCTGGTGTTCATGGCCATCATCGCCGCGGACAAGCGGGTTATGGGCGCGTACCGTTCGCGCATCGTGTCGCGCGTGCTGATCTGGGTCACCGTGGGCATCGTTACCGTGCTCACCGCCGTGCTGCTGGTGATGCAGGTGCTGGGCATCTAGACGCCTCGGCGGCGGCGCGGCGAAAAGAGCGCAGCCGCCGGGCTGCGTCGACGCTACTTGACGGCGTCGAGCAGGCGGCGGCTTTCTTCCTGCAGTCGTTCGGCCAAAAACGTGCGGCTGTTGTCGCCGTTGCGGGCGCAGTCGAGCAGCATCTGCACCGTCAAGCTGGACAGATAGGCGTCCATGCTCTCTTCGATGAGATCGTAGACCTGCTTGATCTCCTGCACCATCGCGCCGCCCTTGCGCGCATCGCGCTTCGCGCGCGTGGACTGCTTCGCATCGTCGTCGAGCGCTTCCATGATCTCCAGCACGTTCGTGTCGGCCGGATCCTTCGCCAGGCGATAGCCGCCGTGCTTGCCCGGACGGGCCTCGATGATGCCTGCGTTGCGCAACAGCTGCGCCAGCTGGATGAGGTAGTCGCGCGGAATGGACATGTCCTCCGCGATATCTTTCGAGGAGCAGGTGGTACCTTGCGCAGCCAAGTACAAGATGGCGCGCATACCGTAATCGGTGGATGCCTTGAGTTGCACTGCTGTCTCCTTACTCTATGTCGCCCGGCATGCATGATGCCTGGTGAGCGACCTACTTATATATGCTTGGTAGTCAATTTCTCCTTAGAAAACAACAAACGACGCATACGCAGCGTCGTTTGAGGTGGTGCACCCCTTGCGACTGCGAGGGAGAGCTATCTAAGGTGGTCCGAGTGTACCCAATGCAAAACGATTATAGCAAGGTCAATGATGGGTTTGCAGGTCAAATCGAATGGAAACGGTTACGTTTGCGCTAACTCCCCACACCTCCGCCATTATCGTGCAACGGCGCCGTTACGTCGATGCTATACTGCGGCCTATGGAGACGAAAAAACAACTGCGCTCGCGCGTGCTGGCTCGTCGCGATGCGCTTCCGGAAGAGGTGCGTGCGCGCAAGAGCGCGGCGATATGCGCGCGGTTGGAGCAGGTGCTGGCGGAAGCGCTGGCGGGCGCGGAAGGTGCGGGGACGGCGCAGGTTTCGGCCGAGGGGACGTCGCGCGCGGATGCGACGGGCGGGAGCGCGGTTCCCACTGTGGCCGTGTTCGCGTCGATGCGCAGCGAGGTGGACACGCGGCCGTTCGTCGAGGCGGCGTACGCGCGCGGCTGGGACGTGTGCTTCCCCTGCATGGTGCGCGAGGAGCCTGCGGCGGGCGGGTCGCGGGCGGCGGGTCGCGCGGGCGCGGACGAAGCAGGCGGGTCGCCGGTGCCGAGCGAGCCGCGGGCGGGAGACGCGCCGCGAATGCCGAGCGGATCGCGGGCAGCGGGCGAGGCGAGCGAACGGCGGGCAGCGGGCGAAACGGGCGACACGAGCGGGTCGCCTCTGATGCGATTCTACCGCGTGGCGCGCGAGCAGCTGGACGCGGCCGCAGCGGGGTTCCTTGGCGCGCCCCTGCGCTGCCTTGCCTGCGAAGCGCTGGAGCGTGACGGGTTCCAGGCCGTCGATCCCGAGGAGCTCGACGCCGTGGTGGTGCCGCTGGTCGCCTTCGACGATGCCGGACGGCGCCTGGGCTACGGCGGCGGCAACTACGACCAGCTGCTCCCCCGCTTGCGCGCCGATGCCGCCGTGGTCGGCATCGCCTTCGACGAGCAGCGCGTGAAAACCGTCCCCTGCGAGCCCCACGACATCGCCCTGCCCCGCGTAGTGAGCGGGTAGCGCGCCCATCGCCCTAACCTCGCACGGCGAAACTGGGCGCAGGCGCCGCAGCGCGCAGATCGACGCGGAAGCGCTCGATCAAGGAAGCGCAATTTGCAGTGGGCACGAAAACGCCTGGCGCGCTTCTTCCGCAGCCCGAATGTTTCACGTGAAACATTCGTTCGCTTCAATGTCCGACAGGGTCGCATGATCGCGGCGGTGCGAGCAGCGAGTGTTTCACGTGAAACATCTGTGCGGTTCTGCTCGGCTTCGCAGAGCGCGGCGGGCGCGGGTGCGTTATAGTGGGGCGCGACTGTTTCGCAAGCAAAGGGGAAACGATGAACGCGCACGCATCTGACAAAACGCGAATCCTCGCCCTCGCGGCGGTGGCCACGCTCGGGTTCGGCCTGCTGCAGGGCGCGCGGCTGCTCGACCTCAACACGGGGCCCTACAGCCCCAGCCCCTACGCCCTGGTAGGCCTCGCGGCCGACGGGCTCACGTTCCTCGTCGTCGCCGTCCTCTCCTACCTCGGGCGCATCGACCGGGCGAAGCCGCTGTTCGTCGCGGCCGTCGTCGTCAGCTCGATCTACGCCGTGCTCGTTGCGTCGGGCAACACAAACGATATCGCGCTTATCGCCATGCAGGTGACGGCGGGCATGGGCTGGTCGCTGTCCATCCTCTGCTGGATGGAAGTGTTCACCAGCTACCGGCCGCGGCTCTCGCTTCCCCTGATCGCCGTCGCGTACCTCATTGATACGCTGCTTCCGCCGCTGACCAGTTCGCTGTTCCCAGGCGGGCGCAGCATCATGCTGCTGGCGTCGTTCGTCCTGTCCACCGCCGCGCTGCTGTGGTGCCTGCGCAACAACGCGTTCGTCGCCCAGCAGATGAAGGAATCCGTCGCACCCGCAACCTCCATGGCCGAGGCGCTTTCGCGCACGAAGCGCGCGGTCGCAGGGACGTTCGCGTTCTCGCTGATCTGCGGGTTCGTGATAGAGCTCGACATCCACAACAACCTGCAGTACGCGCAGACCGACCTCACCGGCCTGTTCGGGATCATCGCGGCCGTGGCCATGCTGGCCGTGCTGCTGGTGGCGAAGCCGCGCAAGGCGAACATCGACTACATCACGCCCATCACCGCGTTGTGCCTGGTCACCATCTTGCTGTACCGCAGCCTCAACGTCGCCGACGGGCACGTGGCCGGATCGCTGATGACCGCGTTCCTCATCTCGTTCTACGTGCTGCTGTGGCTCATGTTCATCAGCGAGGCGAACGAGCGGAAGCTGCCGGCGTTCTTCCTGCTGGGCTTGGCCTTGGGCGTCGCGAGGCTGTCGGTGGCGCTGGGGCGCTTCGCGGCGCAGACGCTGTTGGAGCAAACCGGCGTCGATCCGCAGCTCGCGCTCGTCGGCTCGGTGTGGCTGCTGGTGGCCACGCTGGCGCTCATGTTCTGCAGCTACCTTCGCTATGCGTCGAAGCGGGATGCGGTCGGCGATGCGAGCGCCCCCGAGGAAGCGGCGGCCGTCCCGCTGGCGCACCTGTCGGCAGGCGATGCGCTCGTGCAGATGAAGGGCACCTACGAGCTGACGAACCGCGAGTTCGAAGTGATCGAGGAGTTTGCGGCGGGACGCAGCGCCCGGGCCATCGCCGAGCGTTTCACGCTGTCGGAGCACACGGTGAAAACCCACCTGCGCCACGCTTACGCGAAGATGGACGTGCACTCGCGCCAGGAATTGCTCGACCTCATAGAGGAGACGAGCGCCGCCAAGAAGAGTTAGCCCTTTTCGTTGGCAACCCCATCGGGGAGGGGGTGACGCCGTCGCGAGGGCAAAGCCCGCAACGAATCCGTAATCGAACGAATGTTTCACGTGAAACATTCGTCGCGCTCGGTGCCGCGACAAGCGCGTGCGGATCTCTATCGTCCTATGGGACGATAGAGCGGGGATTTTCGACGCATGCTTGACGGCGGGCAAACGCAAGCGCAGGCCGGGGAGGGGGTCCGGCCTGCGCGCGAGGGAAGATCGGGTCGTTACGCCGTGGCCAGCGCCGCTCCCGTCAGACGACCCATGGTGAGGGCGCTGGAGTTGGAGCAGTGGCGCACAAAGCTGCGGTTGTACATGAAGCGGTGCGTGGCCTCGCCAACCGCGAACAGGCCGGGGATGACGCTGCCGTTTTCGCCGAGCGCTTGGCACGATGCGTCGGTTTTCACGCCGCCCATCGTGGCCACATAGGACGGCACGAACTTCACCAGGTAGAACGGGCCGTCGCCGTACGCCGCCAGCATGTCGGCCTTCTTGCCGAACGCCTCGTCCGCACCCGCAGCTGCCGCCTGCTGGTACGCCTCGAACGTCGCCGCAAGCTGGGGCGCGCCGGCCGCGTCGGCCAGCTCCTCGATCGAAACGCCCTTCAGCACGTCGCCCGTGGACAGGCCCTTCTCGATGACTGCGACCACCTCGGCGTTCGAGCTGTCGAACAGCACGTAGTACGGCCCCGCCTGGTTGTCGGTCATGGACGTGGCCAGCGCCGTCACCGGAGCCGCCTCGTTCACGAAGCGCGCGCCCGTGGAGTCCACCAGCATCTTCGACGACGTGGCAGCACCTTCCATGCCGGTGTCGCACAGCTTCTTGAAGCCCGCGTCGGCCTTCGTCAGCGTGCGCGTGGGCATGATGACGTTCGGGATGACCCACGGATCCTCGTACAGCGCGGCGCCAATGGCGGAGGCCATGGTCATGCCGTCGCCCGTGTTCATAGCGTTGCCCAGGTACTGGAAGCCCATCTCGTTGATGGCGGGCACCAGCTGGTCGCAGTACTCCGCGCTGCCGCCGAAACCGCCGGTGGCCAGCACCACGGCCTTCGCACGCAGCTCTTGGACGCCGTCAGGCCCCTCGACCTTCACGCCCACCACGGCGTCACCGTCCATGATCAGCTCTTTCGCCTCGGCGGACAGCATCGTCCGCACGCCCAAGCGCTCGAATTCGGCCGCGAACGCGTTCGCCACCTGGACGCCCGCTTCCGTCGCAGGGTCGGCGCTGACGTCGGGCTTTACCGTGTCGGTGCCCACCATCTCCTTGGTAAACGACTTCTCGAACGTGATGCCCAGCTGCTCTACCCACGCGATGGTGGCGCAGCTTTCCTCCATCATGCGCTGCATGCGGCTATAGTCGGGGTACGGCGCGTCCACCTTGCCGATCTCGGTGAGGTTGCGGTAGCGGCTGACGAACTGGTCCATGGTGTCGGGCGTCTCGGATTCGAAGCGCCACTCGTCCTTATTCTCTGGAACCTGGGCAATGGACACGTTGCCCTTCGAGGTGAGGAAGGTGGACGTGAGAAACGGCGCCTTGTCGACCAGCAGCACGCTCGCGCCGTTCTGCGCCGCGGAGATCGAACAGGCCGAGCCGGCCAGACCCGAACCGATGACGATGATGTCGGCTTGCACGGGCTCGGTTGCGCCCGACGCGCCGTCCTGTTTCTTGGACTCGGGCTTCGGGCTGCATCCGGTCAGCGCGAGCGACCCGCCCAGCACCATAGCCCCCATGACGAACTGCCTTCTGGTGAACGTGCTCCCCATTGCTCTCTCCTCTCGTAGACAGGCGGCCGAGCCGCCTCGAACGCTGCGCACTATACGACGGAGGAAGGAGCGCACCATCGCACGAAAGGATGTAACTTCCAATCGCACGAAACGAGCTATGGGCGTTTGAACTGGGAATATGCGTTGAACGGTACGGATGTTTCACGTGAAACATCCGTACATCTGGCGGGCACGGCGGGCGGGGCGACGCGGGGCGTTAGCCATTGCGCGCGGGGCGACACGGGCGCGGCGGGCGGGGAAGATGCGGAGCGCGGCAACGCGGGGCGCTCGCCGTCGCGCGCGAGGCGAAGCGGGCGCGGCGGGCGGGGAGCGACGCTGGGCGCAAGCGACGCCGGGCGACACAGGGCGGCTTCGGGCGCAAAAAAGCGCCCGGGGCGGAGTGGCCGTCCCGGGCGCTCGCTGCGCTTCGCTTGCTCGCTTGCCCGCGTTCGCGCTTACGCCTTCACCGCCCCGTACTTCGAGCGGTTCAGCACCAGCACAGCCGCGATCATCAGCACGGCGCCCACGACGAGCGCGATCCACGGGTTGCCCGTGAAGCCGGCGATGATGTAGCCCACCAGACACACGGCCGCCACCACCGAAGCGTACGGCAGCTGCGTAGCCACATGGCGCAGGTGGTTGCACTGCGCGCCCGCCGACGACAGAATGGTGGTATCCGAAATAGGCGACACATGGTCGCCGTACACCGCACCGCCCAGCGTGGCGCCGATGGCCACGAGGAACAGCGGATCTTGCGCCGGGAACACGCCGATCACGATGGGCAGGATCAGCGCGATGGTTCCCCACGACGTGCCCATGGCGAAGCCGATGAACGCCGCCACCACGAAGATGACCACCGGCAGCAGAGCCAGCCCCACGCCGATGCTGTTCAGGAAGCCGCTGACGAACTCGCCCGTACCCAGCAGGTAGCGGCACGTGCCGCCTAGGCTCCATGCCAGCACGAGGATCATGATGGCGCCCACCATGGAGCGCACGCCCTCGGCCACGCCGTCCATGTACCCCGACAGCGTCATCAGCTTGCGCGGCAGGAACATGGCCGCCGTCACCACCAGCGCCACGCACACGCCGATGCACAGGCCGAACACCGGGTTCTCGCCCACAGCCGTGGCGAAGTCGACGCCCTGGAAGAAGCCGCCCGCGTACAGCATGCCCAGAATCGAGAAGATGATGAGCACGATGATGGGAATGATCAGGTCGAACACGCGTCCCTTGTCAGAGATGGCCATGCCCTTGAACTCTTCGACGGCCACCTTCGCAGCCTCGTCCAGCTCGTCCTCCTCGGCTACAATGGTATCCAGCTTCGCCGGCAGCGCGTCGGCCGCGTTCGGATCGGAAATGCCCACCGTCGACATCGACTCGAGAGCGCTGTCCTTCGACGGAATGCGATGCTGCTGGTCGGCCGGCTTCTGCACCTCGGCCTCGGCAACGCGCATGGGGCCGAAGTCCTTCTTGGTAGCGCACATGAAGAAGACGAACACGATGGTGAGCAGCGCATAGAAGTTGTACGGGATGGACTGGACGAACGTGGTGAAACCGCCTTCGCCCAGGTAGCCGCCTACGGCCACGGCCCACGAAGACACCGGCGCGATGATGCAGATAGGCGCCGCGGTGGAGTCGATGATCCATGCCAGCTTCTCGTGGCTGATGTTAAATCGATCGGTGACGGGGCGCATGACCGCGCCCACCGTGAGGCAGTTGAAGTAGTCGTCCACGAAGATGATGATGCCCAGCACCGCAGTGAGAATCTGCGCCATCTTCGCGTTCTTGATGTGCGTAGACACCCACTCGGCGTACGCGCGCGATCCGCCGGCGGCCGCGATGACCACCACGAGCGCGCCCAATAACGCAAGGAACAGCAGCAGCGCCCCGTTGCCGGCTATCTGCTCGGCCATCATCTGCGGCACCATGGTGAACGAGTCCACCAGCGGCTCGACGCCCACGCCGTTGAGCGAGAACTGGTAGATCACCATGCCCACGAACACGCCGATGGCCAGCGAGGAATACACCTCCTTCGTGATCAGCGCCAAACCCAGCGCAAGAATCGGCGGTATGATTGACCATACCCCCGTGCTGATGAGGTCGAATCCTTCCATATGATCCCCTTCGTCGTGCTATTCGCCGAACGGCATGCACGTGGTTCCGCCTTCACCCTCGCCGCGCTTCTCCCGACGCGATGCTTGAGGACGCAGGCCGAATCGCCGCCGCTCGGCACCAGTTTCCTAAGTATACAAGGACAAGCGCGCCCGAGGGGGCGAAAACGCCGATGTTTTCGATCGACGAAGCACGCGAGCACGAACGCGAGGGGCCGTGCGACGCCGGGCGCGGGAGCAAGCGCGAACGCGAGGAGCCACGCGTGTCGGACGCGGGCGCAAGCGCGAACGCGAGCCGCGCGACGTCGGACGCAAGTGCGAGCGCGACGCGTTAGGCCGTGCGACGTCGGGCGCGGGCGCAAAGCGTTCTACAGCTGGAACAGCGCGATGGCGGCGAAAGGGAGCCAGAACACGAAGATAACCACGAACGGCCAGCGGTGGGCGTTGCTGACGGCCACGTATTCGCGGATGAACGCGGTGGGCCAGAAGTAGCGCGCGGTCCTGCTGCCCACCCCGTCGGCGGCCAGCCCGATCTTGTGCGCGTACTCGGCCGTGCGGAACACGTGGTAATCGCTGGTCACCACTGCGGCGCGGTACGCGCCCGCGCCCGACCGCGCGTCCATGATGGCTTTGGAGTTGCGCAGGTTCTCCATCGTGGTGGTGGATCGGTTCTCCTCGATGACGGCATCGGCGGGCACGCCGCGCTCCTCGACGAGGTACGTGCGCATGGCCTCGGCTTCCGACACCTCCTCGTCGGCGCCCTGGCCGCCCGACGCGATGATGACGGCGCGGCGGTGGTCGGCCTCCCATAGCTCGACGGCCTTGTCCAGGCGCGCGGCCAGCAGGGGCGTGGGCTTCGTGCCCGACAGGCCGGCGCCGTGCACGACGATGTAATCGTAATCGCGGCGCTTGGGCAGACGGCGGTACAACCACGAATACAGCAGCAGGGCCGCGAACGTGAACGCCACGTACGAGCCCTCCATCAACACCAGCAGCGCCAACGCCAGCACGATGGGCGGCGCCTGGACGAACAGCAGCACCGGACCTCCCACGCACGCCATGACGATGCAAAGCGCCAGCAGGCCCGGCAGCAGATGCGACAGCGACAGGCCTTCGCGCTTCACCACCACGAACGTGTTCGCCAGCAGGAACACCACCAGCGCCACCGTGCCGAACGGGATGGCCGCCAAGCCGATGAGCACCAGCCACGGCAGATCGAACTGGATGGACAACCCGTACAGCGCGAACAGGCACAGCAGCAGGAAGTACAGCGCGTTGCGGAACTGCCGCGGTTCCTTGCGGTAGTTCTTGGCGAACAGAAACCCGAACACCAGCGCGGGAAAGTATATGAGAACAAGCTGGAAGATCATGCGCGCGCTTTCACGAGAGCCGATACTGGCTGACAGTATACCGCGGAACGCGAGCCGCCGCCCCCTTCGCTCCCGCGGGGCGCGAGAACGCAGGGACGGAACGAGCGCAGAGTACTCAGGGGCTGGAAGTTCCGAGTCGCGAGTCGAACGAGAATCCTCCCTAACCCCCCCCAACAGCACACAAGCCATCGCGCGGCGCGCTGATGCGAGCCGTAGACGGCGCGCGGTGCCACCACCCAAGACGAACGGGTGTTTCACGTGAAACACCCGGGCTAACCGGCCGGTTCGACGCATCGCCCTCGGCAGCGTTGCGCACCGAGTTATCCGCGCAGTCGAAGGCTCCCCCGGATGGCGAAAACCCATCGAATTCGGAAATTTCGTCCGCGGCGTAGCCGCGCTGAGGAAACCCCTCCCGCATAATGCCTGGTGGCAGAGGATACCTTACGCGGAACCTCGCGCCGAACAAGCGCGACGCGCGCGATAGCTTCCGAATTCGATGGGTTTTCGCCATCCGGGACGCGACGGGCTGCACGGAAGACCGTCAGACGGAACAGCGCGACCCTTGACAAGGAGCCTCTTCGAGCGCAATGCGCCAAACAGGCGGTCGCGACCAGCGCTTCGCGCGATACGCTCGCGTAGCAAGCCGGTGCTTCATGCGAGACATAGGCGGCAAACGGCTTCCGAGATGCAAGCTTCGCTCCAAGAACACGCCTCGTTCGCTGAAGCGTGTTCTTGGAGCGAAGCACCCTCTGCCGTCCCGCAGACTTTGAGACGACAGAGGTTTCGAAGCTTCGGCTCAGAACTACTCCGCTTCCAGCTCCTGCTCGTATTCGCGGTCGATGGCTCCCTCGACGTGCGGCGGGTCGACCTCGAACTCAACGCGCTTCGTGAACAAGCTGACCACCGGCACGATGATCAGCGACAGCACCATCGCGATGGCGCCGCAGTTGATGGGCGACGCGATGAACGCCGCGCCCACGAACCCGGCGACCATGTTGCCCGTGGTCAGACCCACGCCCACGATGAAGCTGGCCCACACAGCCGGACGCGACACGCGACGCGAGTAGAGCCCCCAGAAGAAGGGCCCCAAGAACGAACCGGCCAGCGCGCCCCACGAGATGCTCATCAGCTGTGCGATGAACGTGATGGACGAGTTGTACTGCACCAGCGCGATCACCGCCGAGATCACGATGAACACCACGATCAGCACGCGCATGTAGCCCAACTGCTTCTTCTCGCTCATGTTCTTCACCACGTTGTCTTTCAGCAGATCGAGCGTCAGCGTGGACGACGACGTCAGCACCAGCGATGACAGTGTGGACATGGACGCGCTCAGCACCAGCACGATCACGATGCCGATGAGCAGGTCGGGCAGCGTGGACAGCATGGTGGGCATGATAGAGTCGTACACCGGCGTGCCTGCGGCGGTCATCTCCACCTGATCGCCGTACAGGCGGCCGAACCCTCCCAGGAAGTAGCTGCCGCCGGCCACCACCATGGCGAACACGGTGGAGATGATGGCGCCCTGCTTGATGGCTGGACCGCTTTTGATGGCGTAGAACTTCTGCACCATCTGCGGCAGACCCCACGTGCCCAAGCTGGTCAGCACGATGACCCCGATGAGATCGGGCAGGTTCGGCCCGAAGAAGCTGACGAACGGCCCGGCCATCTCGCTGCCCTCGGCGGGAATGAGCGACAGCGTGGTGAGGGCCTCGGTGAAGCCCCCGTTGTTCACCAGCACCGCCACGATGACGGCAACGATGCCCAGCAGCATGACGATGCCCTGGATGAAGTCGTTCATCACCGTGGCCATGTAGCCGCCCAGCACCACGTACACGCAGGTGATAACCGCCATACCGATGACGCACACCTCGTAGGGCAGGCCGAACGCCATGCCGAACAGGCGCGACAAGCCGTTGTACACGCTGGCCGTGTACGGGATGAGGAACACGAAGATGATGGCCGCGGCCGCGATGCGCAAACCCTTCGACTGGAACCGCGCGCCGAAGAACTCGGGCATCGTGGACGCGCCCAGGCGGTGCGTCATCTCGCGCGTGCGCGGGCCCAGCACCCACCAGGCCAGCAAGCTTCCCAGGATGGCGTTGCCGATGCCGATCCACGTGGCGGCCACGCCGTACTTCCAGCCGAACTGGCCGGCGTAGCCCACGAAGATGACGGCGGAGAAGTAGCTGGTGCCGAACGCGAACGCGCTCAACCACGGCCCCACGTTGCGGCCGCCCAGGATGAACCCGTCGACGCTTCCGGTGTGTCGTCGGCAGTAGATGCCGACGCCCACCGCCACGCCGACGAAAATAAGCGCCATGCATATCTTTTCGATCATGAGTCTTCCTATCGATTCATGCGCGCCGCCCGTCGGCGGGCGCTCTTCCCCAAGAAAGCGAGCCCCGTTTTGCTTCGTGTTCCGCGACCGGATGTTTCACGTGAAACATTTGTTCCTTTGTCGCACTGCAATGCGATGAATTGTTTCACGTGGAACATCGCGTCGGGAAGGGCCCGCGCGGTGGCGCACATGACTTTGCCGGAACGCAACACCCGTCGGCACGACGCCGACGAAGCACCACGGGCAAACCCATGTGCTAGAGATATCGATAGGAATAATAGGAAACGGCACGGTAGGCGGTTCGACCGGCCAGGGGCGCGTCAGAGGCGTCGGCCGCACGATGGGCGACAGCACCGACCTCGTCGATTGCGCTGGTCGTCGCGGCGACATCGGACGCGTGGGGCGAAGCCGGCTGCACAGCGAATACCGTTGCAAGCGAGTCCGCGGGACGCGGAGCGAGGGAGCGGCACACAGCCGCGACGGCGAGCTGAAGCTGCCAGCGCTGTTCGACGGCGGTATGTCCCTTCGCGGAATGCATGCGCATACTCTACCATAGTGGAGCATGGGATGTGACGGAAAAGAAGACCGGGCGTAGGAAGCGTCGAGGTGGGAGGTTCGTCCTCGCGCCTCGCGTTCGCGCGAGACCCATCGCAATACGAACCACATGGACTCTAATTCACAAGGGATTGCTTTGTTTTTACGCTTCTCCGGACCATACCCACCGCCACGCAAAGCAAAGAAAGCGAGCATGCGATGTTATGGTTCAAATATGATTTATAGCGTAATATTCTTATTAAAACGCGATTAACAGTTCTACGATACATCGCTCAAGATAGGCCTCAGGCAGATCGGAAGGCTCCCTTATGATAACGCGACGCAATAACACAACCTTGTTCTACGCGACAACATTTGAAGCCTATCCGGACAACGCCAAATTTGAAATTTGGCCCGTCATCGTAGATGTCTTTCAAAACTGGATAGTCGAGAAAGAACGACGGCAGAGAGGCAACCGTACACCGTCTCCAGCCAGACAGATAGACTTCGATATCTCCACCGCTTTGAAGTGGAATCAGGGTATGAGATTGAGCGCCTATTCAGCATTGACACTTCGTGGTGCAATGGCTAGCTCGCTCGAAACATGGGGATCCCGCAAAGGCACAACATCAACAAAAATATCGAGCAGTGTCATTCTTGGAGAAATACAGAAGTCATTAGAGCCGTGGGTCTCAAATCCTTCCGACGATTTCATGCCGCTAAGATCCGTCCGCCTCTCGAAAAGCTTCGCACAGGGGACGATGGATATCGACGCTCCTTCTTCCTCGTTGACAACAAGAATCATGGAAGGGGATCGCATACCAAAGCACTGGGCTATGGACTACAGCGAGCAAGACTCGGAAAGCTGGTGGCGCACCTGGCACACCTGCGTCGGGATAACAGAATCGAGCGTAGGCGTATACAGCGTAACCGTGCAGGTGTCTTACAGCATCGATCCAACCTATATGCGATCCGATGTTAAAACCCCTCCGCGCAATGTTCCTATTTGCATCAGAAAACTGCTCGACACCGAGGGGATAGCGTGCATATCGGGCGAGGATCCCCTTGACGGAAACGCCCTCTTCATTGACAAGTGCTTTTACGGACAACCTTATACTTTCAATCAGTTTTACAACGATCTCACAAAGCCAATCAGAAACGTGCCGCTTGTGGCCGTCACATCAGACGACGACGGCGCGTACCCCGTCAATCCTGATGAACTTGCCAGAAAACTGACGGGCATCGCCTTCGTAGTCGCTTTGGACAAGAGCAACAAAGAACTAGACAAGGTTCTTGAAGGAACCTTTTTCGACCGCGGTTCACGGAATTACGCCTACCGACCGCTTCGTCATTCCATTCAGGTATATTTCCCAGGTCTCAATATGGACGACCCTCGTGATGCAAAGCGGCATTATCGCTTTTCATCCGAATGGATCTCTCGGTTTTCGGGATCTATATGCGAGAGTGTCGCCAGCGATGTCATCGCTGGTTCCGTTCGCGCATTTTCCCAGTCAGACAAAGTCGTCGCGTGCTGTCAAGATATTCAGAACGCAATCGACAAAGCAAGGCGTGACGAGCTCGCAAGCAGATACAGGGAAGGGCAAGGGAAAGAAGAGCGAAACGCCGAGCGAATCAAGCTGCAAGCTCAATACAGCAAGGCATTAGATGAACTTGCCCGCACTCAACGCGAGAAGAATGCGAGCATCGAAGAAATCGCTCAGATGAGCCAACTCCTCGATGAGTCTATGGTGACGATCGAGCAAAAGGACCAAGAAATCGACGATATGAGCGAATACACGTCGTTGCTAGAAAAAGACATTGATTCCAAAGAGAAGAAAATTGCGTCCCTTAAACAAGAGCTTGATAGTGTTTGGGATATCGCTCATGAAAGCGAGCAATTGCAGTGGCGCGTGAAATCTTTGACAGAGCAGCTCCAACGGAAGGAACCCACCTCAAACGATGCATATCCCTTGGAAAAAATGGTGAGCCTTCCTTCTTCTGTTGCAGATGCACTTCAACTTGCCACCGAAGCCTTCCCGAAAAAAATCATCGCTCTTCCGGAAGCTGTGCGATCCGCCCAGGCACATGCTTCGGGAAGCGCAAATGAAACCTGGCAGATCCTATTGGGCCTTGCAACAGTTCTACACCCCCTCTGCTTTTCGGATAATCCTGAAAAAGATGGGTCGATCACCGACACATACAAGAGAATGACGGGGTACGACCTTTCGCTAAGAGAGTCTAAAGCGACCAACGACGTCCCTGCCTATGTACGCGCCCGCCGACGGACATACGAAGGACGCATTATCGACATCACCCCGCACGTAAAAGGAAGGAGCGGGAAAAGAGGAGAGACCCTGCGCGTCCACTTTGCAATAGACGAGAAAACCGAACGAATTGTGATCGGGCACTGCGGTGCGCACCTTGACACCGCGGGAACGAAACGAAAGGGTTTCTAATGACCATCCGAAATTCTGTTGAAACGGCACGCGCATCCGTTTCAAATATCGAATCATATATTAGTAAAAAATGGCCGGGGTTTTTTGACGAGATAGCCACCACGCTATCCAAGCCTTTATGGCGCATGGGCAAGAACGACATGTTCGCGATATGCGACCAGGATATCGACGATATCAACAAGGTCCAGTTCCTGGCAATACAAGAACGCGCGATCCAGCGCATTTTGCTTTCGAGCAAAACCCTGCAACGCCCAGGAGGAGCATGGGACTGCATACCTCCAATAGATTTAGCAAATCTTTGCTGCGATTGGAAGAGATCCCCCGTGGTACTCGAGTTCAACTCTTCACTCGTTGAAGAACTTCAGCGTTCCGACATCGATCCAGACGTTGATCTTTCGGAGCATCTTGAACACCTCCCGTTCTCCTGCTTCTTTATATCTGCCGAACATCTTGGCTTCCGGCTCTCGAATGCAGACGGCAAGCTCAAACATGCGGTTGGGTTTTTCCTGGATTACGCGTGGATGCCTCGATCAGACCAACCTCACCGAGTAGAAAAACATTTCATAATTACGATAATCGGAAGCAACGGCTACACGATCCCCGTCGTTATCCCCTTAAGATTTTCGACGATAAAAGATTTATCCGCATATGTAGTTGAAACATATCTGCAAGCGAATGGCGGCAAGAGCAAGATGATCAAAGTGTTCGTCGACGAGGATCTTCATACGATTCTTAGCCTGCTTCTCTATATCGCTTCAAAAGAGCCGGATATAGTAGAGAAGGAAATCGCACGGAGAAAGGACACGAACGATCTTGATCGCAGTTCCACTTTCAACAACGATCAAGAGCCACTGGACGAGCCGCGAACGTTTCTCGTTGGGGGAAAAATCGGGCCCTCTATCGAGGCGCATCGACACGCGAACAAAAACGCAGGCAGCGGCCGTGCGATAACTCCTCATATTCGCCGAGCCCATTTTCACACGTATCTCACGGGTTCACGAAAAGACAGAACTCAAAAGAGAATTCTGAAATGGGTCGCACAGACATCAGTGAACATGGAAAAGGAAGGCGATGCTTCGACTGTCATGGTGAGAAAAGTCGAATAATAGTTGGTTTCATAATAACGCCCTCTATATCACACTACTATTTTTTCCCTGTCCCAGAAAGGCCCCAACTCGGATTTTTATTTGCCATATACTGAGTATGCGTCGAAAGATCGCATTTACGAGCATTTCAAAACCGGCATCGACGTTAGGCAGGTTGCATGGCAGTCGTATCCAGCACGCTTGCTTTCATATCTCTACAGCAGGACAACGTTGCCTGGAAGCTTCTTCATGCACAAAACGCGCCTATCATCCTCTCCATACTCGACGAGAATTTGGGGAAAGAGACCGGCAAAAGAACCGTTGCCGATCTAGTCAGCCTTGTCGATGCGGATCTCGAAGTGCTACGCGAGCGGGTTCCCGAGATAGGGCCAAAGCGCTCGGCGCGGGACTATTGCGAGCAGTGGAGACGCGACGGATACCTTGTGCGCAAGCCGCTCGCGGATTCGCGCCAGGAGACCTACGAGCTTTCCGCAGGCGCTTTGGCAGCCATCAGCTTCGCCAAAGGGTTGGCGAAGCCCCATAGGGCAGCGACGAAATCGAGGCTGAACATGATCCTCGACCAGATAGCGGAATCGTCGCTCGCAACCGACTGCGACATCGACCGGCGCCGCAAAGTCCTCCTGGCCGAGAAGCAGCGTATAGAAGACCAGCTTGCGGAACTCGATCAAGGCACCTTGGACACGATGGATCCCGATCAGGCATTGGAGCAAGCGCGCGACATCCTCAATCTCGCTCAGGAGATACCGCGCGACTTCGTCAGCGTCAGCGCCGAGTTCGAGGAGATCGCGAAAAACCTGTACATCAAACTTATCGGCTATGAAGAAGGCTATCAAGACACGCTCGAAGGCGTGTTCGCCGGCATCGACCATATCACGCAGTCTCCTCCTGGCCAGTCGTTCGGGGGCTTCTATGCGCTTTTGCGCGACTCAGAGGCGCTCGAGAAACTTCAAGACGACATCGACTCCATCCTCGACACCGATTTCGCGTGCATGCTCGAAGCGGAAGAGCGCCGATTCCTCAGAAGATTCGTGCAAACACTGCTCGATCAAGCGCGCGACGTGAACGAGACCAAAACAGGGTTGTCGCGCGGTTTGAGGAAGCTTGTGCAGAGCCAGAGTTTTCAGCAAGACCGCGTGCTGCGAAGATTTCTCGACCAGACCCTCGGCATGGCAAGCGTGCTCACGGAATCGTATAGCTGCACCTTCGCTCTTCCGATCGAGCTCGAGCTCACCAAAACCATGATCGCGCCCATCTCCCGATTGGAGCTGTACAACCCTGCCGACGCAAGCGCACAGCCCATTCCCGCGAGCGCGTTCGAAGAGAACGGCAGGCTCACGTTGGCCGAGCTGTACGAGCAGGTACGCGAGGTTGAAATCGATTACGACGAGCTGGTCGGCAACGTGAATGCGTTCTTCGCGGAGCGCGACGCCTCCAATTCAAAGCATCCCTCGATCGGCGAGATCCTGGATAAGTATCCCGCGACTCAAGGTATCGCAAGCATCGCAGGGCTCATGGTGCTCGCCTCCGATCAGGGCATCAGGACCAATGAATCGGAAATCATTCGCTGGCAGTCGAAAAGCGGGAGACACCTTCAAGCCCGCGTCGACACATTCCTGTTCGTGAAAGAGGTGCGCTGATGGACGACTTCTGGAATCCTTCGCCTGACACCGTGGAGAGGTGCGACGAGGATCGGCCTCTTGACGAGAGGCACTTGTGGCCACAGGACACGGGAAAGCTTCCCTATGATGCGCGATGCGCGTTGCTGCAGCTGATCAAGGGACCGCACATCGACGAAAGCGACCCGCTATGGTCGGCCGTCTTGAACAACCAGCAGGATCTGTCCTCGCACCTTGCCGACATGCTTCTTGAACTCTACGTGGACGCAGAGACCGGAATCGCTTTCGCGCGTAACGCCTCGACAGGCGAGAGAACGGTGCTGAAGGCAACGCGAAGCAACGTGATGACTCTGCTCGACACCATCATGGTGCTCACGTTGCGCAAAGAGCTGCAGATGGGCGGCACCAACCGAGTATTCATCGGGCAAAGCGAGCTTTTCGAGCAATTGGCTCAGTATCGACGCTTGGAAAGTCAAGATCAGTCGAGCTACCAAAGCAAGCTGAAAGCATCGTGGAACAGGCTCGTGGAAGCTCGCATACTGTTGAAGAGCGACATCGAAGACCGTTTCGAAATATCTCCGGTCCTCAAGTTGATATTCGGAACCGAAGAAGCGGCGGCAGTCAGCGAGGAATTCGAGCTCATGCTCAAACGAGCGCAGCAAGCCGTTCCGAACCAAGGAGAGCCCCATGACGACGACCGTTAACACCGCTGGAAGCGTGCCGTACCCAGGACAATGGCGTCTTGCTCGGGTGGACATGGCGAATTGGGGGACGTTCAACGGTTTTCAGAGCCTTCCCGTCGACAGGCGCGGACTGCTTATCACCGGCCCTTCGGGTTCTGGCAAGTCGACCGTCCTCGATGCTGTGGCGGCAGTACTGACGCCCCCGACCCAGTTGAGCCTAAATGCAGCGGCCAGCAACGGCGGCCAGCGAGATAAGGGCCGTTCGATTTCCAACTACGTGCGCGGCGCGTGCGGGCACAGCGCCGACGAAGAGGGCGAGGTCGTGCACACCTATCTTCGTCCGAAAGCCGCGGTATGGAGCGGCGTCATGCTTCGATACGAGGACGGTTTCGACATCGAGCAGTGCTCCCCTTCGGAAGCGCGTCGTCACGAGGCGATCAACGTGCTGGGCATCTTCTTCCAAAAGGCCAACACGGTCAACCCCGAAGGACTGAAGAAATTCTTCGCAGTCGTCCGCGGAGACCATGCGCTCAGCGAATTCGAGCCTTACGGCTTGAACGAAGCGGACATGGCTCAATTCAACAAGGATCACAAAGAGACGGGACGGGCATGGAGAGACCATGCGGCGTTCGAAGGATACCTATGCAATATTTTGCACATCAGCAGCCCGAAAACACTCACCCTCCTGCACAAGACGCAAGCCGCCAAAAACATCGGATCGCTCGATGATCTGTTCCGCAAGTACATGCTGGACACGCCGCGTACGCACGCCTTGGCCACTGCGGCGGTCGCCCAATTCAAGGAGCTGGAAGAAGCCCACGACGGCGTGGTCGACCAACGTCGGCAGACGGAATGCCTGGAACCGCTCCTGCGTCACGAAGAGGCATACGTTGAGGCGAAGATAACAGAAGACCAGAACCGGCAACTTCTCGACAAACTCGCGTCGTTTGCCGACGATACCTCGATTACGCTGCTCAAACGGCGCCTCGAAAGGCAGCTGCACGATGCCGACGCACTGACCACAGCGGTCAAAGAAGCCGAGAGCGAGCAAGCTTTCGCAAAGCAGAAGCTCGAAGCAGCCGAGGCCGTGCTAAACGAGCAGGGCGGCATAGCGCTCGAAGCCGCTCTCATGCAGGTTTCCGACCGAGAGCGCCAGCTGCTCCATATCGAAGGCAACCGCGATTCGCTCGAGAAGGATCTCGAGATGGCCATCGAATCCCCCTTGCCCTCCACGCGAGAGGAATTCGAGGCTTTGAAGCGAACGCTCGCAGCATGCGCGGACACTGCGCGCGCATGGCTGGACGGCCACGAAGATGAAAAGATAGCGCGTTTCGGAGAAGTAAGCGAGCAGAAGAAGCGGCATGCCGAGATCGCCGGGGAGCTCCGTTTTCTCAGGGGCCAAAGGAGCAACATCTCCTCCCGGTTGCACGATATCAGGCTGAGCATTGCCCGGCACCTGGGAGTTTCGACGGAGGATCTGCCCTTTATGGGGGAACTTATCGATGTGAAGCCTGAAGAGGACTCGTGGCAGCCCGCCATCGAGCGAGTCCTGGGCGGTCGAGCGCGCACGATGCTTGTGGAAAAGCGTCACGCAGCGTCGATCAACGAGTATCTCGAGAGCATTCACCTCGGAGAACGATTCGAGTACGACGCGGTGCCCGACGACGTATCCGTCCCAGACCGGCCGCTCCACCCGCAGTCGCTTGTGAGAAAAGTTACCGTCGTGCAGGTGCCGAGCCACGAGTCTCTCTCTCGATGGGCGAACAAGCTCCTGCGCGATCGCTTCGACTACGTGTGCGTCGATTCCCCTGCAGATATGGAGCGTCATGATCGCGCACTCACGCGGGGAGGCCAAACGAAAGCCGGGGAACACCATGTCAAGGACGACCGACGCAAGATAACCGATCGAAGCCGCTGGGTCCTCGGCAGCACGAACGACCGGAAAATCGAGCGCTTGGAACAGGAATTGCGCCTGTGCTCCGAAAGCCTCGCCGTCGCAACCAATGCGACGGCCGAGATCACCGCCAAAGAGCAGGAATGCCAAGCCCTATGCCGCACCGAGAGAAGCCTGCGAGACAAGCATTGGGAAGATTACGACAACGCGCAGGCAGCTTTCGATCTCGAACGCGCGCAAGCATTCTACGACGAACTCGCTCAAAGCGATGCGTTCAGAGAGGCCGAATCCAGGCGCGCAACTGCGCAGGGGCGTCTTGACGAGGCGAACAAGGCCGTTCAAAAGGCGCTCGTCAACCAGCAGACAAACGAGGAGCGAATACAGGACACGCGTTCGGACATCGCCGAGGTCGAGAGACGCATAAACAAGCGAAACCCTTCTGGCATCGCGATGGACGACGAAACGAGGGCCCAGTTCATCGATTTGTTTTCGTCGGCGAACGACCGATTCGATTCGGACACGTCCCTCGTATACCAAACGTCGAACGATGTCCAAAGGATATTGGATGCTCGCGTGGCTAAAGCAGCGCGAGCCCAACAAGATGCGCGAAGGCGAACCGAGTTGGTACTGCAACAATACAAGTCGACCTGGAAACTCCTAGCTGCCGACTTGAGCGCGAGTTTCGAGGACAGAGACGCCTACATCGGCCGTTACCGCCAGATAAGAGCAAGCGGGCTGCCCCAATACGAGCGCAAATTCCTCGATGTGCTGAACAGCTTCAGCCAAGATCAGATAACCGCAATCTCGTCGGAAATCCGCAACGCGTTTCGCGAGGTGCGCGACCGTCTCGTGCCGGTCAACCGATCGCTACTCCTGTCAGAATTTAGTTCCGGCATCCATTTGCAGATCGAAGTGAAGGAGCATCGGAGTCTCCGCGTGAACGAATTCCTTGCAGACCTGAAAGAGATCACCCGGGGATCATGGGAGGAAGACGACCTCGAGGCGGCCGAGCGTCGTTACGCGCGGACGGCAGCCATCATGAAAAGGCTGGGATCGAACGACCGATCCGACCAAACATGGCGCATGGCGTGTTTGAATACGCCCGACCATATGAAGTTCATCGCCAAGGAGGTTGCGGGCGACGGTGCCGTGGTGAACGTCCACAGCAACGACGGAGGCCTTTCGGGCGGTCAAAAGCAGAAGCTCGTCTTTTTCTGCCTTGCGGCAGCATTGCGCTATCAGCTTTCCGACGAAGACCAGCCCGTGCCGTCGTACGGCACGATCATCCTCGATGAGGCTTTCGACAAATCCGATCGGCATTTCGCAGAGGAAGCCTTGGGGATATTCGAGGCATTCGGCTTCCATATGGTTCTGGCAACGCCGGGCAAGCTCCTGCAGACGGCGGAAGATCATATCGGAGCCATGGTTATGGTCACATGCTCCGACGATAGGCATTCGCGGTTGTCTTCCGTCGTATTCGAAGCTGATGACAGGTGGATGGAGGTCGTCGATGGCCGATAGCCCTCCCTGCATGGTATCAGTGCCCGAAGCCAGTCAAAAGGCAGCGAGGCGCTTCGATAGGGACTCCCGCTCTTGGGCGGCCCTCCTGTTTCGACAGGAGATCGGACAGTGCGCAGATGGCGAGCCGGTGCGCTGCTCCATCTCTTTGCACCCTCCTACTGAGCGTCGCGTCTTGAACAATCCCGGTGCCGCTCGAGCATGGGCGCAGTCGTGGCGTGCGTGTCCCTGGACTGACGCGATTCTTTGGGAAAAACGCGAGTGGGGAAGCGCAGGACCGCAGACGGTTCCCGTTCGGCTCGTTTTGGAAGACCCCGACGCAATAGCGCGTTGCGCGAACCGTTCCGAGCAATGGAACACGCTTGTCCTACGCTCGAAGCAGTTGGCCGATCGATGGTCGAATCGATGGTCCGAGATGTGCCCGGATGCGCAGGCCGATGTGCTGGTTGCTGCGGTTCAATCGAGCGTTGGGAAGTGTTGCGAGCTTGAGGAGCGCGATTGGTCCATAGTTCTGGGCGTTCTCGACTGGCTCGTCGGACACCCCGATGCAACCCCCTACATTCGCCAACTGCCGATCCGGGGCATTGACACGAAATGGATGGAGCGCCACCGCGCTGTTGTCGATCCGCTTCATCGAGCCATGATCGGACGCAATCCATGTTTTTGCAAGCAATCTACCCAGTTCCGGATGCGCGCGCTCGACGTTCGACTGGCATTGGGCGGTTTGACGGAAGTTTCCGTATCGGCTGCGCAGTTAGATCGTTGCACGCATCGGCCAGATGTCGTTATCGTATGCGAGAATCTGGTAAACGTGCTGGCCATGCCTTCGATAGAAGGAGCTTTCGCCATTCATGGAAGCGGTTATGCGGTAAAGGATTTCCGAGAAGTGTCGTGGTTTGCATCCACCCCGATTCTCTATTGGGGCGACCTGGACAGCAATGGGTTCGCCATCCTCAACCAGTTCCGTTGTTATTTTGACCATGTCAACTCGGTTATGATGGATGAGGCGACGCTGGATCGGCACTACGATCTGTGCGTAGAGGAGCCAAAACCAAACACGGGAACGCTTAGCTATCTGAAAGAAAGCGAACAAGCCGCGCTTGCCAGGCTGCTGGCCGGCGATGCAAATCAAGGCTTCGGCGCCATCCGCCTCGAACAGGAGCGGATCGAATGGCCTTGGGCTTGCAACCAACTGCAAAAACATTTATTGCCACTCGATACCGTCCAGCGATAATCGTACCGGCATCTCGAAAAGGAGGGCGAGGAGCATTGCAGAAGGACGGCATCTTTGGCAAATTCATAGCAGAAACGACCAGTATCGATTACAAGGTCACTCTCGAAGAGACGAAGCCGAAAAGCTGGCTCAAGTCAGTTTGCGCATTCGCCAATGGAACCGGCGGTATGCTCGCTTTTGGAATAGACGACAAAGGCCATCTTGTGGGACTCGACGACCCCCAGCATGTTGCCGAGAAAGCGAGCGAACTGATTAACGCTAGGATCGATCCTACCCCACCATTTCGCCTGGAAGCCGTGGAGGAGGATGACTGTCGTATCGTGCTCTTGCGCGTAGGGCCAGGCGACGACTGCCCCTACGTCTATGTGGGCGACGGTTCCCAAATCGTATACGTACGATCCGGAAACCAATCGCTGCCCGCCTCCTCCGTCCAGCTCAGGAGCTTGTCCATGCGGGGATCACATACCCATTTCGACGAGATCGAAACCGCATTTCGCAAAGACGATTACAGTTTCGAGACTTTGAGGGCTTCGTACTTCGAACGTACGGGGGATCGCTTGGCCGACACCGACTTCGTTTCATTCGGCCTCGCCAAGTCCGACGGCCTCCTTACCAATGCAGGAGTTCTCCTCGCCGACCAGCCCATACTGCGCCAGAACCGCGTATTCTGCACACGCTGGAATGGGCTCGACAAGGCAAAGGTCGACGGCGAGGTTCTCGACGATCACGAGTATTCCGGCTGTCTCGTAAAGCTGCTGCGCGAGGCTATGGACTTCGTTGATCGGCACAACCGCGTTGCATGGACAAAAACCGACGACGACCGCATCGAGACGCCGAGCTACGTCATGCGCGCAGTCGAAGAGGCGCTCGTCAATGCATTGATCCACCGACGGTACGAAATAGGAGGCGCTGAAGTCACGGTATACGTTTTCGACGATCGTCTGGAAATCACGTCGCCCGGCGGCAAAGTAGACGGAATGCTACACGAAGATGCCGACCTTGGAGCCATCGAGAGCGTTCGAAGAAACCCCGTGATAGCCGACCTGTTCCAAAGGATGCGCTTCATGGAGCGCAAAGGGAGCGGCCTCAAGCTCATACGGGAGCGCACCGCACTCGCTCCGAACTACGAGGAACGGTTCATGCCGAGATTCGTCGATGACGGCAGGTTCTTCAAGGTGGTTCTTTGGAACATGAACCTCGACGCCCCCCAAGATACCCCTCAAGATACCCCTCAAGATACCCCCCAAGTTAAGGCCGTATTGGAAGCCCTCGGAGAAAGCGAGATGAGCCTTGTTGAGCTCATGGGCAAGATAGGCTTGGCCGACCGCAAGAACTTTCGAGATCTCTACTTGAAGCCCTCGTTAGATTCCGGCTTGATCGAAATGACCATACCCGGCAAACCTACGAGCAGAAACCAGCGATATAGGGCGGTAAAGTAGAGCGCCCACGCTGAACGCGCTCAGCCAACGTCAATCGCATTGGCTGAGCGCTTTTTCTTAGTACCGGCTGTCGAAGATGCGCTTCGTTTTCTTCTCGCTGCGGGGCAGCTCGCCCATGGGGACGCCCTTGGCATCGGGGGTGCAGCCGCACTTCGCCTTGAAGATGAGGGCCAGCTCCTCCTCGGCGCGCGCCTTCGCCTCGTCTTGCAGCGGGGTTTCGAACAGCACGGTGAGCACATCCTTGCCGCTGATGTTCTCGATCATCACCTGGTACTCGCTGGACGTGCCGTCGGTGGCGGCGATGACTTCCTCCACCTGGGCGGGGAAGATGTTGCAGCCCTTCACCTTGAACATGTCGTCGGTGCGGCCGGTCAGCGTGTCGATGCGCGGGTGGCGATGGCCGAAGCCGCACGTGCAGTCGCCCGGAATGATGCGCGTGAGGTCGTGCGTGCGGTAGCGGATGAGCGGGGCGCCCTGCTTGCGCAGCGTGGTCAGCACGAGCTCGCCCACCTCGCCGTCGGGCACGGGCGCACCGGTGTCGGGATCGATCACTTCCACGTACACGTAATCGTCCCAGATGTGCATGCCGTGATGCTCGTCGCACGAGATGCCGATGCCGGGGCCGTACACCTCGGTGAGGCCGTAGATGTCGTAGATCTCCACGCCCAGCTCGCCGGCGATGCGCTGGCGCATCTTGTCGCCCCACCGCTCGCTGCCGATGACGCCCTTGCGCAGGCAGATGCGGTCGCGGATGCCGCGCTCGGCGATCTCTTCGGCCAGCAGCAGCGCGTAGGAGCTGGTGGCGCACAGCACGGTGGACTTGAGATCCTGCATCATGCGCAGCTGCTTCTCGGTGTTGCCCGGCCCCATGGGGATGGTCATGGCGCCCAGGCGCTCAGCGCCCAGCTGGAAGCCGATGCCAGCCGTCCACAGGCCGTAGCCGGGGGTGATGTGGATGCGGTCGCGGTTCGTGATGCCCGCCGTCTCGTAGCAGCGCGCGAACTGGACGGCCCAGTCGGTGACGTCCTGCTGCGTGTAGGGGATGATGACCGGCGTGCCCGTGGTGCCGCTGGAGCTGTGGATGCGCACGATCTCCTCGTCGGGCACGGCTTGCAGGCCCAGCGGGTAGGCGTTGCGCAGATCGTCCTTCTCGGAGAACGGAAGCTTCTCGAAGTCCTCCTGGGTTTGCACATCGGTCAAATCGATGCCGTCGAACTTGGCGGCGTAAAACGCCGAGCGCTCCTTCAGCGTGGCGAACTGCTGCTTGATGAGGGCGAACTGGTCGTTGGTAAGCTGCATGATGATCCCCTTCTGGGACGATGGTCTTCTACCGGATATGAGGATGCTTCAAGCCCGCGGGCGCGAGTCTTGAAGCTAAAGCCATCGACCCGCCGAAACCACGGCTGGGAAGAAGAGGATGTCGTTGTCGTTCGCGAATTCCATGCGTCTATTCTAGGCGAAGGGCGTGCGATTGCAAACCCGCAAGTTCCCCGGGAAGCATCATCGCCCCAAAAACACGCCTCAACGCGTGAAGCGTGTTTTTGGGGCGATGATGCTCCGATATCGGCCTTACGATTTCTGGCCAGAACAACAAGACGAACCAGCGCGCAGGGCAGTTCGGCACCGGCTATCATGCGACACAGCGCCGACGGCGATCACCAGCTGTAGCAGCCTTTTCCGTTGTCCTTGCTGGCGTACAGAGCGCAATCGGCGGCGCGGTAGAGGTCGAAGAACGTCTCGCCTCGCACAACGCGCACGATGCCCACCGAACATCCCAGCTCTACGGCACGCGAAGCAGAATGCGATCCCCATGCCTCGATAAGCTCGCACGCTTTGCATTGGGCTTCCTCTACCGAAAGCGGGCAGGTAGAGAACACGGCGAACTCGTCGCCTCCCATGCGCCCGACCAGCGCATCGCGCGGGAAGACGCGCAACAGCACGTCGGCGAACTCTTGGATGACCCGGTCGCCTTCAGGATGGCCCAACGTGTCGTTCACCGTTTTGAAGTTGTCGAGGTCGATCATGAAGAAAGCGCTGCCCTCGCCGCCTTCGACAAGCGCCGCTGCCACATATTTCTCGAACGCGGCATGGTTCAACAGCTCGGTCATAGAATCGAGCTCGGCGCGGCGCTCCATAGCCTTGGAATACTCCAAAGCGGCGTTCGCCTGCTCGGTAGCCGTTTTCGGATAGTACTCTTCGCGCCGTTGATCGACGTTGGGCGTGGAATGATGCAGATGCACCAGCAGCCACCGGTCGCCCTCGCGACGGAATACCAGCGTGAAACGCGTGTCCATTTCCACGAGCAACGGTTTCGGACGGTCGGGTCGCTCACGCGCCCACAACGTGCCGAACACGATGCAGGTGTCCTCGCCGATGGCGCGCGGCTCGTAGTACTCGTCGAGGATCTCGAAGGTGATGTCCTGAGCTTCTTCCTGATCGCGCTCGAGTCCCGCGAAGAACGCCTCGAGGTTGACATAGAGCTCGTGCTTTCCTGTGCCGATGAGCGAGAGGTTCTGCGGATCCATGGTGTCCACGATGAATTGAACGCTTTCGTCCGAAGGCTCGATGATGTACGCGTGCCAAAGCTTGCGCGCCAAATCGACCGCTTCCTGCAGCAACACCTGATCCATCGCCCGCCCCATAACGCCCTCGCCTTCCGCCGACTATTCAAACAAAATTTGAATGACCGCAGTATACATCAGGGGGCGGTGCTTAAAGACGATGGCGACCCCGAACGCGCAAGGAGCCTTCCCCAACTAACCGCGCGCGGGGCGCGGGGCGCGGGGCGCGGGGCGCGGGGCGCGGGGCGCGGGGCGCGGGGCGCGGGGCGCGGGGCGCGAAGATTATCGCGCAGCCACCGCGTCGACGGCGGCCAGGTTGAGGGCGACGAAGCGCGGCTTCACGCACTCCTCGAGGGCGCGTCGCAGGTCGTCGAGGTCGAGCGCGATGCGGCCCTCCTTGAGAGCGCTGGCCAGCAGCACCGAGTTCAACACCTTGCGGCTGCCCACCGCGTCGGTAAGCGCGACATCGTCCACCGCGACGAAGCGCGCGCCGGTGCCCGCCAGCGATCGCTCGATGCTCGCCAGCACGTTGTCGGCGCGATAGGGCTTGTCGGACAGCGCCGCCGTGACCGGCTGGATGGCTGTAGTGGCCGTGACCAGCAGCCCGTCGGGCGCGAGGAACGGCAGCACGCGGGCGGCCTCGGCCGGCTCGAACGCGATGACGAGGTCGGCCGTGCCCTCGGCCAGCAGCGGGGCGAACACCTCCTCGCCCGCGTCGCCCATGCGCACGTGCGACACCACGTTGCCGCCGCGCTGCGCCATGCCGATAGTCTCGGCCGTGCGCACTTGCCAACCCTTGTCCTGCGCGGCCTGGGCCAGCACCTTCGCCGCCAGCACGGTGCCCTGTCCGCCTACGCCCGAAAGCAACACGTTACGCATGGCAGCCTCCTTCCGACCCAGAAGCGTCCGAAGATGTTTCACGTGAAACATCTGTTTGGGGTTCCGTCATCGACAGCGCATCGAAGGGGCACACTTGGACGCATAGGCCGCAACCGTTGCAGAGGCTGGGGTCGACGAACGCCTGGCCACGCTGCTTGCTGCGCGGGCCGCGCGCGTCGGCGTCGAAGCCGATGCCGGGACAGCCGATCTCGGTGATGCACTTCTTGCAGCCCGTGCACGTTTCGGCATCCACGACGGCGGGCGCGTCCGGCTTCACCAGCTGGATGCACGGCGACTCGAACAGGACGGCGCTGGGGCCTTCATGGTCGAGCGCCTCGCGCACGGCCGCCACCGAAGCATCGAGGTCGAGCGGATTCGCATGCACGATGCAGTCGAAGCCGACGGCCTCCAACACGCGCGGGATGGAGATGGGTTGGCGCTTCGGCCCCATGAGCGTGACGCCGGTGCCGGGATGCGGCTGCGAGCCGGTCATGGCCGTGGTGGCGTTGTCCAGCACGCACACGGTGATGTCGTGGCCGTTGTACACAGCGTTCACCAGGCCAGGCAGCCCGCTGGCGAAGAACGTGGAGTCGCCCACGAACGCCAGCGTCTTCTTGTGCGGCTCGGCCACGGCGAAGCCCTGCGCCATCGTGATGCCCGCGCCCATGCACAGGCAGGTGTCCACGGCGTCCAGCGGCATCGCGTTGCCCAGCGTGTAGCAGCCGATGTCGCCGCACAGCACGGCGGGCGTCTTCCCCAGCGCGCGCTTCACCGCGTAGAAGCTGCCGCGATGGGGGCAGCCCGCGCAAAGCACGGGCGGGCGCACGGGCAGCGGCGCGTCGGCAGGCGCATCGTAGGCGAATGTTTCACGTGAAACATTCGTTCCAGTTTCGGCAACCGGAATAGAGGACGTCGCGGACGCGGAAGCGGCCGATGCGGCGGTCGGCGACGCAGGGGCGCCCGCTGCGGGGGCGAGCACCTGCGGGATACCGAGGAAGAGCGCGATGCGGGCGGCGCAATCGTCCACGTCGTTCTCGCCACGATCGCGCGTGTCGCCGGTCAGGCGGCCGCGCACTTCGTAGGACGCATGCGTGCGACCCGCGTGCACGAGCAGCGCATCCTCCAGCACATGGTCGAGCTCTTCCAGAACGAGCACTTCGTCGAGGCCTTCCGCGAACGTCGCGGCCAGCTCCTCCGGGAACGGGTAGGGCGTTCCCACCTGCCAGAACCGGTATGCGGGCATTTCCACGCCCGCTGCCGCCGCGCGCGCTTCCACCATGCGCAGCGCCTCGCGCGCATAGGCGGCCGACACGCCACCCGCTACGATGCCGAGGCGCGGCGCGACTGCGGCAGATGCGGACTCCAACACGCCCGCGCCGATCCCCACCGCCTTGGCGCCCGCACTCGTCGCCGTCTTCGGCATGCTCCCGTCGTCGAATGTTTCACGTGAAACATTCGTTCGTACATCCTCGGTCGACTGCGCGCCGCCCTCGACCATCGGGTTGAACGCGGCCAGCGCGGGATCGACGGCGAAATCGTGCGCGATGGCCGCCAAACGCTCGTTGATCTCGCCGTGCGCCTGGTAGGCGCGGCGCGGGAAGATGACCCACTTCGGGTTGCGCTCGAAGCCCTCGTCGGGCACCGGGCGCGCGTCGGTGGCGTCCGCGACGTCGAAGAACGTCGAGGCGTGGTTGATGCGCGTGGTGGGACGCACGATGACGGGCGTATGGTAGCGCTCGGACAGGTCGAATGCGGCCTGCATCATGTCGAAGCCCTGGTCGGGCGTGGCGGGATCGAGCACCGGCAGCTTCGCGAAGCTGGCGAAGCGGCGCGTGTCCTGCTCGGTCTGCGACGAGATGGGACCGGGATCGTCGGCCACGAACAGCACCATGCCGCCCTTCACGCCCACGTAGTTCAAGCTCATCAGCGCGTCGCTGGCAACGTTGAGCCCCACCTGCTTGCAGGTGAACAGGCAGCGCGCGCCCGTGTACGACGCGCCCGCCAGCAGCTCCAAGGCCGACTTCTCGTTCGTCGACCACTCCACGTGGATGCCGCGCGCGGCGCCGTCGGCATGCAGCTTCGCCACCGTCTCGATCAGCTCGGACGACGGCGTGCCCGGGTAGCCCGCCACCACGCGCACCCCGGCCTCCAACGCCGCATGCGCGAACGCCTCGTTCCCCATCAGCAGTTTCTTCGTCATGATCCTCGCCTGCCCCATCACGTACAAATGTTTCACGTGAAACATCCGGCTTTTTCGCTCGAGCATCCATGATAGCGTACAAGCGCGCCCCTCGCGCGGTCGCATCCGCGAGGGGCGCGAAGGACGCACCGCCAAACCGCGCGGTTACTACAGCAGCGACTTGATGCGGAAAGCAACCCTATCGGCATCGTCGTTCGCATACGAGGAGAAGACGAACAGCGGATCGGCCTGTTCGTCGAACTCGTCGGGCACGACGTACACAACCGAAAGATCCCGCGTTTCGTGAGGTGCCAGTGCCGCTCCCCAATTCGAATCGACCCCGGCTTCGAAGCCGGTCATCCATAGGGCGCGCGTCGCCAACGCAGAGCAGCGGCCGTCGGCGTCGCGAACGGCGAACGTGCCCAATGTTCTCGCATCGACGGGAACCTCCTCGTCGGACGGGTTCGTCGCCTCGAACGTGACCGTGCGGTACGAGAACCCCGGCGTCAACGTGCCGTCGTCTGCGATTTGGTAGCCCAGCGTCTCGTCCGACACCTTGTTCATATAGGCGAAGTCTCCCAGAAAGCCCGCGTAGTCGGAGGTGTCTTCGACCGCCAGCCCGAACGGCAGCCGGTCGCTCCGCTCGATGCGAAGGTTCGACAGCTCGATGTCGCACATCTCGCCGTAGCGCTCTTCTGACAGCGGATCCGCCGGCACCGAAACCGTCACCCGTCCGTCGGGATCGCTTATCGACTGGTCAGCCAACACCGCATCTCCCATGCTGGTGAACGTCTCGCGCCGCTCGAACGTGTAGGGCACCGCCGCATCGAGCCACTCGTTCGCGTTGTCGAGCGAGTACGGATGCGGCCCGTCGTTCTCGTCGACGATGACGCCGTACAACGAGTGCAGACAGAAGGGAGCGCCCTCATCCACCCCGTCCCCCAACACGTTCGGCAGCATCGAGCGGTCGACGATCTCGGGATACACCTCGATGGAACCGTAACCGTAGAACGCCATCGGATCGTTCATCGTCGCCTTGAAGTCTGCCGTGTGCAGCTCGATGGTTTGCGTGGCGCAGCTGCCGTCCTCGAAGTAGGCCGTCACCGTTATGGTTTGGCCCTCGAACGTGTCGAACACCGCATCGGTCGCCGCAAGTGGGTCTTCCGCGGTTTCGACCGCGTCGCCGTAATCCTCGTTGGTCCACAGGCCGAAGCTCTTCGCGTCGCCGTCATCGTCCGCGCTGATAGGCAGGTCGATAGTGGAACCGAGCATTTTCGTGAGGCGCACCGTCATGTCACGATCGGGATCGGGCAGGCCAAATCCGTCGACCACTTGCACGCTCTCGTACTTTCCGTAATGATCGCCCAAGCCCGCCTTCTCCGGTTTCCATGCAGTGACCTCGGCCACGCGCTCAGGATCGTCTCGCCCGTTGATGGTCTCGTAGCTGTTGCGGTAGAACATCCCCGCCGAGGTGGTGGCCTGGATGCGCACGATGCCCTCGCCCTCCACGGTGAACATGCAGCCGGTGTACTTCCCGTATTGCAAGTACCAATCCTTCGTTGGCGTGGTCAGGCTGCCGGAGCGGTCGAACACGATCATCCCGTTATCGGTAGGAGGGACCAGCATGCGCGTGTCCGACGCGTACGCCCGCACGGAGAACGCCTGACCCGCAACGGCGCTGCCATGGCCACCCATATCGCCCGGCAACCCGGCAAGCTGGCCGCTGAACGGCACGAGCGCCGCCACGACTGCAAGCGCGCACGCCCCCGCAATAACCGGCCTCCACCGGCACCGCCGAACGACCGCCGCCGTTGCACCGTCGCGCGCTTCCTCTGCCGTATCTCCGCGAACGCCCGCTCGGCGCGCATGCGGTGCGCGACCCTTCCGACGCTCCTCGCGACGCGTGTGTTCGATCTCGGAAAGAATGCTCTCATGCACCGTACTCGGGCTCTCGATTTCCTCCATCAAAGCACGATACTCGTCCATCGGCGACGGCTTCATGAGATTCCTCCTGTTCTATCAACGTCTTGAGCTGGGCGCGGGCACGACGCAAGCGGCTTCGCACCGTCGAGGGCCGACACTTCGCGATCTCGGCGATCTCCTCGGTCGAATACCCTTCCACATAGTGCAGATGCACCACCGCGCGATACTTGGGCGGAAGGGTGTCGAGAACCCTCCACACCTCGTTCGCCATCAGCGCGGCCGATGCCGGGGGCGTTTTGGGAAGCAGCGTTTCATCATCGGGAAGAGGTTGGGTCCGATGGCGCGACGCGGTACGGCGAAGCTGGTTGCACCGGTTGATGGTCACGCGGATGAGCCATGCCTTGAGGTGTTCGTCGTCTTGGAACACAGTTGCGTCCTTCAGCAGGCTGATAAACGTTTCCTGGCACACATCGCTTGCGTCGGCGGGCTCGCGCGTCTGGCTGAGCGCGAGACGATACACCATGTCCTCCCAATCGCGCAGGGCATGGTTCATGAATTCGTCCGAGCGCAAATCAGCCATGGTTTCCAATCGCCTCCTTACCCCAAACATGCCGACGCCATGGAAAATGTTGCAAAGTTCTTGAAACCATATAGTACGCCTCCGAAAGCGAAGCATACGGGCATGAGAAGCGCGTGGGACGAAGGCGCGAAAAGCACGGCCCGCACGGGCGCATTCGGTGCGGGATGCAGCTGGCGCCCTTCTCCTGCATCCGCGCGAAGACGTACAAATGTTTCACGTGAAACATCGTGGCGCTTCCGCGCAACTCGCAGTATCTCTAAATGGCAAAAAGGCATCGAATTCGGAAGAAATCTTGCGCCTTGACCGTGTCCGACGCAAAGCCGCTCGGAAGAGCACGCTCACGAACAGGCGTTATGCACAGAGGGGCTTTCTTTTGCCCTTGCGATCCGCGCGGGCGATTCCGAATTCGATGCCTTTTCGCCATTCGCTGCCTTATCGGCTGCTAAACCAGGATCGACATGCACTGCCGCGCGCCGCTTCCCCTGTCGGGCGGCTGGCGATCAGGCGGGACGAGCGCCTGTCCGATGGCCGAGGAGGGCTTCCGAGCCGCCGGCGAGCTTTCGCGGGACGGGCCTACCCGGGCTATGCCAATCCTGGTTTAACAGCGGACTACCCCTATCGGCTTGCATGAAGGGCGCAACGCTCGTTGCCAAGAAAGCGCTATCGAGAATCAAGCGTCACCGACTACGTGGCAACGCAAGCGTTCTAACGAAACAGCGCGGCCGGATGCAGGTCGCATCCGGCCGCACGCTGCAACCGCTCGAGCAGGACGCCGCCTACGCGTCGGCCATGCCTCGCTTGAAGTCGATGATCTTCTGACGGTCGGCGTCGCAGCCGGTGCCGAGGATTTGCACGGCCAGGATGGCCGCGTTCTTCGCGCCGTTGATGGCGACGCAGGCCACGGGCACGCCGGAGGGCATCTGCACCATGGACAGCAGCGAGTCCAACCCGCCCAGGTCGCTGGTCTTCATGGGCACCGTGATCACGGGGTTCGGCGTGTATGCCGCCACGACGCCGCCCAGGTGGGCCGCCTTGCCCGCCGCCGCCACGATCACGCGGATGCCTCGCTCGTGCGCCGAACTTGCCCACTCGTGCACCTCGGCCGGCTTGCGGTGCGCACTAGCCACCTTCACCTCGTAGGGCACACCGAACTCGTCGAGCTGCTTCATGCACGGCTCCATTGCGGGCATGTCGCTTTCGGATCCCATGATGATGCCGACTACCGGGCTGTTCTGTTCGCAGGACATTCGCACTCCTTCTGTCGCCGTAACTGGTTCGCATTCAGTGTAGCGAACCGCCGCCGTGGGCGCTATCCCACGATGCGCCTGATCACCGCTTCTACTTCGTCTGCACTGGGCAGGCCGGACGCCGGATCGTCGGCGACGCGGTACAGCGCGAACTTCGCGGCTTCAAGCGCCTCGGACACGACGATGTACGACTCTTCCGCCGAGCTCAGAACATCGGAGCATGTGCGCAGCGAAGGATTCGCTTCAAAATACGCCTCCACGATATTGCGAAAATCGCTGACGAAGCCGAACGCGTTGTCCAAGAACAGCTGCATGAGCGAGGGCGTTTCACTGACGAGCGCGATCCGCTGCGCCGCGATGTCGCTTTCCCAATCGAACGATCCCGCCACCTCGAGGAACAAGGTGAGCGTGGCGTGCAGCATCGAGCAGGGCATGAGGCGATCGAATGCGGCGCGCACAGAGTCGGCATCGAGGTCGTACTCGCCGATGCCCACGATAGCCGCGTCTTTCGTGCGGAAGTAGTTGAAGAACGTGCCTTGGGACACGGAAGAAGCCTCGCATATTTGCGCCACGGTGACGTTGTCGTAGCCACGCTCGCTCACCAAGGCGATGGCCGCCCGCTCGATGGCGTCCCGCGTGGCGCGGCGCTTGCGCTCGCGCAATCCCATCGACTGCCCGCCGTCCGCCTGCCGCTGTTCCATCGTCCGCCCTCCGCGATTCGCCGTGCCGTTTGCTCTGCATTATAAGAGCCGTCCGCGCTTTTCGTCGAAATTGTCGGTTTTACTACAAAATTATAGTAACTACAAATTTAAAGTTGCTATAATGCTCGGCACCGAACGCGAGGAAGCCCGGGAGGAGCGCACGATGAAGATATTCGGAATGGGCATGCCTGAGCTCATACTTATTCTGGTGGTGGTGCTTATCATCTTCGGACCGAAAAACCTTCCGAAGCTCGGCGGCATGCTTGGCCGCAGCGTCAAGAAGATCCGCGGACGCGTGGAAGACGACGACGTCGACGCTGCTCCGGGAAAACAAACCGCATAACGACCCTCGGCCCACGCCTCGCCCCGGTCCCCTCACGCAGTTCATCGCAAACCGCTTGAGTAGACCGGGGCTTTTTCGTATGGCGAAGGCTCTTGTATGGCGAATCGGCGATTCGCGCCGTCAAGCCGCCCTTCGCGCACAAACGCTCGAACGCTCGCAAGCCGGTGATACAATGCGTCAGAGAAACGCATGCCGAAAGGCAAGACGAGGAGGAGCGCTCATGGCGACATTGAAGAAGAAATGGGACTGGAGCCTGATACTGGCGGGAATCCTGCTGCTCGCATGCGGCCTGCTCTGCTGCTTCGCGCCGAACCTTACGCTGGCCACCATCGCCATGATCGCGGGCGTGGGCTTCTTGCTCTCAGGCGTGCTGGGCATCGTGTTCTACGTGCGTTTCAGGTCTATGATGAGCGTGTCGGGATGGTCATTGGCCTACGCGATCCTCGACGTGCTGATCGGCCTGATGTTCGTGCTGCATCCGCTGGTGGGCGGCGCGGCCATCTCGTGGCTGGTGGCTCTGTGCTTCCTCGTGTTCGGCCTGTTCGAGATATTCGCGGCGATGAAATCGAAAAGCATCGGCTTCTCCGCATGGGGGATCGGCCTGTTCTCGGGCATCGTCAACATCGTGTGCGCCATCATGCTGTTCGTCTCGCCGATCTTGTTCTCTCTGCTCGTAGCCGTGTTCGTGCTGTGGCGCGGCGTCGCGATGATCGCCGAGGGCGTGACGGTTGGCAAGATCGTTTATCGCTAGAAGAACGGCGCGGCAGGTACGCCGACAGGTGTGCGTACAGGCGGCCGATGGATGCGCGCCGGGCTTCCAAGCAGGCGGCCCGGTAAGCAGAGGGGGATTTTTGGGAATTTCCTCTTGCTGAGGCTATGGGATATGGTAGAATATCGTCCCACGTCCCCATGGACGGTTGATCGTGGTCGGGTAGCTCAGTTGGTAGAGCAGCGGACTGAAAATCCGCGTGTCGAGGGTTCAAGTCCCCCTCCGACCACCATTCGAATGCAGAAGCGCTCCCTTTCGGGGGCGCTTTTTTGCGCGCCCGGCTGCTGTCGAGCGGCCATGCACGGATGCTTCACGTGAAACATCCGTGCGGAACACGCAAATGGTCGTGCGCAGGCAGAACCCCCGTGCGAATTGTTTACAAAAAGAGGCTATACTGTAACCCCGATATTCCACCCGGAACAAGGAAGCACGACGAAGAAGAGATCACATACGACTGCCTTGCGCTTATGCACGAGAGTGCTGCTCTCGGCGGTTTTAGCCTGCGCGCTTCTCATACCGGTCACCGCCGAAGAAGCTCACGCTTCCGACCAGCCACGCATCGTCAAGGTGGGTTACACCGACAGCGAAGGCCTGCTCACAAAAAACGATGACGGCACCTATGAAGGTTACACCTACGACTACCTCATGCGCATCGCCCAGTTCACCGGCTGGTCGTTCGAGTTCGTGGAAGCCGAGGGCGACAATGCAAACGAACGCGCTTTGCGGCTTTTAGAGATGCTGGACAACGGCGAGGTGGACATCGAGGGAAGCATGTCGTACAGCGCCGCCCTTGCCGAAACCTACGAATACCCCGAAAACAGCTACGGCTCGGCCCACACGGCCCTGTTCGCCCCGAACATACATGCCGCCGTCTCGAAAACCGATCTGTTCACCCGCAGCGAGCTGCGCGTGGCCATCCTCGCCACCGCGAAGAAACGCCGCGCGGAGCTCGAGTACTACTGCGATCAGAACGACATACGACTAACCACCGTAGAATGCTCCTCCTCACAAGAGATGCGGGACAGGACCAATGCGGGCGAGGCGGACGCGTTTCTCGATATCGACGTCAACGCGCAAGACGGCTTCCATATTATCGCGTCGTTCGCCGAGCGTCCCTTCTTCTTCGCCGCCCCTAAAGGCGATCGCGAGATAATCGACGAGATCGACGCCACTATCGAGCATATCAACGAGGGCAACCCCCAACTCCAGAACAACCTCTACAAAAAGTACTTCCTAACCTCTGAGAATAACTTCGAACTAACCCACGAGGAAATGCAGTACGTCAGCCATTACCGAACGCTGCGCGTGGGCGTGGCGTCGGAGAAGGCGCCACTCCAGTCGTTCGACGCCAAAACAGGCGAGTTCAAAGGCGTGACGAACGACATCCTGCAGTATCTCTCGAAGCATGCGGGCTTCTCGTTCGAAGTGGTGAAGATCCCGTATCAACTCGATTCTCAACAGACCGCGAGTGATTTTAACGTAGACATCATCGCGGGCGTGAGCGACGACGGACATACCTCGATCGACAACGGCATCGCGCTGTCGGCTCCCTACATGACCACCTCGATGTTGCTGGTATACAGCAAGTTCATCGACCCCGACCAGCTAGAAGGCAAAACCATCGCACTGCCGTGGGATCAAGCCTACTCCGCTCCGGACAACGCGCCGGTGCAGGTGTACGGCACCATTGAGGAATGCTTTCAGGCAGTGAACGAGGGCGAGGCCGACTACACGTACGCGACATCGTACACTACTCCGTACTACCTCAACATCGACGAGTTAAACAACTTGCTGTATCTGCCCACCTCTACGAAAACCTTGGACGTCTGCTTCGGCTTGGTGCAGCCAGTTGATCCGCAGTTATTGGTCGTCATCAACAAATCGCTGCGCGATCTTAGCCCCACCGAGCTCGACTCCATCGTCTACGACAACTCATTGATTCCCCAGGAAGAGCAGATCAACCTGTTCATCAGGGACCACGTACTCGAGTTTGCACTTGTCTGCATTTCCATCCTGGTGCTCATCATCGTTCTGCTTGCGCTGTACCTGCGCTCCCGCATGCATGCGGCGCGCGCCGTACGCGAAGAGAATTTGCGCTTTCAAGAGCTGTACCGCCTGGCAAACGAGCAGTTCTTCGAGTATTCCATAAAATCGGACACCCTGCGCATTTCGAAGTCGAAATCGCTTCTTTCCAGCTCCTACGTTGACGATGCCACGAGCATGGACGACGGATCCTCCTACGTCTCGTACGAGAACGCACGCCAGCTCATCAAGCACAGTGCGAACCCCGAGCTGCTGGATGCGTTCACCTCGCCGTCGAACGCCGTGACCGAGGTGCTGTGCCACGAGGAAGCGAATCCCGACAAGGATAGGAAGTGGATACGCATCACTTCCCATTTCGTGGAGGACGATACGGGCAAACCCATCTCGGTAATCGGGAAAATCACTAACATCGACGATGAGATGCGCGAGAAGATGGACTTGTCCGAACGCGCCCACCACGACGGCCTCACCGGATTGCTGAACTGGCAGACGTTCCAAGAAACGGCGGGGGAGCTGCTGTCAAACGGCAACGCCGGAGCCGTGCTGGTGGTGGACACCGACGACTTCAAGGGCGTGAACGATACGTACGGCCACCTTGCCGGCGATCGAGCGCTGCAACAGACGGCCGCGGCGCTGGCGGCCGCGTTCAGGCCGCAAGACCTGATCGGACGCCTGGGCGGCGACGAGTTCGCCATCTGCGTAAACGGACGCATCGACGATGAGCGTTTGGCCATCGCTTGCGCCGGCATCGTAAAACGCGGCGTGACGTTCACCGACCAGTACGGCACCGAACACGAAGTGACGCTCAGCATCGGCGGCGTAGAGCTGCACGGTAAAATCGCCTCGTACCAGAGCGCCTATCGCCAAGCCGACAAAGCTCTCTACCGTGCGAAAGCCGCCGGCAAGAACCGCTTCGTCATCGGTAGCTACCAAGCGGAATAGATCGCCAGGATGACAGAAGATCCTGCGACTCTAAGCTTTTTCTACTTGGCTTTTTCAACGAGGCCGGCGGTGGTTGCGGCGCCGTTCGTGGTTTCCAGATAGGTGACAGTCAGCACAGCATCGACGCTGTCCACGGTACCGTCGGCCAACATGTCGCCGATCACGGAGAAGTCGGTGATCTCGCAACGGTACGTACCGTTCTCCAGCTTGCGCACCACGTCCAGCGCAGCCGCGTAATCGGGCACCGTGAACGACACGGTCACCTCGCGGCGCACCAGCTTGTCCTCCACGGTGGGCTGCGCGAACGAGAGGTTGTACGTGGTCGCGCCTCCCATCAGCGCGTTCAGTTCGTTCAACTCGTTGCGGATGTTGTCGTACACGGCCACCACGGGCAGCGTGCCGTCTTCGCCCAACGCCTCCAGCTCGGCCTTCATGCGCGCGCGATCGGCCGCCAGCATCTCCTGCGCGTTGATGCTGATCTCGATGTCCGCCAGCCGGTCTTCATTGGCAGCTATCGTGTCGGCCACGTTCTTCACCACCAGGAAGTAGTAGCATGCCACCACCAGCAGCACCGCCAGCACCAGCATGAGCACCTTCTCGCTGGTGGAGAACGAGCGGTTCAACACGCTACGCCGCGCCATCGCCGGCTCCCTTCTCCTTCGAGCCGCCGTCGCCTTCGACGTCCAGCGGCCCCGCGAACACGATCTGGATCGTAGCCGACGTGGAGCTATCGTTCTCGCCCTGCGCCGTGGATACCGTCACATGCGCTACGCGCTGGTCGCTTTCCAAACTTTCCACCAGGGCGGACACCTCGTTCAAATCGGCTCCCAAACAGGTAACCGTGGCCGTGTTCTTCTCCATGCGCAGCGACGACAGGTGACCTACGCCCATCACCTTCTGCTGCAGCAAGTTCAGAACCACATCGCGATCGACCAGGTTCTGCTCTTCTTCGGACAACCCCGGCACCACATAACGATCGTATTGCGCGTTCAGCTCTGCGTAGTCGGCGTTCTCGGCCGCCAGCACGTCCAGGCGCGCCTGAGCTGCGGAAACCTCGTTGCTGCTTGCCGCGCTCGCCGCCAAGGGATCCACCACGGCGAACTTCGCGAATACGCCGATCAGCACCAGGGCGATGGCGAACAGACCCAGCTGCGCCAGCAGATTGCCACGTTGCTGCTGGGTGTCTACCAAGTTGATGGACGTCTTGACGGGGTACGCCGGCGCCTTGCCGCGCTTCAGCGCGCTCAGCGACACCTCCTGCTTCAAATCCATGGCTACCGCCCCGCCTTCATGGTGGCGCCGATGGCAACCGGACAGCGAAGAGCCTCGCCCAAAGGCGCGCTCATCGGCGGCAGCACGTCGACGATGGACGACACGCGCAAGTCGACATGGGCAGCCACCGCCTCTACCAGCGGATCCAGAAGCAGCCCGCCACCGCAGCAGTACGCCACCTCGATGACAGCGTCGGGGTTGTTGAAGCCGTAGAAGTTCAGCGCGCGCCCGATTTCAATCGCGATGGACTGGTACACCGCGCGGGCGGCCTCGGAGCACTGCGCGCCCTGGTAGTCGGTGCGCTTGTACTGGTCGGCAACGTGCTCGTCGACGCCGTATTCGTTCGCGATGGCGCGATCGATGTCGATGCCGCCGATCTCTATGACGCGGGCCACGTCGTAGGCGCCGTCGAGGAAGAAATGCAGCTTGGTCATATGATGGGAGAAGTCTATCACGCAGCAGTTAGCCAGCGCGCGAGGATTGCCTCCCACGAGGTTCTGGTACGCCGCCTGTTCGGGCAGCGCCACCTTCAGCTTCAAGCCTGCGCGACGGAACATCTCGGTATAGTCGGCGATGGCCTGCTTAGGCGCCGCAACCGCCAGCAGATCCATGCCTTCGGGCTGGCCGTCGGCGTCGTTGCGCATGCCCAACATCGCATAATCGTACACGTAGCGGTCTTTGCCTTGCGATATGTAATCGCGGAACTCGTACGGCAGGTTCAGCCGCAGCTCTTTCTCGGTCATGGCGGGAAGCGACAGACGACGGAACAGGCTGTCGGAGCTCGGAACCACGAACGCTACGTCCTTCGAAACGCCGCCGATGCTTCTTACCACGCTTTTGATGAAGTCGGCCATCGCGTCGTGGCTGACGATGCGCCCGTCGGCCACCAGGCCCTCGGGCAGCATCTCGATGGCAACCTTGCTCACCGACTGGCCGTCGGAAACCGCCAGCTTGATGCTGCTGTCCCCGATATCGACACCCGTGTACGTTTTGCCCATGCGGCGCGTTTTCCTTTCAGCCCGCTGCATATCCTGTCAGAACAACCCCGCGTACCACGTGAGGATGGTCGGCCCCGCCAACAGCGTGAACGCCGTGGCCGCGGCAATGGCCGGCCCGAACGGAATCGCCCTTGTTCGGACGCTTTCCCCCTCGCCTTCGCCCTCGCCCGGCGAAGAAGGTACGGAAAACCCCTGAGCAAACGCGAACGCCAACCCCATAAGGCACGCCATCAGCAGATTCAGCATAGAACCCGCCAACCCGAGGAACAACCCCACCATGAACAGCAGTTTGACGTCGCCGCCGCCGAGCGACCGGCGTTTCGTCACCTTGTCGAACGCCACGGACAATACCAGCACGCCGCCCGCGACGACCGCCGCGCCTACGATGCCGTCCAGCGCCACCGCGCCGCCCGGATGCACCCAACCCGAGAACAGGCTGCCCACCGAGAACGCGTCCACGCGCGGTGCGGGCATGAACCAGATGGACACCAGCCACAGCACGCAGCCCGCCACCACAAACCCGTTCGGAATGATGAACGTGTCCAGGTCCACCAACGCCACAGCCATGAGGATGCACACGAGCACCAGGTAGGCGGCCGTTTGCACCGACAATCCGTAGCGCGCGACGACGGCAGCGAACAACGCGGCCACGAGCGCTTCCACGATGACGTAGCGCGGGCTCACCCGCTGCCCGCAGTGGCGGCAGCGGCCGCGAAGCGCGAGCCACGATGCCACAGGGACGAGGTCCAACGCTCCCAGTACGTGGCCGCACGACGTGCAATGGCTGCGGCCGGCCAACACGCTCTCGCCGTTGGCCAGCCGCCATGCCAGGCAGTTCACGAAACTCCCCAGGCAAGCACCCAGCACGGCGGCGACCCCCAGAAGGAACGCCGCCTGCGCCGGATTGAAGATGCCAAGGGGAATGGTCATGCGTTAGTTAGTGGGCTCGCCGTCAGTCACGTCCGTGACCGTGATCGTCGGCTTAGTTTTATCGGTGGAATCATCGATCGTCACCTTGTACACATACTTGGCGCCTTCAGAAGCTGCGCTTGCCGGACCGGTCAGGTCGCCCTTGTCGTTAGCGCTATAATACATGTTGTTATACTTGGTCTTGTCAAAGCCGTCGGCGAGGTAACCCGTCGTCACTTCGGCCTTCACCGAGCGCTCGTTCGCCTTCTTCACGGCTTCCTCGGCGCTGGTGAGCGAGCTGGAGAACAGCGGCACGGCGATGGCCACCAGCACGGCCACGATGGCCACGACGACCAGCAGCTCGGCCAGCGTGAAGCCGCCGCGCTCTTCGCGCATCTTCTTGATCATCTCTTTCATATCGGTTCCTTTCTCCTTATCCGAGCCATTCGGGCACCGGAAATATCCCCATACATTTTTCTGCATAAAGTAACGGCTGTGACACGAAACGGTGTCAGAACGGTTACATTGCAGCATACAATGAAAACATCGGCAAATACAACGCGATGACGATGAAACCCGCGAACAACGCCATCAAAACAAGCAGGGCGGGCTCCATGATGGAAATCGCCTTGTTGGTCACGCGCTGCGTCTCGTCGTCGTAGAACGCGCCCATGGTTTCCAGCGTCTCCTCCAGCTCGCCGGTGTGCTCACCCACGGTGACCATCTCGACCAGCGTGCGCGGCAGGTACGTGCTGGCCTCCAGGCCCTCGCCCAGCGTGCGCCCTTCCTCCAAACCGGCCTCCAAGCGCCCCACCTCGCGCGACAGCACATAGTTGCTCATCACGCGCGACGTGATGGCCACCGCCCGCGTGGCAGGAAGGCCGGCCGTCACCAGCATGGCCATCGTGTTCGCGAACTGAGCCGCGCCCGAGCACACGCCCACCGCGCCCAGCACCGGCAGCCGCAGCTTCAAAACGGCGAACGTCGTCTTGCCGCGCTCCGTGGTGCCGAACAGCTTCACGCCCACGACGATCAGCGCCAGCACCACCGCGATCAGCAGGAAGTTGTCGGTGACGAAGTTCGAAGCGTCGATCAAAAACTGGGTCATGGCCGGCGTATCCGCCCCCAGCGATGCGATCATGCCCGTCATCGAGGGGATCACCATCACCATCATGATGGCCAGCACCACCACGGCGATCACCGCCACGAAGATGGGGTAGGTCACGGCGCTTTGCACCTTGGCCGACACCTTCGCGCGCTTGTCGAAGTACCCGTGCAGGCGTTGGAAGCTCTCGGGCAGATGCCCGCTCTCCTCGCCGGCGCGCACCGTCTCGATGAACACGCGCGGCAGGTTCTCGCCCTTGCTTTGGAAACTCTCGGCCAGGCTGTGGCCCGACGCCACGTCGGCGGCCACGTCGGCCAGCACGCGTTTCAGATACTTGTCGGTCACCTGGTCGGCCACCAGCGACGTGGCGCGCGCGGCGGGCACGCCCGCGTTCAGGATGGTGGCGAACTGGGCGCACATGACGGCAAGGTTCTTCTGCTTGGCCTTCGGCTTCGTGATGTCCATGGACAGCAGGTTTTTGCCCTCGCGCACGGGGACCACGCTTTGGACGACACGGCACTGCTCGCGCGCGCGTTCCATGGCCTCGATCTCGTCGAACGCCTCGACCACGCCGTCGATCTGCTGGCCGGCGGCCGTTATCCCGGTGTAAGTGAAGGTTGGCATCAGCGAACGCTCTTTCTCACGTAGTCGACGTCGTGCGCGGCATCGATGGCGGTTCGGGACGTGATGTCGCGGTTGCGGGCCAGGGCGATCAGCGCGTTGTCCATGGTCACGCTGCCCGCCGAGGCCGACGTGGCCAGCGAGCCGGCTATCTGCGGCGTCTTGCCCTCGCGGATGAGGTTGCGGATGGCAGGCGTCACCATCATCAGCTCGCACGCCAGCGCGCGGCCCATGCCGTCGCGGCGCGGCAGCAGCTGCTGCGACAGCACGGCCACCAGCGTGGTGGACAGCTGCATGCGCACCTGGCGCTGCAAGCCCTCGGGGAACACGTCCACCATGCGGTCGATGGAGTCGGCAGCGCTTTTCGTGTGCAGCGTGGCCAGCACGAAGTGGCCCGTCTCGGCGGCGGTCAGCGCCGTTTGGATGGTGTCGAGGTCGCGCATCTCGCCGACGAGGATGATGTCGGGGTCCTCGCGCAACACGGCGCGCAGGGCGTTGCTGTAGCTTTCGGTGTCCTGGCCGATCTCGCGCTGCGAGATGACGGACTGGTCGGGCGTGTACACGTACTCGATTGGGTCTTCCATGGTGATGATGTTCTCGGCGCGCGTGTGGTTGATGCTGTCGATGAGCGCCGCCAGCGTGGTGGACTTGCCGCTGCCGGTTTCGCCCGTCACCACCACGATGCCGCGCTGGATGCGCGGGAAGTCCATGACCGCAGACGGCAAGCCCAACGTCTCCAGCGCGGGGATGCGATCGGACAGCAGGCGCAAAGCCGCACTCACATGGCCTTGCTGGCGGAACAGGTTGATGCGCACGCGCACGCCCCCGATGGTCTCGGCGCGATCCAGCTCGCCGATGCGCTGGATGCGGTCGAAGCCGTCTCCGGCCAAACGGCGGGCCAGCTGCTCGCAATCGTCATGCGACAGCGGCGCGTCGCCGTCAACGCCCGCGTTCTCAAGGCATCCGGCCAGGCGGAACTTCACGGGCAGACCGCACACCAGGTGCACGTCGGAAGCGCCTACCTGGCGCGCCATGTCTATGATGTGCTCAACGTTCATGCGTGGTCCTTCTCTTTCGGTTTGCTGCCATCGCCGCGCTTTTGGCATCCGCCGTCCTCTTCCTTACTCCAGCGCGGTGATGGTTTTGCGGGCTTCCTCGACGGTGGTCACGCCGGTCAGCACCAGCTCGCGGCAGCTGTCCTCCATCGTCTTGAACGAGCCCGTGCGCTCGATGGCGTCCTTCAGCTCCTCGCGCGTGGCGCCGCCCGTGATGCGACTGCGCAGCTCGCGGTCGATCACCAGGATCTCGAACACGCCCGTGCGCCCGCGGTAGCCCGTGCCGAAGCACATGGGGCACCCGGCTCCGCGGTAGAACCTCACGCCGGGATCGTATCGCAGGCCGATAGCCTCAAACTCCTCGGGGCTGGGCCGATACTCCTCGCGGCAATGGGGGCACACCTTGCGCACGAGGCGCTGCGAGATGACGCCGCGCACGCCGCTGGCGATGAGGTACGGCTCCACGCCGATATCGATGAGACGGTCGATGGTGGACGCCGCGTCGTAGGTGTGCACGGTGGACAGCACCAGGTGGCCGGTGATGGCGGCGCGCATGGCGATCTCGGCCGTCTCGCCGTCGCGAATCTCGCCCACCGCCACGATGTCGGGGTCCTGGCGCAGGATGGCGCGCAGGCCGCTGGCGAAGGTCATGCCCGTTTTCTCGTTGATCTGCACCTGGTTCACGCCGTCGATGTTGTATTCCACAGGGTCTTCCAGCGTGACGAGGTTCACCGAATCGGTGTTCAGCTGGCGGATCATCGTGTACATGGTGGAGCTTTTGCCCGAGCCGGTGGGGCCCACGATCAGCACCATGCCGTTGTTCGAGCCGATGAGCCGCTGGTACTTCTCCAGGTTGTCGCCCTCCAGGCCGATGCCCGCCGGGTCGAACAGCGCCTCGCTCTTGTCCAGCAGGCGGATGACCACCGTCTCGCCGTGGATGGTGGGCAGCGTGTTGATGCGCAGGTCGATGTCCTGCTTCTTCAAGCGGATGTTTGCGCGGCCGTCCTGAGGCACGCGGCGCTCCGAGGTGTTCATACCGCCCATGATCTTCAAACGCGAGATGACCGAAGCCTGCAGCTCCTTCGGCACCGTGAGGATCGTGCGCAGCACGCCGTCGATACGCATGCGCACATGCAGGTCGATCTCGCGCGGCTCCAGGTGGATATCGCTGGCGCGCTCGGTGGCGGCTCGCTCGATGATGCTGTTCACGAGACGCACCGTGGGAGCCGATTGCGCGTCGGCGTCGTCGCCCAGCGTGGAGGTTTGGAACGATCCGGTCGAGGCGTCGTCGGCGCCTGTCGTGCGGGCGTCGCGCTTCATCTCCTCGATGGCGCGGGCGGCACCCTCGTTGCCGTACAGCGTCATGATGGCGCGCATCAGCGAATCATGCGTGGTCACCATAGGGATGACGCGCTTCCGAGTGGCGTTCTTCACCGCTTCGATGGCCATGAAGTTCAGCGGGTCGCTCATGGCCAGGCACACCTCGTCGGGCGAAGTGCGCACGGGCACCACGTTGTACTGGCGTGCGACGTTCTTGCTGATCACGCGGCTTAGCTCGGGGTCGAGGTCGATCGCCGAAAGGTCGACGAACTCCACGCCCAGCTGCATCTGCAGCGCCTCGATGAGGCCCGCTTCCGTGATGACGCCTTCGGCGATGAGCTCGTCGCCCAGGCGGCGTTTCGTCTCTTTCTGCTGTTTGAGCGCGTGTCCCAGCTGGTCCTCGGTGATGAGGCCCGCGTCTATCAGCACGTCTCCCAACCGTTTGTACGCCATTTACGATCCTATCCTCTTCACGGTCATGGCGGTTTCGGCCGCCACGTCCTCACCTGATGCGATGGTGATGCGGAAACTCCAGGTCTCGTTGTCCGCGTTGTATGAAAGCTCTGCCAGCTTGGGCGCGAGGCCGTCGCGTGCCGGCACGATTTGCGACTGCTCTCCGGCCGCGTTCAGCCAGATGCCGTCTTCGATGCCGTCTTCGCCGGCATCGCGCGATTGCAGCACCGCCGGCTCGTGACGCGTGGGGCTGGTGAAGTACAGCGGGTTATCGGGCGCCTGCGTTCCCTCGCCCTCCACGTCGCGCGCGTACGTCAGCTCGTCGCTCACTACCTCCACCGCCTGTTGCAGCAGCGCGTCGGCCTGCGCCTGCCGGGTGATGGAGGTGTACGAGTTCATGGCCACCTGCAGCCCGACGCCCACCGCAACGCAAAGAAGCCCGATGAACACTATGCTGGCCAGCTGCTCCGCAATCATGAACCCCCGCGTGTCGCGCAGGCGGGATCGAAGCGACGCTTTGTCGAGAAGGGGCGTCATGCTACCGACCCTCCTCGTAGTATGCATAGCCGCCCGACTGGTATACGCTCACTTTGATGGGAACTGCGGTCGAAGAGTCCGGAAGCGTTACAGACACGACAGGCCCGTAGGAAGACGAATCGTATAAAGAAGCCTCCGCGGCGTACGAGGCGTTCAGCACCTGCTGGCTTCGGGCCGAAGCAGTTGCCGACACCGTCACCATGGTGGCGAGCATCGTGGCGCCCAGCGCCGCGATGAACACTGCCGCCAGCACCTCCACCATCGTGTCGCCGTGGCAATCTTGTAGTTTCTCGCGCAGCACACGCGTCGTTTTGCCGATCATCACGCCGCCTCCGTCTTCTTCACGGTGGTGTTGTCGCCGTACTCGATCACCGTCACGCGGCCTTGGCTATCGAACGTGGGCGTGCATTGGATGGAGATGGTGGTGTTGTAGGGGGAATCCGCCGCGAAAGCGGAATCGAGCGACAACTCCACGGTGATGTTGAGGTCGGGATCCACCGTGATACAGCCGTACACCGGGGCGAGACCCCCCGCTTCGCTTGGAGGGTCGATGAGCAACCGGTTGGATGCGGAGCTTCCCAGCACGTAATCCTTCCCCTCCGCGCGGGCGGCGAGGATGTCCTTCGTGCGCCGTTCGGTCCAGAAACTCTGGCCGATCATCGAACGCAAGCTATTCGTATCGACACTCGCCTCACCTGCGGTATCGTAGGCGATTTTAACGACTACCGATTTCTCCTCCCAGACAGCATCCTCGCCGCCCAGCTGCTGAGCCATCAGCTTCGCTGCCGACTGCATCGCGTACTCTTTCTGCTGCAAGTCCACATGCGTCTGCGCTGCCTTGGCCTGCACCGAGGCAGCCGTCATCACCACCGACCCGATGATGCCGCAAATAAGGAAGAACACCAGCGCAATGACAATAGAAGCCCCGGAAGTGTCACGAAGGATGTTGCGAGCTTTTGTCATTACTGCACCCCGACGTCGGCAGTCACCTCAACGGTTTCCCCGCCTTCACTCGGGTCGCCGTATTTGACGAACACCTGCCCGGATTCGTTCTGAGCAACCGCGCTCATTGATGCTTGCCCAACGTACCGCCCAGCAACAACAGAATCTCGCAACTGGCCGGCAGGAACCTGCAGAACCGCGTTGCTCTTCACGTTCTGGCTAATGACTGCCATTTGAGCGCTGCCGACCAAACCGCCGAAATGGATGCGCGTGTTTTGGCTGGGATATTTCTCGTTAACGAACGTAGGCTGGAAAAGAGCGCATGCGAAGCCATCGACGGAGCTCCTCGACATGTTCAACTGCGAGCCGTAGCCGAAGATCCCCCCGATCGCGGGAGAGGTTTTCCATGCTTCGACATCGGCGACAACCTCAATACGAAGATTCTTGACCGATAGATCGCTCACATTGGCTTGACTTGCATAGCCCACCAAACCGCCGATATACGCCTCGCCACCTGTACCCTTTTTGATGATCCTAAGCGTAGCCGTCTCCTTGCCGGCAACGCCGACCGTGCAGTTTTGAATATCGGCTCCGTCTCCGTCAATCGACCCGACGAGGAGTCCGAATCGAAGTTTGCTTCCATGGGTGGAAACGAACACATACTCTGAGCCTTCATCGGTGGGATCCAGCACGATGTTCACGTTTTTAATCAGGCTCTCCCCGCCAACATCAAGAAACAGACCGTTTCTTCCCTGGTTCTCACCGGTAATCCCTTCATGTGCCAGTCGGTACGGTATTCCGAATATGCTGTTGCCGCCTCCGTCGTACGTCGAGCCTAAGAACGGCTGAGTGAATTTAGACGTGCTCACGACAGGCGCATCGGCCAAATCGATGTTCCGCGTTTGGATAAAGCAGTTATATTGAGCATACTTCCCCTGCACATTGTTGCTTCCAGCTGTCAAATTGCCGACGAACTGCCGTCCCAGTCGAACGTTCCAGGGCGAAACGCTCGTTCCCCATGAAAGGGCGGCCTCTTCATTCGTTTCGACAGCGCAAGCGAATGCGAAGTTCACCGTGTACGTGCCCTCGACGGAGACCGTGCTCGCACCTGTCTGAATATCAGCCTTGAACGACAGTGTCTGATTCTTCAGTTTATATTTGTCGTACGGGCGGTTTTGCCCCACGTCTTTATCGCTCACCGTGATGCGATAGCAATCGTATAAGCCTCCTTCGATGGACAAACCCTGCAGCACGTCGGAGAAGTCCTTGAGATAGTTCGGGATGTCGCCTCTGCCCGTCATTTTCGGCTGATTGCTGCCAGTGGGAACCACCACGTAATAGCCACCGTCGGTGACGGAGTACTCGTTGGACAGCAAGTTTTCGACCGCAGCCGCGTTGTTCTCGATATACCCATAGTAACCGTACGCCGGCGAACCCGTTTTGTCGGTGCCGGTTTCTATGTACATCATGCCCAAAGACGGCTGCACCTTCTTCCGCTCGTCGTAGCTTGCGACAAGCGTCGTGCCTTGGTAGCTGAGTCCGTCGTAGTCGGAAACCAGCTTGTCTGCTTCGACGAGAAGTTCTGCACCCGACATGGTATCCTTGGTTGTCCACCCTTTGAACGTGTACAGCTTATCGTCCGTTTCGTAGTTTTCGGCGGCGGCGATTTTCGCGACGCTCTCATCGCTTGCCGATGCGTGCGGGACGTATTGAGATGGCGGCGCACTTCCATTCTCGACGGTGTATGCGAGCGCCCGGTAGAAGCGGTAGTCTTCTTGGGTGGTTATCTTGAAGTCGTACGTACTTCCTTGGCGGCACGAGAACTCCAACCCCTTGTAGTTCTTCAGAAGGGCGGGTGGCATAACGGCAAGATCGTTGATAGAGGGACCGCGATACAGCCAAAGCGAGACGTTGGTCAAGCGCGTGCTGAGCACGCCGCTTAGGTACCCGCTGCCGTTGCCGTTATCGTAAGATCTGATGTTCGCGAAACCAACCCCGGGGGCGATGGAGTAGTACACCCGCACCGGCACGGTGGCGGCGGTGCTCAGGTATTCGCTCCCCTGGGAAAACCCGGCGGTCGTGGTTTGGGACACCGCCCACGACACGTCGGACGATGAGGCGCCGAACTCGCCTTCGAACGCGGCGCGTGCCGTGACCGACGGGGTATCCGCGGTGCGCGAGCCGGTCTCCTGGGCGCTGCCGCTCAGATAGGCAGCCTTCAACGGATTCTCAACCGAAGCCGGTTCAGGAACCGCCAGCTTGTTGAAGTACGCCTGGACTTCGGATGCCTTCGGAGCCGTGCGCACGTACACCGTTGCATTGCCGTCCTCGTCGGCCAAGCCGTGGTTCTTATGGTTCTCGGCCTCGGCGTAGAACTTCTGCACATCGAGGCGCAGGGATATGACGTTGTTCGTATCGGTATCGGTTCCGGCAAGGGTACCCGAAGCATCGCCCGTTTCATTCGTTCCGTACCAGGTGAAGCAGTCGTTCAGGAAACGGTAGTCGTAGTTGACCCCCTTCTGGTTGAACACGCCCCATTCCCACTTGCCATCGTTCAAGTAGCCCACGCGCATGCATTCACCGGTGTCGGCTCGCTTGATCCACAGCTCCCAAATCTGGTACGCATGATTGTTGTACGCGCCCACAGTTCCCTCGAGCCGGTACGTGGCGTCGTCGCGCACGGACGACGAGGCTATCCAGCCTCCCGCGTACGACTGGTAGCCGGCCTGCGGGTTCTCCTGCTTCAACTGCGCGTTCGCGTTGGAAACGCGGAAGTGATTATCTTTATCTTCATAGAAGGGGTTGACCGTCAGCCCGTCCTTCACCACGCCGTCGCCGTTGCCGAAGCCCGCCCCAATGGAAGGATGCGCGCTGTCCGCGACCGCCGACCGCACCTGCGGCTCGATGTAAGCTTCGTTCTTCTCGCCGGCCACGACGACGGAGTACGGGTTGGTTATTAGCATCGTCAGCTTGCCCGCAGGGCTCGGCCACTCCACATGGGCGGCAGCCGTGCCCGGCACGCAGCTGCGCGAGGCGTCCTTCGTCTCCACCGACACGGTCAGGGCGTCGCCCGCCACACACGCGTCGAACACCTGCTTGAGCTTCGCTTTCTGCGAGTCATCCGCCGCCGGCTTGCCGTCATTCCCCTTCGCCACCAGCTGCGAAAGTGCGTTGAGGTCGATGGCCCACACATTGCCCTTCACGTTCGCGTTGTCGCGCGTCTGCTGCTTGATGGCTGCGGCGAAGTTGGTGAAGCCAACCGACTCCGAACCGTCATCGGCCGTGTACAACGACACCATGGTTGTTCCGTTGCTCAAGCCGGAGATCGAGAACGCCACGTTCTTGCCGGTGTTCTCGATAGCCACCGTGGAGGTGGTGGAGCCCGCGCTTCCGTCCGCGGCAATGTTGGGGTCCTGCACCATCAGACAGCCCGTTGCTTCGTCCACCCAGATCACCGGGTTCGCGAGCGCTTTCTCGGGCGTGGCGCCGGCAGGGGTGCCGCCATAGTAGCCGATCATGGGGTCGTGGCCCATGCGCGCCGCCTGATCGGTGGAGGCGCCCTCGGTTTCGTAATACGTCTTCGCGGCGTTCGTGGAGGCAGGGGTCGATCCGAAGAAGCCGGACCTTCCGTCGGCGTAGAACACGCCGGTCACCTGCGCCGTGTCGGCATCGAACTCGATGATATAGTCGGCGTCGCGCACAGCCTCCTCCACGGCGAGCGCCGGGACGATGCCCTGCTCGCGGGCGGTGTCCGCCGTCATGTAACGTTTGGAAGACTCCGCAGCAGAAGCGGAAGGAGGAGCAACCTCGTCGGACCCGAGAGTTTCACGTGAAACATCTTCCGTTTCGCCTTGCGAATGGGATGAGCCCGCAAGCGCGGCGGGGAAGCAGGCGCGATAAGAGTCGCCGTCCTTCACGGCATCCACCCACGTGCCCGATACTTTCTTGGCCGTCATCTGGGCTTGGGCGGCGTTCGCGATGGATTGGGCGGCGTTGTTCAGCTCCAACATGCGCATGTTGTTCTGCGCCGACACGATGGAAGGAAAGGCGATGGCAGCAAGAATGAGTATGATGGCAACGCTCATCAGAAGTTCGGCGAGCGTAAAGCCCTCCGTATGCCGTCCCCTCTTGGCCATGTCTATGCCGTTTCCTCCTCCTATCAGGCAATAGAACGTCCCTCGTTGTGGTTTTGTATCATAGCACGTAAATTGCCGAGGAATGCCGAAACGCGTGCCCGCCGATGAAAACGTCTACGTTGGATACTCCGCGGAACACGGAAACAAGCGCGTTTCACGTGAAACAGTCGGACACCCGAGCCCGCAGTCGAACCGGAACACGTTGCCGGGCGCGGCTCGGCACACACGAAAAACGCCCGCGGCAGATGCGCAGGCGTTTCGGTGTTCGAGCGGATGCGGACAGACGGTTATTTGCCGTCGCCGAAGATAAGCTCGCGTTCCTCACCCACCAGGGCTGCGCGCGCCTGATCGCGCAGGTTGTTCACGCCGATGAAGAATTGGCGCATCATCACCACCATGAGGTAGCGGCCCTTCGGCGTAAGCGTCAGCTCGTCGGCGTTGTCGCGGTCGAACGCGCCCGAGGCCTTCATGAACGCCATCTCCACCGGCAGACCGCGCTCCACGGACACGCCGAAGTCCTTCTTGAACTGGCGCTTGTCCAGGCGCAATCCGAACAGCTGCATCATGAAGCGGTAGCGCATCTGGTCGTGCTTGCTGAACGTGGCCTTGCCCATCAGCGACATGCGGTCGTGCTCGATGGCGTCGTTGTAGTCGTTCACCGAGAACGTGTTCACGTACAGGTTGTTGCCCAAATACGTGATGCCGCCGCTGCCGATGGCGGGGTATTCCTCGTAATCCACCACGTACTCGTCGATCATCGCGTCCTCGCCTGCCGCGCCCGTGCCGCGCTTGTTGAACGTCCAGGCGCTGCCGTGCTCGAACAGCGGGTTCTCGCCGCCGGCCAGCACTTCGGAGATGATCTCATAGAAGCGCTGCTCGCGCGCGTAATCAACCTTGCCCACGGTGCGCGCCAGCGAGCGCGCCACGCTGGGGCTGGCCATCAGCGGGTAGAACGTGGTCTGGCTCGTGCCGCTTTCCACCACGCGCTCGATGTCGCTGAACAGCACGTCCTCGGTCTGCGCCGGGAAGTTGAAGATCATGTCCACGTTGAGCGACGTGAAGTAGGGGCTGGCCTCGCCGATGCGCTCGAGGATCTCCTCGCCGCTGCCGTACTTGTCGTAGCGATCCATCTGCTTCAGCAGGTCGTTGTCGAAGCTCTGCACGCCAACGCTCAAACGCTGCACGCGGCCCTGCAGTTTGTCCAGGTAGCTGGGAATCAGGTGGTTCGGATTCGTCTCGCTGGACACCTCGCCGATGCTGAACGTCTCGCGCGCCATATCGATGGTGTCGCACAGCTCGTCGATCATGATGGTGGGCGTGCCGCCGCCCACGTACAGGCTTTCGAAGTCGTAGCCGAGGTCCTTCAACATGAGCATTTCCTTGCGCATGTTGGCGAAGTAGGGCCGCGCGCGATCCTCCGCGAACGGGAAGCGGTTGAACGAGCAGTAGGGGCACAGCCGCTCGCAGAACGGCACGTGCATGTACAGCATGTACTTCTGGCCGGGCTTCGGCCCGGGCACGCGTCGCTCTTGCGTCGGTTCGAGGCGCAGGTAATTCTTCGTGCATTCGCGAACAACGGACGTGAGCAAGCGTTCTGAAAGCATTTAGTTCTCCCAAGCGGCACGACCGGCCGCAGCGCGTTTGCCGATGTCGCTGCGGTACTGCTTGCCTTCGAAGTTGATAAGATCGCACGCTTCGTACGCCTTCTCGCGCGCGTCGTCGAACGAGTCGCCCAGCGCCACCACGTTCAGCACGCGGCCGCCCGCAGTGACCAGCTCGTCGTCGAAATTCTTGGCGGTGCCGGCATGGAACACCGTGACGCCCTCGATCTGCTCGGCCTCGTCGATTCCGAGGATGACCTTGCCCTTCTCGTACGATCCGGGATAGCCTTCGCTGGCCAGCACCACGCACACGGCCCACTGCTCGGACCAGCGCAGGTCGATGTCGTCGGGGCGTCCTTCGGCCACGGCCAGCATGATATCCGCCAGGTCGGACTCGAGACGCGGCAGTACCACCTGCGTCTCAGGGTCGCCGAAGCGAGCGTTGAACTCGATGATCTTCGGACCTTCGGGCGTCAGCATGAAGCCGCCGTACAGCACGCCGCGGTAATCGTTGTCGAACTCGCGCGCGGTGGCAACCGCTGCGCGCTCCATGATGTCGTGCATGGCCGCCAGCTCGTCCGGCGTCACGATGGGCACCGGCGAGTACGCGCCCATGCCGCCCGTGTTCGGACCGCGATCGCCGTCGAACGCGCGTTTGTGGTCCTGGGCGGTGGCCATGCAGTGCGCCTTGCCGTCGCTGACGAACGCCAGCATCGAGCACTCGGGGCCAGTCAGGCACTCCTCGATGAGCACGGTTTTGCCCGAGTCGCCGAATGCGCCGTCGAAGCAGGAGCGCACGGCGTCTTCCGCGTCCTCAAGTTCGTCGGCTACCACGACGCCCTTGCCAGCGGCCAGGCCGTCGGCCTTCACCACGATGGGCGCGCCCAGCTCGCGCACGTAGGCAAGCGCAGGCTCGAGGTCGGTGAAGCTGGCGTAGCGAGCGGTGGGGATGTCGTTGGCATCCATGAATTTCTTGCTGAACGTCTTGCTGCCTTCCAGCTGGGCACCCTGGGCGTCCGGTCCGAACGTGGGAACCCCCGCGGCGCGCAGCACGTCGGCAACACCCGCAACCAACGGAGCCTCGGGTCCGATGACCACGAAGTCGATGGCGTTCTCGCGAACGAACGCCAACACGGCCTGGCCGTCCTCGGGGTTCAGGTCGGGTACGTTCTGGGCGATGCCGTCCGTGCCGCCGTTGCCCGGCGCTACGTACAGGCTGTCGGTACGCGGGGACTTCGCCAGCGCCCACGCGATGGCATGTTCGCGACCGCCGCCACCCAATACCAAGATGTTCATGTCAGGTCCTTTCAAACCCTCAAACTACTTACGTCGTGCAAAAGCGCTTCAGTGCTGCTGGTGTTGCCACTGTTTCACGTGAAACATTTGTTCCCATGTCGCACGTCATTGCGACGAAGTGTTTCACGTGAAACGTTTCGTCGCTTTATAGGTCGAACTCATACGTCAGCGAAAAGCGCCGAGGTGCCCGAGATCGTGGGGATGGCGAGGGCGAAGCGCGCCCCGAAGGAAGTCCCCGTAGGGGATACTTCGGTACGCGAGCCGTCGGCATCGCCGCGAGATCGGGTGCATCGGCGCTTCGCAGCGTCGAGTCGTTCCGCCGTTCGACAGAACGGCGGAACATTACCGATCCCAGCCTCGCATGATGGTCTGGTCGCGGTCGGGGCCGACAGCGATGATGCTGACCGGCACGCCGGTGATCTTCTCCAGGTACTCCACGTAACGCTGGGCGTTCTCGGGAAGCTCCTCGAACGTGCGGCACTCGGTGATGTCAACGCCCTTCCAACCGGGAAGCTCCTCGTACACGGGCTTCGCGTGGAACAGCACGCTCTGCTGCATGGGGAAGTAATCGTACACCTTGCCCTCGCACTCGTAGGCCGTGCACACCTTGATGGTGTCGAAGGCCGACAGCACGTCGAGCTTCGTCAGCGCCACGTCGGTGAGGCCGTTGACCTCGGCCGCGTAGCGCGCGATGACCGCGTCGAACCAGCCGCAGCGGCGCTTGCGCCCCGTGGTCACGCCGAACTCGTGGCCCACCTTGCACAGCAGCTCGCCGACCTCGGCCTCCTCGCCTTCGCCGCCATCCTCGGGGAAGCGCTGCTCCGTGGGGAAGGGGCCTTCGCCCACGCGCGTGACGTAGGCCTTCTGGATGCCCAGTACGCGATCGATGACCGTGGGGCCCACGCCCGTGCCCGTGGCGGCGCCGCCGGCGCAGCACGACGAGGACGTGACGTAGGGGTACGTGCCGTGGTCGATGTCGAGCAGCGTGCCCTGCGCGCCCTCGAACAGGATGGACTTGCCGGCGCGCACGGCCTCGTTCAGCAGCTGGGCCGTCTCGGCCATATACGGCTTGAGGATGCGCGCATAGGGCAGGTACTCCTCGCAGATCTCCTCCACCGTGTAGGTGTGCAGGCCGTAGATCTTCTCGAGGATGGGGTTCTTCTGCGAAAGCACCGCTTCCAACTTGAGGCGGAAGATCTTCTCGTCCAGCAGGTCCTGGATGCGAATGCCCTTGCGAGCCACTTTGTCCTGGTAGCAGGGGCCGATGCCGCGCTTCGTGGTGCCGATCTTGTTCTCGCCCAGGCGCTTCTCGTCGGCGCCGTCGAAATCCTTGTGGTACGGCATGATCACATGCGCGTCGCACGAGATCTTGAGGTTCTTGCAGGAGATGCCTTCGGCTTCCAGCATGGCCATCTCCTTGATGAGCACGCCGGGATCAACGACCACGCCGTTGCCGATGACCGGAACCGCATGCTCGTACATGACGCCGGAGGGCATGAGGTGCAGCGCGAGCTTCTTGTCGCCGTGGATGACCGTGTGACCCGCGTTGTTGCCGCCCTGGTAGCGAACCACGTAATCGTATTCGCGCGCGATCAGGTCGGTGACTTTGCCCTTGCCTTCGTCGCCCCACTGGGCGCCAATCAGAACCGTGCTCGGCATGTCTGTTTTTCCTTTCGGTGTTCGAACCACAGAATTACAGTATATCAATCTGGAAGGCAAATGGAGTTTGCACATGTTCTTTTCGAGGTCTCCACATGAGTTCCGGAGGGTTCGATCGCCGGACGGCGGGGAGGGCGCCGACGCCAAAGGCGCACAGCGGCAACGGGTGAGGCGTTCACGCAGAGAGCCCACCGACGCGGCAGGCAGAGGAAGGGATCGGGCAACGCGGTCGCAAGCGGTCGGAAAACCGGTATCGGCACGGCTCGCCCAGGGCATCGAATGCTGCGCCCATCGCAGAAAGAGCCTGCGAGAGCATCCCGCGGCATCCGGAATGTTTCACGCGAAACATCCCACATCGCAACCTCGAATGTCCCACGAAGAGCATCTCGTGTCGCGCCCGGATTGTGTCACGGGAAACAATCCGCGTCGGACCTCAAATGTTTCACGTGAAACAATTCGAGCCGAGAGAAGGCTCGGCGCGCGGGAAGAGCCGCCCCATCAGTCAGAACAGCACCTTCACCAGGATCAGGATAAGAGGCACGGTGAGCAGGAACAGGAACATGCTTTGCGTCGTGGCCCGGGCGGCGAACTTCGGGTTCGCACCGTATTGCTGGGACAGAATGACGTTGAGCGTGCCGCACGGCATGGCAAGCAGGAAGACGCTGACCGAAGCCACCAGCGGGTCGATCCCGGGCACGAACGAGAGGACGACCGCAGCCAGAGCGGGCAAGGCCAGCAGGCGCATGAAGGAAACGATGTACGCCCATTTGTCTCTCACCACATCCGACAGCTTCATGCGCGACATTTCGTAGCCGATTATGAACATGGCCAGCGGCGTCATCATAGAACCGGCCATATTGAACGCGTCCGCGATGGGGGTCGGGAACCTGAACGGAAGCGCGTACAGCACAAGCGCGACGACGGTGCAGATCAGACAAGGGTTCAGCAGAATGCCCTTGATATCGGGCTTCGCCTTGTCCTGCAAAACCGCGATGCCGAAGCTGAAAAGGGTGATGTTGAACACGATGTTCGCCGCGATGGCGTACAACATGCCGGACGAGCCGAAGAATTGCATGGCCAACGGGATGCCGATGAACCCGTCGTTGCCGTATGCGCACAAAAGCACGAAGATGCGGTTGCCGCCGTCAGGGATGGGAATGCGCTTCCGGACAAGCCCCAAGCCGCCGACAACCACCACGTAGAAGACCAACGACACCGCCATGGTGACCACGAACCCCTGCAGCACCGATCCATCGAAAGCAACCTGGGACGACGACAGGATGACCAGCGGCAACACGGCCTTCAAGAGCAAGGTCGACAAGCCGTTCTTCATCGACTCCGTGATGATGCCGCGCTTGGAGAACAAGAAGCCGAACGCCAACAGGATCAGAATCTGAAGGAAAATTTCCACCATTTCGACCGTCACCGAAATCACCTTCCATCGCGCCGTCGATTCGCGCGTGCGCCGTCCGCGACGCCGCGCCGCGAACCGCACGGTCTTCGCACGGCCCGCATCCCGTCGTCCGGACGCCTAGCCCGGCGGCAGATCGCCAGTCCAGTACGTCGTTTGCGCACCGCCCGCCCCAAGGTCCACGCGGATAACGATCTCCCGATCGCCCGCTTCGCGCAGCAGCCGTTGCTCGTCGAAGGGGCATAGCGCTCCGCGTCTCAGCACAGGAACGCCCATGACATCCACCGACACGCGCTCTCTCATGAACAGCGCGTCGGCGTACCCGATCGAAGAGACGATATGCGACCAGTTCGCATGACGTCCGGCAACGGTGGACCGAACCACCAGCGAATGGGCGACCGAGCGCGCCACCCGGTCGGCGTCGGCCTCGTCGAAGGCTCCGACGACATGCACGGTGATCAGGCACGATACACATTGCTCGTCAGACGCTATGCAACGCGCGAGGCGGCCGCTCACCTCTTTCAAGGCCTCGGAGAACTCGCGAAACGCCTGGGTGCCCTCGCGAATGGGCTTTCCCGGCTTCGCGCCATAGCCGCTGGCAAGCAGGAAGCAGCTATCGTTCGTGGACGAGCCGGCATCGACAATCACCTTGTTGAAGCTTGCGGAAGCCGACTTCTCAAGCGCCCGGTATGCCAGCGCAGGAGAAAGCGGCGCGTCAGTGGTCAGCACCAACAGCATCTCGGGGCCTTTCGCCATGCCGCCTACGGTGAACGTGCAGCCCCGGTACGCAGCATCGGTGCTGCGGTACGAAACGGCAGCTTCCTTCGGGTGCGCGCCGGAGGTCAGGATGGCGCGCGCCGCATCGTGGCCGCCGTCGCGCGCCGCCCGCCTGCACGCAAGCGGAACACCGCGCTCGAACGGCTCGACGGGAGGGCGCGAGCCCATGATTCCCGTGGAAGCCACCAGCACCTCGCCTTCCCGGCAACCCAGCTCTCCCGACGCGAGGCTTGCCGAGCGCCGCGCCACCTCGAGGCCGTTCTCGCCGGTCAGCGCGTTGGCGTTGCCCGAGTTGATCAGCACGGCACGCACGAATCCGAACGAGACGCGGCGAAGATGGTCCCGCGACACGTCCACAGGCGCGGCGCTGAACGCGTTGCGCGTGAACAGCGCCGCGCAGGGGCAGGGTACGTCAGCCGACACCAGCGCGCAGTCGAGGCGGTCGTTACCCTCGTAGAAGCCCGCATGCACGCCCGAAGCCGTGAAGCCGAGGGCGGAAGTCACGCCTCCCTCGTCGATCGTCGCAAGGCTCGGCATCTCAGGATGCCGCACCGCCCTCGGCCGTCTCATCTTCTCCGCTCCTTCCGCACCCTCGAATAGATTGCGCTACGCGCGCTCGAACACCACGTCGCCGTTCAACACGGTCAACTGCACCTGCGTCTCATGGATCAGTTTCGGATCGATAGCGAAGATGTCGCGATCGAGCACGATAAAGTCGGCCAGCTTGCCCACCTCAAGCGTGCCCTTGCGATGCTCCTCGCTGCACCAGTAGGCGGCGTTCTTCGTCACCATCTCCACCGCCTGGTACACAGAGATCGCCTGATCAGCACCGAGAGTCACGTCGTCGCGACCGACGGCCTGGCGGGTGACCGCACATTCGACGCCGTAGAAGGGATTCACTGTGCACACCGGCGCATCGGTTCCGCCAGCCACGATGAGTCCGGCATCCATCATGTCCTTGATCTGGAACAGACGGTTCGCGCGTTCCTTACCCAAGCGCAGCTCGCCGAAATTCACGAAGTTCTCAAGCCACACCGGCTGGATGGCTATTACACAGGGAATCTTGGCCGCACGCTCGATGAAAGTGTTGGACACCAACGTGGCATGAACGAAGTAGAAGCGGCGCGCGTCGCCCACTGCAGGATCGTAGGCGCGCTCGAACGCAGTGAGCACCATATCGTTCGCCGCGTCGCCGATAGCATGAATCGAAACGTCATGACCAGCGTCGTAGGCGGTTTTCACCAGCTCGTCCAACTCTTCCTGCGTGTAGTTGCACTCGCCTCGAGTCCCTACCGGATTCTCGTAATCCTCGAGCATGAGCGCACCGGCCGATCCGATGCCGCCGTCGGTAAGCATCTTGATGGCGCCTAGTTTCAAATCATCATCTCCGAATCCCGTCACCAAACCGCGGACATTGGGATACTCGGGATACCAATTCAGCGTAAGGTGGCAAGGCAGCCCCTTCTGACGACGCATCTCGGTATAAAGACGGGCACCGAAGGGTCCGTCCTCCTGATTCACCTCGAGCTGGGTAAGTCCAAGTGAAGAGCAATACTGCAAATGCTCGTGAACCGCATCGACGCATTCCTGCAAGCTCATGCGGGGTATGACAGGATCAACATGCTCGGGATACACCACTTCGCGTACGACGCCGTCCGGACGACCGTCATCGAATCGGCCCACATGATCAGCCACCATCGGCTGAAAAGACGCATCGATACCCGCTAGCGCCAGTGCCGCAGAGTTCAACACATGAACATGGTGGCAGAAACTGCCGATGCAAATAGGAATTTCAGAAGAAACGCTGTCGAGCTCATCACAGTTCGGAAAACGCCCCTCTTTCAAGAACTCGAGGTGCATGTTCTCGGCAGTAAGCCACTGACCAGGTTTGATGCTTTCCTTTCGCTGTTCGAGAAGGCTCAAGATTTCTGGAATGCTATGGCACCCGCTTAGGTTCGGCGTAATACGGCCCATGCAATCATGGAATAGGTGCATATGGGTGTCAGCGAAACCGGGAAGCACGCTTCTTCCCTGCAGGTCAACGTACTCGCACGCGTCAATTGCACGCATCTCCTTGCTCGTACCGGCGGCCACAATGGTTCCGTTATGAACGGCCAGCGCCTCCACTGTATCACCTTCGGACACCATGGTTCGAATGACGCCGTTGTAATACACGCGATCGATCTTCATAGCTCAACTCCTATCCTAGCTTCGTTTTCATGCGCTGTCGAACTGGACGGTGCACGCTTACAACAAGGTATTGATGATGACGAGCATGATGGGAACGGTAATCAAGAACAGGATCATGGTCTGCGTTGTGGCACGCGAAGCGAACTGGGGGTTAGTTCCATACTGCTGCGACAGGATCACGTTCAAAGTTCCGCACGGCATAGCCAAAAGAAAAACGAGAACCTTCAAAACCTCGTGATCCACAGGCAGGAACATGAAGATAACGCACACGATAGTAGGAATTACCAGCAAACGCAGGAGGGAGACGACGTACGCCCAGCCGTCTTTTATCAAATCAAGCACCTTCATGTTGGCGATCTCGTGACCAATAATGAGCATAGCCAGCGGAGTCATCATGTTGCCGGTCATAGTAAAAGCGGTGCCGACGAAGGAAGGAAAACGGAAGGGAGCGACGTACAACGCCAGCATGACCACCGTGCAGATCAAGCACGGGTCGGTTAGGACCGACTTCACGCTTACCTTGCTCTCGCCCGACAGGATCATCAAACCGTAGCTAAACAGGGCGATGTTAAAAGCCACATTAAGCGAGAAGGCGTACATCAAACCTGTAGGCCCGAAGAATTGCGTGGACAAGGGAATCCCGATGAAACCAACGTTTCCGAACACACACAGCAACGGGAAAACACGGTCGGCGTTGTCCTTCAAAGGAAGCCTCTTTGCCACCATACGCAAAATAAACAGGAACACAAAGTAGAATACGAACGATATGACCAGAGTGATACCGAAACCGCTGAGGGTAGAGGCATCATAGGCGATCTGTGACGAACCCAAGATGCTGATGGGTAGAACCAATTTCAACAACAGAGTGGAAAGACCGTTCTTGATGTCCGACGTGAGAATCTTCTTCTTCGTGAAAAAGTAACCGAACGCGAGCAGGATGACGATCTGCAGGAAAATCCCCCACATTTCCGGTGTCATGAAAACCTCCTTATAAAGACGATGCGGAACACGAACCGCCTCGCCTCCCCGATCAGGGCCCCTCGGGATCGGAAACGCGGATTCGGTTCGCGTGCGCACTCATTCTTTACAAATCGGCAACCGAAAGCTTGTATATTTTCACACTCGCCATTAAAAAGCTGTCGAAGGTCAATGAAACAAAACCGTCGAGCGGCCGGCACGAATATCGCCAGGGACGAGCGTCGTGTACTTTTTAAATTCCCGATCGAAATGCGATTGATCGTAATACCCCAAACCGGTCCCGATATCGAGTCCGGTCACACCCCTATATCGACTGTCAGAGAGAAACCTGATGGCATTCTGAGTGCGAATGATGCTGGCGTACGTCTTCATGGTGCAGCCAACCGCTTCTTTGAACCTCTTGGAAACATAGGTATGACTGTAACCCGTGCGCTCGACCACGTCTTCCACACGCACCACCCCAACCCTGTCCAAGATGACCTTCGTTATAAAAGATACCAGTGAGTCCGACTCGCAGAAAAGCTCCGAGTGACTGCTTGCGGCGAAATGAGACGCCGCCAACCGAGCGCGCTCCTCAAAAGGCAGCGAGAGATGAACGATATCCCTTAGAACATCGATATCCACATACGCCGACGCTTCGATTCTTCGATTAAATAGCGCCTGTGCATCGAGCTTAGAGAAACAACATTTGGGTCCCGGCATGAACTTAATACCAAAACAACGCTCATAACAAGAAGAATCGCTTCTATGGCCTTTGAGAAGGCTTCCTGCAACGAAACACTCCTCTTGCGCACCGCTTCCCAAGAATTGCACGTCGACACAGCCGTCGGGTATACCCAACGTGGAGGACCGCGCTGCTGGCGAAAACGTTATCTCGTACACTTTGTTGATCAAGGAGTCGTCAACGATCAACTCTTGATAACCCAGACCTGCACGCGAGCAGAACGATCTCAGATTCACCCGTCCCCCTTTCCGGCGACGAAGACGGCACCCCCCCCATGCGCCAGCCGACGGCGAAAACGTCAGCCGCTCAGCGTTTCCTTACTTTTCTAACCAAAATGGTTATAAAAGTATCCAAAACGATAACTATAGTAACCGTTTTGGGAAAGAGATCGCAATACCCTGTCCTCATGAATGAGAAGTACAAATCAGGATTCGGCGAAGCGGTGAGGATGCAGCGCGCGGTGTGCAACCTCACGAAAGAACGCCTGTCCCTTATGGTGGGCATCAACCGACTCACGCTGAGGAGGATCGAATCCGGAGACGCAAATCCGACCTTGGATGTCATGTATCGCATATCCGAAGGGCTGGGCGTCCCATTGAGCGAGCTCATCGCACAAGCTGAGGAAGCGGAGAAGAGAGACGGGACTTCCAGCAAAACCGACTAACGCAACCGGCGAGTTTCCGCGCCCCTCCTACGGTGCTCGAAGAACAGCGAAAACTCCGAGTCGTTTTGCGCGAAGCTCTGCAAACACGGCAAATTGGAAAAGCCGACCCCCCCCCCGCATCCCAAAGCGCCCGGGATGTTTCACGTGAAACATCTCGACGGGCGCGACAATAGCGGCTGCGCCGGGAGTGAACTCTCGACAAATTGAAAAGCGCTCGAGTCGGACGGGGAAGAGAACAGGAAGCAACGAGAGAAGAATCCAGGCGAGAACAGGTTGCGCGCAAGGAGAACGCAATCCAGGCGCGTGCAGACTACAGTTCGACCTCGTTCAAGGTCGGGTCCGCCTCCCGCAACGCCTCCACCACTTCCTCATGGCAGGTGAACAGGATCACCTGGCGCATACGGGCGAGCTCGGCCAACGCGCGGGCGGCGCCCGCACGTCGGGACGTGTCGAAGTTCACGAGGATGTCGTCGGCCAGGATGGGCACGGCGCGACCCACGTTGTCGGCGGTCATCAGCAGGGCGATGCGCAGCGCGAGGTACAGCTGCTGGCACGTGCCCAGCGACAGATGGCCGGGATCGCGCGTGGTCTTCACCGCGTCGGTCACCTGCAAGCGGCCCTCGGCGGTGAGGCTCACCTTCGTCCAGCGGCCGTCCGTCATCAACGACAACAGGCGGCTGGCCTGACGATACACCTCCGGCTGGCTCTTGCTCTCCCAAGTGGCGATGGCGCTTTCCAGCATGCGGCGCGCCAGCAGCAGGCGCGCGTAGTCCTGCGCGCTCTCGTCCTGGCGCGTGCGGATCTGCTGGTACAGCAGCTTGTACTCGTCGAAGTCGCGCAGGTGCTGGGCATGGGAAAGCTCCTGCTTGAGCTCGCCGTAACGGCGGTTGAGGCCTTCGCTGGCCTCCATGAGCCCCATGCGCTGCTGCGACTTCTGCGCGATAGCCTCGTCGACGGCGTCGAGGGTGCGCTCGGCGCGCAGGTCGATTCGCTCGTACAGGCGGCGGCGTTGGCGCTTCGCGCTGGCCAGGCTCTCCTCCAGCGCGCTGCGGCGCGACACGAGCGCCTGCAACCGCTGCTGGAACAGGTTGTTCTCGGCGCGCGCGTCCTTCGCCTCGTCCAGCAGCGTACGCGATCGGCGCAGCGATCCCTGCGCCTCGGCCAAGCCCGCGGCGTCCAGCTGGGCACGGGCGCGGTTCCTGAACGCTGCCTGGCTTTCCAGGCACGCTTCCAGCTTCTTCTTGTCTTGCAGCATCACCCACTGGGCGTCCTGCTTGCGCGCTTCCTTCGCGTCCTCTTCCTTGTTGGGGCGAAACAGCATCACCATCGCGGCCAGCGCCAGCATGATGGCGAACACCACCAGACCGATGCCGAGCGCCGTGAACGACAAGCTGGTGATCTCGCGGCCGTGAATGAACAGGGGCAAGCCCGTGCACACGAACATGAGCGGCAGCGCGATGGACAGCCCCACCTGCACGCTGCGCTGGCGGCGAGCGCGTTCGCGTTGGGCGCGTTCGTCGTCGGTTTCCAGCAGCGCCTCGTAAGCGGCCTTCGACGTTGCGAAGTTGTCCTGCGCCAGATCGACGGCGTGCTCGCATTTCGCCTCGTCGACCGCCAGCGAGTCGATCTGGTCGCGCAGGGCGCGCTCTTCCGACGCTGGCAGCTCAACCAGCTCAGACACGCTGCGGTCGGCGGCGCAATGGGTTGTGACCAGCACGTCCTCCTCGTCGCACAGCGACGCTACCTGGTCGGTCAGCGAGTCTATCTCGTGATCCAGCTTCTCGATGTTCGAGCGTTGGACGGTCAGCGTCTCGATAGACGTGTTCAGAGCATCGAGGCGCGCCAGAAGCTCGTTGCGCTGGGGTTCCAGCTCGCGGAACTCCTTATCCTGCCGCTTGAAGCGCTCGGCCTCCTCGGCGGCGGCCGTCATCTTGGCGCGCAGCTCGTTCTCCTGCGTCGTGAGGTTGGCGATGGAGTGCTCGACGCCGGCGGCGCGCGAAGTGTACTCAGCCAGCTTTTCCTGCACGGTGGCCAGCGCGTGAGCGGGCGAAGCGCCCGTTCCCGAACCGGCGGTGAGCAGCTTAGCCGTAACGTCGGTGGTGTTGCGCAGCGTCCGCAGCTCGTCGCTGGTCAGGGAGAACATCGTCTGAAATGTCTCTTTGTCGATGTCGGCCACGAGGGATGCGTCGCCTTGCAAGCCGTCGCTGTTGCGCACGCGCGAGAGCTCGAGCTCGGGCGCGCGAGAGGGTTCAGGCGTGGGAAGCGGCGCAGCTGACGCCGCGAGGGAACCGTCGGCTTCGACGGCGGCGACGCGCCCGTCCGGGGCGGCGAGGGCGGGCGCATCCGACGGCGCGGACGAAACGCCGGAGGACGCGTCGCGCTGGGCGAAGAACAGCGATCCAGATCGCTCCGCATTCGCAGGCTTGTAGGTGTTGCGGCTGCCGCGCGCTTCTTCCCAGCCGAACAGCACGCCGCCCACGAACGACGCGAGCGTGGTCTTGCCGGCTTCGTTCGGCCCGTACACCACGTTGAGGTGCGGGGCGAACGGACCCACCGCTTTGTTTGAGAACGCGCCGAAGCTGACGATCTTGATATGCTCGAGATAGGACCGCTTCATTGCTCGTCCCCTTGGGCCAGCAAATCGAGCACGAGGTTCTCGGCCGCCTCGGCGAATGCATCGATATTGCGCGTGTAGGCGCTGGGCAGCTGGATGTTCTTCTTGATGAACTCATCCTGCAAAAACGCGATGGCCTCGTCGGGATTGCGCCGCTGCGCGTCCGCCACCTGCAGGAACACCGCAGGGAACAGCCCTTCGCGGCGCAGCGCCTCCTTGTCGCGCGGCGGCACCGTGAGGTTCGTCAACGCGTCGCAGAAGAATGCCGAATACGCATCGTTCACGTGTTTGCGCAGGCCGGCGATCACATCGGCGCGGTCGAGCATGGCGTGCATCGGGGTCGCGCCCTCCAGCGCAATGCGCACCACCATCTCCTCGCAATGCGCCTTGCCGTTCTCGCGGAACAGCTCGCGCATGATCTTGTCGGTGATGTCGGGCAGGTTCGCGCAATCGGACACGTCCACGTGCATCCGCTGCCACACGACGCTTGCCGTGGGGATGAACTCCAGCTCGTTTTTCGCGCCTTCCCGCAGCGTGACGCAGAACACGCCGCGCTCGCCCGTCTCCTTGATGTCGCGGCCTTGGATGCAGCCGGAGAACACGAGGCGCGGGTCGTCGAAAGAGGGGTAGGCGTACTTCATGTGGATGTGCCCAAGCGCCCAATAGTCCATGCCCGCGTGCATGAGGACGGCGGGGTCTACCGGGGCTTTCACCGGATCGAGGTTGAGGCCGGTGTGCAGCAGGCCCACTGCGAACGGGGCTTCCGCAGCGTGCGGATGCTGGACGGCTAGCGCCTGCTCGGCCGCTTCGCGCGTGACGCCTTCGGCGATGCACTCGTCCATCGGCCACGTTTGGTTGTAGTAGCCGCGGCCGCCGATCAGGCACAGCGGTTGGCCGTCGCGCTCCACCAGCGCGAAGCCGGGTCGGTCGCCCGGCAGCATGGTGGCGTTGGGCGGCAGCGAGAAGAAGTCGTGCTGCCACGAGGTGTACGGATCGTGGTTGCCCGTGATCAGGTACACCGGAATGCCCGCCTCGCCTAGGCGTTCCAACCCTTCGAAGAAGTGCAGATAGTCGCCGTACGAGGGGCGCGCGGAGTCGAATATGTCGCCCGACACCACCACGAAGTCCACGTCGCGGGCAATGGCCGCGTCGACCATGCGGTCGTACGATTCCGGGATGGCGCTGAGCAGGCGGTTCGCCCATTTGGACGAAAGCGCGCGCAACCCGCGGAACGGCGCCCCCAGATGGAGGTCCGATGCATGGATGAATGTGACGCGTTTCGACATGAGCCCAGTGTACCGCGAAACGGCTCAACAGGGGCTTTACATATAGCCGCCCACGCGCGAATCGTCGATGAAATCCATGAAGCGGGTGTACTCGGCGTTGAAGGCCAGCGGGATGTCGCGCGTGGGGCCGTTACGGTGCTTCGCGACGATCAGCTCGGCCGAGCCCAGGTCGGGGCGGTCTTCGCTCTCGGCCTCGATCTCGTCCATGCTTCGGTCGATGAACATGACGATGTCGGCGTCCTGCTCGATGGAGCCCGATTCGCGAAGGTCGGACAGCATCGGGCGCTTCTTGCCGCGCATCTCCACCGCACGGGACAGCTGCGACAGCGCGATGACGGGCATGTCCATCTCCTTCGCCAGCACCTTCAGGCCTCGCGAGATCTCGCCGACCTCGACGGCGCGGTTGCCGTCTTTGCGCGACTGCGGCGGCGACATGAGCTGCAGGTAGTCGACGATGATGATGCCCTTCTCGGCGGAGCGCAGCTCGCGGCGGGCCTTGGCGCGCAGCTCCAAGATGGACAGCGACGGCGTGTCGTCGATGAACATGTCCAGCTTGCTCAGCGTGTTAGACGCGTCGGCAATGGCGCCCCAGTCCGACTCCTGCACCTGGCCGGCGCGCAGGCGCGACAGGTTCACGCGGGCTTCGGCGCACAGGATACGCTGCACCAGCTGCGCCGCGCTCATCTCCAACGAGAGAAAGGTGACGGTTGCCCCAGCCTTGGCCGCGTTCGTGGCCAGGTTCAGTGCGAACGACGTCTTGCCCACGCCGGGTCGGGCCGCGAGGATCACCAGGTCGCCGCCACGGAAGCCGTGGAACAGGTCGTCCACGTCCTTGAACCCGCTGGGGATGCCGGCCATGGCGTCCTTCTGCTCGGCCAGCTTCGTCAGCTCCTCGAACGCCTCGGTTAGCAGCACGTCCATGCGCTTGAACGCCGAGGACACGCGCTTCTCGGTGACGTGGAACAGTGTTTTCTCGGCCTCTTCCACCACCACGCCCAAATCGTCGGGGGCGTCATAGGCCAGCGCCTCGATCTCGCCCGACGCGCGGATGAGGTCGCGCAGGATGGAGGTGCGCTTGACGATTTCCAGGTGGTTCTGCCAGTTGGTGAGGGCGAACGTGTTGTCTGCCAGCTCGATGAGGTACGCTTTGCCGCCCACGGCCTCCAGCTGACCCATGGCCTTCAGGTTGTCGGCCAGTGAGATGTGGTCGATGGGGATGTGGCGCACGTACAGGTCCATCATGGACTCGTAGATGCGCTGGTGGGCGATGCGGTAGAAGTTCTCCTTGACCAGCTTCGGAGCCACTTCCTCGATAGCTTCCTGGTTGAGCATGCAGGCGGCCAGGACGGATTTCTCCGCCTCGATGTTCTGCGGATCGATCTTTCGCCGATCCGATACGGTGGTTTCTTCCGGTGCGAAGTCGGCGCTGTACGGCGCGGGTGAAGACATGCTCGAACTCCCTCTCGAATAGCGTGAGTCCCTATGATACAACACTTGTCGCGCGGGGCCGGCCACTGTTACCGGAAGCCTCGGCCGCGTATCGAAGAGCAACCGACGCTCCACGCGCAACAGCCTCGGCGGTTCGCCGCCGCACGGAGGGATGTTTCACATGAAACATCCCGGAAAGAACAGTGCCGTCCTTGCGAAACGAAGAGACCCCCTTCGCGCGCCGTAAAGGGCGAAGGGGGTCTCGCTACGGCTGCGACCGTTCGGCCGCTGCCGCGAAATACTTCGGATACCTCCCGAGCTGCTATTCAGCGGCCTCGGCGGGAGCCTCGGCGACTTCCTCGATCGTCTCCTCGACGACCTCGGCCTCAGCCTCGGCAGGAGCGACCTCGTCGCCCGCGCCGCCGACGAACAGCTTCACCGTCGTCTTGATGTCGCGGTACAGCGAGATGGTCACCTCGTGCTGGCCGGCCGTCTTGATGGCGTGACCCAGCTCGATGCGACGACGGTCGACGTCCACGTCGGTGGCGGCCTTGATGGCGTCGGCGATCATCTGAGCGGTAACGGAACCGAACAGCTGACCCTCTTCGCCCACCTTGGCCTCGACCTTGACCAGCGCGCCGTCGAGCGTTTCCTTGATCTTGCCGGCGTCGGCAAGACGGTTCTCTTCACGCTTGGCGATGTTGTGCTTGCGCTGCTCGAGCTGCTTCAGGTTGCCCTTCGTAGCGAGGATGGCAACCTTCTGCGGGAGCAGGTAGTTGTTGGCAAAACCGGGGGCCACGTCCACGACGTCGCCTTCACCGCCCTTGCCCTTCAATTCTTGGAGCAGGATGACTTTCATGGTTCCTCCTTGCGCCTAGCGGCTGCGACGGTCGCCGCGACCGCTGATGGCGGGCACCGCGTAGGGCATCAAAGCCATCTCGCGGGCGCGCTTCACGGCGTTCGCGATGTCGCGCTGATGCTGGGTGCAGGCACCCGTCACGCGGCGCGGCTTGATCTTTCCGCGATCGGTAACGTACTTGCGCAGCATTTGCGTGTCTTTGTAGTCGATGTACTGCGTGTCCTCTTTGCAGAACTGGCAGAACTTGCGACGCGGCTGCTTCGCGTAATCGGACATTTCTAACCTCTTTCGTTTCGCTTAAAACGGGATATCTTCGTCATAAACCGAAGAAGAGGCATCAACCACCGGCGCGGCAACCACGGGGGCTGCTGCGGGAGCGGAATAACCGCCGCCCATACCGCCACCGTACGACGACGAATCGCTGTTACGGCTCGACATGAATTCAAGCTCGTCGACGATCACTTCGATCTTGCTGCGCTTCTGGCCTTCGCGCTCCCACTGGCTCCAGCGGAGCTTGCCCTCGATGGCCACTTTGGTGCCCTTGCCGAGGTAGCGCGAGAGGCTTTCGGCGCGCGCGCCGAACATCGTGCAGTCGATGAAGTTCGGATAATCCTCCCACTCGCCCGTCTGCTGGTTCTTGCGGCGGTCGTTGACCGCCACGCCGAAGCCCAGTACGGGAAGCCCGCTCGCGGTGGAGCGAAGCTCGGGATCGCGAGTAAGGTTTCCGCTGATGATAACTCGGTTGATGCTCATGTGTGTCTACCTCTTCTCATGCCGGACGCTGGGCGGTGCCCAGGTCCCCGCTCGTCTCCTAGTCGCGGTCCGTGCGCTTGACGATCATGTGGCGCTCCACAGCGTCGGTGATGCGCAGAACACGATCGAGTTCGGCAACGTCAGCGGGATCGGCGTGGAAATCGATGAGAGTGTAGTCACCATCGGTCAATCCGTTGATCTCGTAAGCGAGTTTACGCTTGCCCCAGTTGTCGACGTTGTCAACCGTGCCTTTGCCCTCAGCGATCGTGGTGTCGATACGCTTCATAACGGCTGCGCGGGTTTCCTCGTCGATAGACGGAGCGACAAAAAACAGCAATTCATAAGCCTTCATCAGCTCACCTCCTTTGGTCTTTACGGCCCCGGTGCTGAGAAGGCAAGATTGCCGGGGCAGGATTAGCCCGACTATTCTAGCAAACAGGGGCCGAAACGACCAACACAATCTTCCCGATCATCGTTTCAGCATGGTTTCGCCATACTTACCATGTTCCAGCAACGTGCCGAACATCTTGCATACATGATACCAAGCTCATCTCACGTTTATATGGCGCAGATCCAGCGCGCAGCTTCCTCAACCTTGCCCGTTTCTCACACCGATCTCACGCGGATTCCACGTTTCTTGCCACGTTTTCCAACGCGGATTACCCGCCGTTTGCCATCTTTTCCAGCGCGAATCCAACGCTGCGGGAGAGTCGGCGAGCTGAATCAGCGCGGTGAAGACCAACGACGCAGGTGGGGAGCTTGCGACACAAGCGACGATGGGATGGTCGCGGGTTGTGGAAAACCCCGCTGCAGCTGCGCGTGCAGCTGCAGCGGGCGGCGCTTTCGCCGCAGTGGAAACCATTTGGCGCTTCGCGGACGCGAAACGCCGGCGGTCTCCCGACACCCGAGACAGCGCCCCCGCCAGCCGAGGCGGCATCCCCGCCAGGTGAGGTAGCATCCCCGCCAGGTGAGGTAGCGCCCCCGCCAGGTGAGGCAGCGCCTCCACCAAGTGAGCGGCGCGCCCGCCAGCTGAGGCGGCGTCCCCGACAGGTGAGCGGCGCGCCCGCCAGCTGAGGCGGCGCCCCTGACGGCCGAAGAAGCCGCACATGCGAATCGGCCGCACCTTTGCAGGATGCGGCCGATTCGGAGAAACTTGCGTTTGTGCGAATGTTTCACGTGAAACATTCGTTCGGATGGGCGAAGCTACTCCTCGTCGTCCACCGCATCCTCTTCGAGGTACTTCTCGTCGATATCCTCTTCGGAGTACGAATCGGCGTCGTTCAGCGCGATCATGAAGTTCGGCGCCTCGCCCACATAGGCAGGCTCTTCCTCGAACGTCACGTTGCCCTCTTCGTCCATTTCGTAGAGGTAGCTCACCGCGTAGCCGGTATCTTCGCCCGGTACGCCGCCCTCGGCGATGAGCGCGTCCTTCACGCCGTCGTCGATTTCGATGTAGCCGTCGTAGCACAGCGCGTACGCCGCGGCACCGCGAGCATGCTCCACCGTATGACGAGCCAGGTTGAAGCATTCCTCAGCCGAGTCGGCAGGATGGTTCTCGATGAACAGGTTCTCCTTCACCACCAGTGCCGTGAACGGCACAACGTCGGAACCCTGCGTCATCTTTTCCTTGGCTTCATCGAGCGAGAACAGGAGCACTTTCTCCAGAATCTCGGGGATCTCGGGAACTTCCACGTCAGAGCTCTCAACTTCGCGATCGGCCATAGCCTTGTCCTTTCAAAAGAGGTACTTCGTTGCCAACCAGTGTAGAGCTTGCAGCCGCAGCTTCGCCTCGCGCCCCAAGCTATTTCGGCGTATCTGCAGAATTTGGCCGCGCGAACATGCAAGCACGATGCGCACGCGGGATGCAAGAGGCGCGTCTGCTCAACTTCGTCGGCGCCGAGATCGAGCGTCACGCGGCTGCAAACGTTTCGCCAGCGCTGGTTTTCGGGCTGGTTCTGCAAGTTTTTCGACTTCGTGGCAAACCGTTTGCAAGCACCGGTTTTCTCACCAGGCGTTTTACGTCGGCATCGGGAAGGAGCGACTGGGCGTTGCGAAGCGTCGAGAACAAAACCCCTGGTCGTGAATGATGGCTTATGCCACGAAGTCGAAAAACTTGCACGGGCCGCCCTATTTGCTGCTGACGCGACTTTCGATTGCTGCTACCCGTGCCAAACCTTCTCGACCTTAGCGTTCGGCTCGCCAGCACAAATGTTTCACGTGAAACATCGGACGGAACGGAACGCAGGGGGATGGGATCCGCCGTTGAACCGCAACCGACACGACCGCTCCCCGCCGGGCTCTGAGCTGAGCCGCGCCGATGTCGGCGCGACGGCTACCGACCGTCAGAACCGCGCGGGCGCTGCGGAAGGCGTGGACTTCGCAGGCTGGGGCGGCTTGCATGGACGAGCCCCCGGCTTCGGGAGAAGCCGGGGGCTCGGACGATGGCGCATATGCGCGGCGGTTAAACCCGTCTGCGATATTTAGCGGCAGCAGCACTCGTGGGCTTTGCGACCCTTCTTCTTGCCGTTGATGCCCTTGTCCTTCATCGAGAGGATGAGCTTCTCGGTGATGGCGTTCAGCTGGGCGATCTCCTCCTCGGACAGGCATCCGATGATGTCGTCAGCCGTCTTGTCGTTCGCGGCGACGCGCTTTTGAGCGACCTCGCGACCCTCGTCGGTGAGCTTCACGGCGTAGGTACGCTCGCCTTCGGCGTCCTCGATGGTGACGTAGCCGTTGCGCTCGGCCTTCTTCACGATATCCTTGAGCTCGCTGCGGTTGAGACCGAGAATCTTCACCAGCTCGCGCTGAGTGGTGCCGTCGTTGTCGACGAGGGCGTTCAGCAGCGCGCCCTGGCCGCGCTTGTAGCTTTTCGGGCCGTTCTTGTGAAAGGCGAGGCGGACGAGCTTGCTGGCCTTCTTGAGCTGCGCGAGGGTCTGGGATGCCTGGTTCATGGAGGGTCCTTCTCTCTTCGTATTCGTCTCTTACGGGGCAACTATAGAACCTCACGCACAGCATAAAAAGATTATCCAAAAATATTCATTGAATAATTATCTTTCGAGGTAAATACACTTAATTATATTATTCATGAATAAGTATCAATGCAAACAATCCGACACCTTCTCGTCGAGGGCGACGGCGAACGGTCGGACGTCGACCTCCACGGTGCCTGCATTCGCCACGCTAACCAACAGATTTCCGCGCACGAACTGCTGGGCGGCTCGATTCCCATAGGAGACGTCGCCGAGCTGGGGCACAACCGAGGGCGGCACCAGAGAGGTGCAATTGTGGAAACCGGCCAGCAGCTCCCGCTTCGCGTCGTCGAACGAGGAAGCAGCGAAGACATCAACCATCAGGCGGCAGTCGTCGTCGCGATGGTAGAAGCTGCGGTACGAATGGCGCGCGCCGGGCAACGCGTCGCGCCATACGAGGCGAAACCCCGCTCCATCAAACAAGGCATCCGGTATGACGAACCGCTCGCAGCGGCCGTCGAGCTCCGCGCGGCGCGGCCAGCGATCAGATCCGTACAGCTGGGAAAGAGCGTTTACGTCCATGATCCATCCTTCCTTACGGCATAGCCGGACGACGGGTCTCACTCGACCAAACGTAGGCACACCTTCCAACACCCGCCGCGTCGTTCGTTGCAAAATGCTCCCGATAGGAGGATCGCGCCGTGATCGTACGCGGGATAGGCTCGGTATCGTCGAAGTCGGAGAAGTTCATGCCGTTCGACAGCACAGGATCTCGCTTGCTCGCCGAAGAGGGCGTATCAGACCCGTTGAGCGTGCAACATGCGTCGTACACCGCACGGTCTTGATTGTTCGTCGTCGCCGCTTTCCTGGATACGGCCACTTCATGATAGGTGAACCTGCCATCTTGCCAGACCTTCTTGCCGATCGATTTCACCTTCAAGAACGTGAATTGCTGCTTGTTGCTCGGCGAAGGATCCTCCATGCGCGCTTCGTGCAAGTCGCAGCCCAACGCGTTGGCGAACGTGGTCACGATGATCGCGCAGTCCGTGCAGTTGACCAGAGAAGAGGTTTGCCTCAAGAAATTGCCCAACAGGAAGTAGCCCGTGTTCGTGCAGTAGTAGGATCGCCCCCATCCCGACGTATCGTATTCGAGGCCCAGCCCTTCGTTCACCTTTCGCTCGATCGTGCCCGCCGCTTCGGCGGGCGTCTTCTTCCCCGACGCCCAAGAGCAGGCCTTTTCGAGCAGCGAAACCCACGGATACTGGGAGGATCCGTTGCGGCTGAGCCACGGCTCGTTCGGGTACGACAGCAACGTATACATTACATGCTTCGTAGTGGACATCTTCTTCCATCCGCCCTGATAGTAGCACTGCCACTCCAGCTGCAGCTCGTGCTTGCCCACGCCCTTGTTTGCCAGCGCGTGACGAGGAAACGCCAAAGTCGCGCCCGAGGCCCGCCCGTATCTGAACGTCACCGCGATCTCGTCGGAATCGCCGAGCAACGTCGATCGGCTCTTGTCGACGGCACGCACTTTCACGGAAGCCAATGAAGGGTCGGAGCACGTGAGGTTCGCCTTGATCGTGATCTTCTTTCCCTTGACCGCCTCGATGCAGTAGGCGCACGGGTCGCTTTTGCTGCTATCCCACTCGGGCTTGGACACGAGCTGGGTCCCGTTCCAAGCCAGCGCGATGGCGTCGGCTTCGCCCGTAGGCAGCGGAACAGTGCTCGTCACCGCATGGTGATCGAAGAACAACGCGCTCACTCCGCACGGCAACAACGTGCCCGAAGCGGGCATGTCGGCCAGGTGAACGATCAGGCTGACGGCCAGGTCGGCAAACGCTGCGGCGTAATAGATCAGACCCATGCCCGTGCAAATAGCTACAGCCATAGTTGTCATCACGGCAATCGACCAGGCCACTTTGAACCAGCGCAGCCCGCTCATTGCGGCCTTCAAAAGCGGTGTCAGCAACCCGTTCGCCTTCAAAAGGTAGAAGAACGTGATGATTGTTTTGAAGGACACCGGCCCCGAGAACAGCGAGCGAAACGCCGGGTTTGGCATGATCTTCGTTACGATGAAGTTGGTGATCTTATTGCCTCCGGCAATCCTCACGCCTGCCAGCACGGTGAGCACGCCGCCCACCAGCAGCAGAACGAGTTCGATATACCACAGCGTCCATTCGTCGTAGCCTTCCTTTGCGCACGCGATGGTCTGCGAACCGTCGTGGTAGTGGCCGACGAAGCACACATACCCATCCTTTTCCAAGCGGCTCACGCGTAGAGGAGAGGAGTCGTTCCCCTTCAGGCACGCGGCTCGGCAACGCCGCAGCTCCTCGTCGCTCAACGGATCGGGCTTCGGCGGACATGCAGTCGGCATCGGAGTCGTACCTGCCTCCTGTCTGACGTCGTCGACCACTACGCCGTTGCGCAATCCTATGGGATCGCTGGACACGGCGTTGTTGATGTCGGCGAAGCTCAAATCGTAGGATGCCTGCAGCCCTTCCGCGTCGAACGAAGGCTCTTCGGCGGCGTAGCTTTTCACCTCCTCGGCCGTGAGCGCGCGGTTCCATACGTCCACGCGCGAGATGGCGCCCGAGAAACAGTCTTTGCCGTTGTCGCTTCCGTTCGAGAGGTCGGCGCCGATGCGAAGTTTCGGCTCCTCGAGCACGTCTGAAATGGGCAGGCATGTGGAAATCTGGCTGTCCAGTACGCCGTCCACGTACAACGATTGGGTTTGGAGGCCGTCATACGTCAGGCACACGTTCGTCCAAAGCTGCGGTTGCACGAGCCCCTTCGAAATCATGGGCTCCTCGTCGCCCCGCAGCGCGCATAGGCGCCAGCTCGCTTCGTCGCGCGCCACGTACAGCGACATGCCCGCCTCCTCCGACAAGTCGCCGTTCGCGAACACGGTATACGCGTCTTGGCCGTCGAACGGTTCGAGCCTGATCCAAGCCTGGATGGAATAGGCGTCGTTGCGCCGCCCCGCAGGGTTAATCCCCGGTTCGTTGGAGATGGCCAGGTACGCGCTGCCCCGCAGCTGAACGGAAGGGAACAGAGCGCGCATCTTCGCATCGCCCTGCAGCGCGATAGTCGAGCCGGACACGCGCTCGACAGGAGCCTTGCATCCGAAGTCGTAGAACGCCGCCAGCGAGCCCGCGTAGGAGGACGCCCGGATATCGGCAAAGTCCATCAGCAGCAGATCCTGCACTTCCATCCCGCCGAACGCGCGGTCGAACAACCGCAGTTGACGAACCCCTCCCTTGACGCCCGCTCCCACGACGAACGGCTTCGGGCACGCGCTTCCCTTGCACGGCTTCTGCACAACGCAATCGAGCGCGCCGTTGACGAACAGGCGCACCGTTCCCGGCTCGTAGGCGATGCACAGGTGGTTCCACTCGCCCTGTTGAAACGTTTCGCCGTCGCTTGAAGTGGAAAAGATGCCAAACCCCTCGCGCCAGAAGGAAAACCCCTTCGCCGTCAGCCTGACGTCGAGCGCCCCTTCCTGGTGCAGCACCGATGCGGCGCTTTCCACCGGAATGCCTCGCACCATCATATCGAGCGTGAAGGGCGCGGTTCCGTCCAACACGATACCCGGCGCCGGGGCAGAAGCACTGCCCGCGCCGCCAAGGCAGAGCGCGATGTACTGCTCTGCGTACTCCATGCGACCCCCTTACGCCGACTTGAAGATAGTGCCGCAGGATCCAACCATCACCAGGCGAAACGCCGAGTTGAACAGGCTTGCGTCGGCAGCGCACAGCACCTCGCGCGGATGGACGCCCCATTGGTGGCTCTGCATGGATGGAGCCATCTCCACGCCGTAGTCCAAATCAAGTCGAGCATCGTCCGGCCATGAGGGCTCCGACGGAGGCAGCACAGCCCACACACGCACGAACCCATCGAAATGCGGCGGCACGGCAGGCACGGCCGCCGAAAGCGTCTCGGTTTCAGATGAGGTCACCACGCTGGCTTCGAGCTTCGCTGGTTCACACTGCATACCGATCGTCGTTCCTACGGGCACGTTAGTCGCAGTGAGGTAGAATGCGGCATGCCGCGGTGTATCTTCCGGATTCTTCAAGCCGTCGAGCTGCTCATAGTTGGTTTTCGTCGTGCCGATAACGTTGAGGTTGCGGACACACACGCCCGGATTCTGGTGAACCCATACGACGAATTCGTCGTACGTGCGGAAATCTTCGGGCACGGTTTCCGTGCGATCGGTGTTGGCTATCCCGACCAGGCAGAACCGGTTGCTTGCCGTAGCATCGAGGACGAAAGGGGTGACGCCGACGGCGACGTCGCCTTTACTGGTTGCGCTGACCTTGACGAATGGATCGCCAGCAGGGGTTTTCATAGCGTTTCCGCGCCACACGCTAGGCGTCATGAACAAGCTGACGCCGGCTCGGTACAGGCGGAGGTAGCCCTCCTGCGGCGACGAGTCGAGGCTCTTCACGCGCGTGTACACGAAATTGGTCTTGCTTCCGCTGGACACCTGCTGGTTCACGTCGCGCGCATACGAGCCGGAAAGCTCGGTTTGCGGGTCGGCAATTTGGTCGTGGGAGATGATATCGGGCGATTGATACGTGCCGCCATGCGAGGGAGTGGAGCCGTCGTCGTTCGTATCGTCGCGAAACAGAAGTTTGTTTTGATAGGCCATGATCTTCGCTTTCCTGAAAAGAGGGGTGTGATTGGAAAAGCTATGCACGGATGCTGGACGGTCAAGTGAGGAACGACATACGAAGCCTCCTCTCGCCTATATATGATTTTTTCTATAATACTTTAAAAAATCTGAGCATGGCCGACAGTATCGGAAGTCACCTGCCAACGATCTCGCTGGCGCGCAAGCGGTTCGCCGTGTTTCGCTTGGAGCACAGAGAGATCCTTTGCGGGATTTCAGCAAGATGGGCTGATCTTGACGGCGCGCTGCGCACGAAACTGCCGGAGGGAAGCTACAACCCGGCGCTGCTGCCGCACGCAGACGCAGAGAAGTGATACGCCCGCCGGCAACAACCATTGAAAGCCTTTTCATCGCCATATACTCGTTTCCTCCCGCTTAATTATGTGCGGTGATATCATCAAATTAAGGAACGGCTCAATAAGATCTCGACAAAAGGAGTGATCGCCATGTCCTCAGGATTCAGACCCCGCTGGATGGACTGCGACGAGCCGGGATGGAACCCCGACAGCCGTAGGGATTCCACTGCCGAACCCGAACAAGCCAGCGACCGCATGGCTCTGGCACTGCCGTCCGAATGCATCGTCTATCCCATCCGCTACACGATGCACGTCAACGCGGAGGGATCCGAAAGAGACAGGAAGAGCGCCAGCTTGCTGGACGGCAAAACCGAGTCCGACACCCCGCTGGTGCTGACTACGATGACGGAAGAAAGCTCCACGTTTATCCTGGTTTCTTTCGACGACGACAGCTATCTGATCATCGACGAGCGGTCGTCGGGAGTTTTGCAGATCGAGCACGCATCGGACGACGCATACGCCCGCATCGTGCTAGGCGCATACGAAGAAGGGGCTACCCACCAGCTTTGGCGTTTCGAGCCAACCGGCCACGGATCGTATTATCTCGTGTCTAAGAGAAACGGGCTGGTTGTCGATCTGTGCAACTTCCAGCTGGCGGATGGAAGCCCCCTTATCGCCTACCCGAGGAACAACGGATGGAACCAGCAGTTCCATTTCGACTGCGCCGGCACCCTGGATACGGATCTCTCCGCCTTGCCGGAAGAGGCTGACGACTCGGGCGAGAGCGAACTTCTGTGCGCGGACGACGGAAGTTCGAAGCCCCTCAGCTTTTTCGACCTCTTCAAAACCATCGAACCCACGTTTTCCCTCGACCAGATGACCGACACGGAATCCTGGGGCTCATACCTCTCCGCCCCCGAAGCCGAGTATCATCCGTTCGCGGGGGATGAAGCCACGTTGTTGCTGATGTCGAAGAAATCCGAACGGATCAACGTCCGATGCAAGCACACGAAGCCGCTCATCCCCGAATACATGAAAGAGAGAACCATCAACTACCTCGTTTTGACGAACTTCCTTCCCGAAGGCGTGGAGCCCGCCCGGTTCGTCAACGATCGCCCGATTCCGGCGAAGGGAGAGCACCCGGCGCCCGATCCGTATCTCTACACCCTTTCGTCTTGCTTCGACATGATCTCGATCTCGCAGCTCACCGAAGAATCGCTTCGAAAGCTTCCCGATGGAACCGCCCTCAATAAAGTTCCCGCGTTCGAGGGCTACTTCCTGACGTACGACCAGAAAACCACCTCTCTCGACCAAGAGGAGGTCATGCACGGTATCTTCAACGACCTGGAGATTTGGGGGCGCGATCACAAAACCAAAACACCTCTCAACATCGACCTGGTGATATTCCTCTCCAACACGAACGACGGCGGGAGCAGCGCCCAGTTCATCGACATGAACGAAATACGCATCCCGAAGCCTGGCGAACTTCAAGAGGGCTTCGACCACAGGCGCTGCATGGCGATACGCTTAAATCTAGGAATGCTGAACAAGAAAGACGGTTTCCAGCGGGACGTCGTGCCCGTTCGCAACAACCCGTTTCGATTCGATCCGCTGTACGGATTCGTCACCTCATGGAGAAGGAAGGGGTTCAGGCACTTCTCCCATGCCGACTACATCACGAAGAGGAAGCTTGTGAGGGCGTGGGCGTACCTCGTCAAACTCGAAGAAATAGTCGGGAATCAAACGCTCGCCCCCGTGTTCTTCCACGAGTTCAGCCATGTGATCGAGTTCACCCTCAACAGCGAGGGAAGCTCGCTCGGCGGTGCGATCTTCAACCCGGACGATTCGGGGATAAAGCTGAGTTCGCTGGGCATCAACCATCAGCAATTCGCGATGAGAATCGTGTTGAACGGAGCATACGAGAACATGCATATAAGCCATTCGAAAATGTTGTCCCATCTTGGCGTCGACTACGACTATCTGCACGAGCGGCTTGATCGTTTTTGGCGTTCATGGGGAAAGACCTTCTAACCTGCAAAATGGCATCCTGTGCCACTTGGAGTTGGAAGGCGGCGGGATCGCGCGCCGAGCCGACGGCTTGTGCGGAACCGTTTCACGTGAAACATCTGCAGGCAGACGCTTAAGAAAAAACCCTCCCGGCGGAGCCGGGAGGGTTTGCTGTTTACTGGCGGAAGGGCAGGGATTTGAACCCTGGTCACCGGGGTCGCCGGTGAAACGGTTTTCGAGACCGCCGCATTCAGCCGCTCTGCCACCCTTCCGCGTATGATCGGGGCAAAACCCCGTATGAAACGCGCCTCGGGGGCGCGGGAGTAATCTGGCGGAGAGATAGGGATTCGAACCCTAGGTACTCTTTTGGAGCACACACGATTTCCAATCGTGCACCTTCGGCCAGCTCGGTCATCTCTCCGCTTATTGGTCGAGCATGCTCGCGCGTTGCGCGGTCATGCAGCAGCTACGTAGTATACAACAGCTAATACGCACTCACAAGCGAGAAATATTCCTCTTCACGAGCATCATCGAAATTTTCGTCTGCTTGCACACAGGGCGAGGCGGATTTCGCACTCGACGCGCAGGGTATAGAAGATGTCGACGCAGCGTCAACAACGGATCGCGGAAGCGTGCTATGAGGTACGGCTGATCGCGGAGACGTCGTGGGGGATGCAGCGGAATGAGAAGTTTGCGTGGCCGGCTCCGTAGAACGTCCGGCGATCATGCGCTGCACGTGCAAAGGAACGTCGAACAGCTCGCTCATCACGCCATCCGTCAAGAGCCGGCCTTTCGACCCGTCGGCGAACACCGTACCGTTTTTCAATAGCACGACGCGCTTGATCTCGGGGATAATATCCTCGGGATAGTGCGTGACCAGCACGATTCCCTTTCCCGCTTTTGCAAGCGTGCGCATACTCGACCGAACGTAATACATACCTTCGGGATCAAGTCCGGTGCACGGCTCGTCGAACACAAGAACGTCGGGGTCGTGCACGAGCGCACGAGCTATGAGCACTCGTCGCGCCTGGCCGGTGGACAGCGTCATGATGTCGCGTGCCGCCAACTCGTCAACACCCAGCAGCTCCATAACCTCACGAGCTCGCTCACGGGCTTCATGCAAGTGCCGGGCGTCGACCCGCGCCGGGACGCCCAGCGTTCCGTACAACCCTCCCGCCACCACGTCCGCCGTAGGCAGATGTACGGAAATCTGATCCTGCATCGTCGACGAGACGACGCCCAAGCTCCGCTTCACGTCCGCAAGGGTCGCACGCTCGCTGCCGCGAAACCGAACCGGCGGCACTTCCCGGTGCAAGGGGACCACCTCGCGCGTGATCAGCATCACAAACGTCGACTTTCCCGACCCGTTCGGACCCAGCAACGCAAGATGCTCTCTTTCCTCCAGTCGAAACGAGTCGACCGTCAGAATAGGCGCGCCCGCACGCTGCACGACCGCGTTGTGCAGTTCGAGGAAGGGAGGCGTTTGGATATCCATGGTTCTCCTAAGGGGCCGCGGATGTTTCACGTGAAACATCCGGTCGGGACGGGCGATCCACAAGCAACCGAGGCTGGCAAGCAACCCGGTGAGCCGTCAAACAAACAAACTCGCAGCCACGCCAGAAACGAAACGGCGGGGTCCCGAAGGACGCCCGCCGTGTCGAACTCAGATGAACCAACCTTCCCGAAGCTTAGGCGGCTTCCGCAGGCTGCTCGGAGGCGTTGTCGCCCGCGGCGGCATCGGCATTGCCCTCGGAGGAATCGGCGCCATCGGTCGCGGCCTGATCCTCGGAAGCGGGAGCGTCGGTACCGTCGGCAGAAGCACCGTCGGCAGCCTCACCGCCTTCGGCACCGTCCGTCGAACCTTCCTGAGTTCCGTCGGTTGCGCCGCTATCGGCGTTCGGCGCAGGATACTTGGACATATCGACATCATAGGGAAGACCCTGAGGCATGTCGTTGATCTTGATGTCGGCAGCCTCGGTGGTTTCGTCAAGCCACTTCTTGTAGGCTTCCTGCTGCTTCGTGGACTTCAGCGACGAAGCGATGACGGATATCCACTCTTCCGGGATCTGATCGAGGCTCGTCACTTCTTCAGGAGCCTTGTACACATCGGTGCACTTGATGATATGGATGCCGAACTGTGTGGTAACGAGACCGCTCAACTGGCCTTTCTCAAGCGGCTCGAGGCCGTCCTTGTACTCTTTCGCCAGGTTGCTGGGGTTGTTCCAACCCACATCGCCATCGCGCTCGACAGAACCCGGATCCTGCGAGTATTCCTTCACCGCATCGACGAAGTCAAGCTCGCCGGAGTTGAGCTTGTCGAGCACTTCCTGAGCAGTTGCTTCATCATCGGAATTGAACAGGATATGAGAGGAACGCTTGGAACCGTCGTACGCGGTCGCGTACATCTGGGCGTACTGCAGCATGTCAGCGTCGCTGGGATCTTCGTCGGAGGCGAACGATGCGTACAGCTTGTTCTCCTTGAGCTTCTGCTCTATTTCAGCGCGATAGCTATCTTCGGTCATTCCCGCCTGATCGAGCGCGGCCTGCCACTTCTCGTCGGTGTCGTAGTTCGCCTTCACCTTGTCGATCTGCTCGTCAATCTCGGAGCTCTCGACGGTGATGCCCTTCTCCTCGACGCCTTCCTTCAGCAACTCACGCTGGGCGTAGGAATTGAACACTTCTTCACGCACGGAAGCAGGGGTGTAATCGTTCTGAGAAAGCCATGTGCCCCACGAATCTTCATCGTCAGCACCCAGCTGCTCGCGCACGCCCTGGATGTAGTTGGTGATGGTGTCTTCGGCGATTTCCACACCGTTGACCGTGCCCGCCACACCGCCGGTGCCCGACGAAGCGTTGTCATCGCTCGAGCATCCGGCCAGACCCCATGCGCATGCCGCCGTCAAACCGACCGCGCACACGGTCTTCATGATGTACGTTTTCTTCATATGACCCTTCCCTCGAACATGGGCTTCGCCATCGCACCGCCTACTGGATCGCCCATGAGATAAGTACTGCGCTGTATTCTCGCACACGCGATAAAACGGGTTCTTGCGTTGCACAATATACCCATTATCGATTCACAGTCCCCACGCCAGGTTTAGGGATATACCCGCCTGTTCGCGCGAGCTGAAGCCTTATTTCCCTCTTGTAAGAATGCGCCCTGATCAGGGCGCATTCTTACATAGTGATAGATTATTTCTTGGCAGCCTTCTTGCGATCGGTGGCCGACAGCATCCGCTTGCGTAGGCGGATGTTCTGCGGGGTGACTTCCACCAGCTCGTCATCCTCGATGTACTCCAACGCCTCTTCCAGCGTGAACGTGATGGGCGGCGTGAGCGAGATAGCCTTGTCGGCGCCCGACGAACGCTGGTTGCCCAACTGCTTCGACTTGGCGATGTTGACCACCATGTCGCCTTCCTTCGACGACTCGCCCACGATCATGCCTTCGTAGCATTCCTGGCCGGGACCCACGAACAGGCGGCCGCGCTCCTGCAGCGCATCCAGAGCGTACGCGACGCTCTTCTCGGTGGACATGGAGATCATCGAGCCGTTCTTGCGCCCGTTCATCTCGCCGCGATACGGGCCGTACTCGGAGAAATGATGGAACATCGTGGCTTCGCCACGCGTGACGTTCAGCAGACGGGTGCGCAATCCCATCGTGCCGCGCGACGGAATCTTGAACACGAGGTGCGTCTGGTCGCCGCGCTGGTACATGTCGGACATCTCGCCGCCGGCGCTGCCGAACACCTCGATGGCCTTGCCTGCGTACTCGCTGGGCACGTCCACCGTGGCCTCCTCGATGGGTTCCAGCTTGCGGCCGGACTCGTCCTTCTTGATGAGCACGCGCGGGCGACCTACCTGGAACTCGAATCCTTCGCGGCGCATCGTCTCCATGAGAACCGACAGGTGCAGCAGGCCGCGGCCGGCAACCTCGACGCCCGACTTGTCCTCAAGCTCCTCGATGCGCATGGAGATGTTGCTCTCCTTCTCGCGCATCAGGCGCTCCTTGAGCTGGCGCGCTCCCACGATGTCGCCCTCGCGGCCGACGAGCGGGCTGGACGATGCCTCGAACACGATGGCCATCGTGGGCTCTTCCACTTGGATGGGATCGAAGCGCACGGGGTTCTCGCGACTGGTCACCATGTCGCCGATGTCAGCGTCTTCCACGCCCACCACGGCCACGATGTCGCCGGCGTGCACCTCCTGCTGCTCCTTCTTGCCCAGCGCCTCGAACGTGAACACCTGCTTGATGTTGGTGTTGTAGCGCGTGCCGTCGTTCTTGATGACCAGCGAGGGCTCGCCTTTATGGATGGTGCCGGAGAACAGGCGCCCCACGCCGATGCGGCCGACGAAGCTGGAATGGTCGACGGTGCAGATCTGCAGCGCCACCGGGCCGTTCGGCTCGCAGTCGGGAGCCGGGATCTCCTTGAGGATGGTTTCCAGCAGCGGGATCATGTCCATGTTGTCGTCGTCGGGCGCGAAACGGGCGTAGCCGTTCATGGCACTGGCGTAGACGACGGGGAAGTCCAGCTGCGCGTCGGATGCTTCGAGCTCCACCATGAGGTCGAACACCTCGTCCACCACTTCGTTGGGGCGCGCGCCCGGACGGTCGATCTTGTTCACCACCAGGATGATGCGCAGGCCCTGCTCAAGCGCGTGGCGCAGCACGAAACGGGTCTGCGGCATGGGGCCCTCGAACGCGTCCACGATGAGCAGGGCGCCGTCGGCCATGTTCAGCACGCGCTCCACCTCGCCGCCGAAGTCGGCGTGGCCCGGCGTGTCGATGACGTTGATCTTCACGTCGTTGTACACGACCGAGATGTTCTTGGACAGGATGGTGATGCCGCGCTCGCGCTCCTGGTCGTTGCTGTCCAGCACGCGCTCGTCAACCTGCTGGTTCTCGCGGAACACGCCGCTGGCGTACAACAGGCGGTCGACGATGGTGGTCTTGCCGTGGTCAACGTGCGCGATAATGGCGACGTTGCGGATGTTCTCTTGCTTCATGCCTTTCTTCTTCTTTCTATTCAAGCCATGCCTAAATCGGCGCGGCGATGATCCTTACGATGGGGCCTGCGGCGGGTACCGCTCCCGCAGAGGACGATTGTCGCCCGAAAGGTGCGTTTTCCGCTTGAATTCCGCACGTTTCGGGCGACAAGGCAGGCGCTGCCGGGCGATCGGGACGATAAGGAGAGGCGACCGCCGGCGAAGTACGGCGGTTACACGTCGTCCAACTCCTCGGCGAGGCGGCGCTCTTCCTTGTTGAGCTCGGCGATATGTTCGTTGAGCGTGGCGATGGTTCTCTGGGACGACACGACCTGCACGATGCCCCACACAGCGGCGGCACTTGCAATGGCGGCAACGATACCGAACAGGCCGAACGGCCGGCGGCCGGATATCAGCGCCACGATGCCGCCGATAGCGGTCATGGCAATGCCGTTACGACGCTCGTCAAGCGCCACATCGCGCTGCTTAACCAGCTGCGTGCGTGCGGCGGCTACGCCGGCCATGCGCGCCTCAACCTGGTTGGACGACGTGTAGCTGCGGGCGCGCTCGGCAGCGGCGCGCGGATCGCGAGCGGAGGTGCGCGAGCCTTTTCCGCTGGTCAGGTAGTCGTATGCTTCTTGGAGGTTCTTGAACTGCTCAGTCGCGCGATCTTGGAGCTTCTTATTGCTGGCGAACCGGTCGGGATGCAGGATCTGCACCGTTTCCTTGTAGGCGGTTTTCACATCTTCGGGCGTGGCATCATCGTCCAGTCCTAAAATGCGCAGTGCTTCCGTTCGATTCATAGCTCCCCATGTGCCGGTTTCGCGGTTGATATCCGAAGCAGGATTCTACCATGCCACCTGCACGATCACGATGTTTCCGGCTTGCGCTCACAGAATGCACGTGGGAAAAGAGCGCAGCGCGAAACCGCGGGAGGCTGTGTTTCACGTGAAACACTTGTCACAATGACGCAAGATAAACGAACAAATGTTTCACGTGAAACATCTTCGGTAAAGAGAAGTCCCTTCGACAGCGAGCTCATAAGTTCGCGAGTCGGAACCGGGCGACGGAGTTCTCCGACCGGGTACGCACAGTGGGGTTATAGGCAAGAAAGTGTGTCCGTTTTAGGGGTGTAAGGGCAGGTCAAACCCTCGATAAACCATCGTTTAAATTTCGGAGGCAGGTTTAAGTGCCTGGCAAGAATGTGTGTCCGCTTTCGACTTGACACCGCAGGTCAGAGGCCGTAAACCGCCCTCTTAAATTCCGTGGTTCAATCACGGGATGAAGAAGATACTGTGCCCTGCGTGCGGGGGCGACACGAAACGCAACGGGAAGACCTCGTCGGGGGCGACTCGTTGGCGCTGCAAGGCATGCGGCGCATCCACCACGCAACGTTACGACAACGAGCCTAAACTGCTAGAGCTGTTCCTGAGGTGGCTGCTCTCGAAAAAGACCCAAGGCGAGTTCGGCATGCCCGGACGCACCTTCCGGCATCTCACGAATAAGTTCTGGGACCTGTGGCCCGTGGCTCCTGTCTGTGACGAGGTCCACCACGTGGTGGAGGTGGATGGCCTTTGGCTGGGGCGCGACGTCGTGATTATGATCGCCTGCACCGAGAAGCACGTGATCGGCTGGCATCTAGCGAGAAGCGAGAACGCGCAGGCGTGGGCGGCGCTCATGGCGCGCATAGCCCCTCCCGACGTCGTGATTACCGATGGCGGAAAGGGGTTCGAGAAGGCGAGACGCGCCGTGTGGCCGAACACACGCGTGCAGCGCTGCGTCTTCCATGCGTTCTGTCAGGTGAAGCGCCAGACCACGACCAGGCCGCGGCTCCAGGCGGGCGTTGAGCTCTATGGCATCGCCAAGAAGCTCATGCGCATAGGTAGCCTCAACGAAGCTGCGGAGTGGCTTGCGGGCTTCTCTAATTGGTGCACGGCATGGGAAGGATTCCTAAAGGAAAAAGAGGTGGTTGACGGGCGGATCCGCTACAAGCACGAGAGGCTGCGCACTGCGCGCGGCGGGCTTCTGAAGCTTTGTAGGGCCGGTACCCTATTCACCTATCTCGACGAAGGCTTGCTCGAGGGAGGACCTGTTCCGGCGACTACGAACAGGATCGAAGGCGGCGTGAACGCCCAGATCCGCCACATGCTGCGAGAGCATCGGGGATTGAGGCTGACGAGGCGCGTCAAGGCGGCGTTCTGGTGGTGCTATATGGACCTTGAAGCCCGTGCAAGCCCGAAAGAGATCCTGAAGGAAATGCCGACGGACGTCCTGATTGCTGAGTTTTATCGAGCAGCTGCCGAAGCTAGCGAAAAAGATGAAGCGGTGGGGCGCTGGGGCACTGCTGTGCAATGGAATGACCTGCATGCAAGCGGCCCTTATCGCATGGATTACGATTAGGCTCTGGACACACTTTCTTGCCTATAACCCGCACAGTGTTATCTGAGAGTTGAACGCGCGCGGCAGGGCTCTCAACCGATCACGACCAGAAGCAACGAACCCCTGCCTCTCGGCGGGGGTTCGGATGAATAACGTATGGTGGAGCATAGGGGGATCGAACCCCTGACCTCAGGCTTGCAAAGCCCGCGCTCTCCCAGCTGAGCTAATGCCCCAAGTTGCACATTCTTCGGCTAGTCGCGAACTGCATAAAACCGCGTCTAGAAATTAATAAACGCTCCACCGGCTAACTCGGCTCACGGTGGAGCGTTTATTGCAAAAAAATGGTGGGCCCGAATGGATTTGAACCAGCGACCTCACGCTTATCAGGCGTGCGCTCTAACCAACTGAGCTACGGGCCCAAAAAAAGTGCCTGATCACTATACGTCGAATCACTAAGGTAGGTCAAGCACTTTTTGAATATTTCTTACCACTTTTTGAATATCCGGTAACGGCAGCGCGATCTTGGCCGTCCGTATCTTGAAACCGAAACGCCACGGCGATGCGACCGGCGACCCTGCCGAAGCGCTATAATCGGTAGGCCGGCCGCGCGCGACGCGACGCAAGAAACCCGAGGAGGAGTGCCGATGATTCCCGTTACCGTTCAAACGCTGATCGTCTCGGCGGCGCCGTCGCCGTCCATCATCGTGCTGCAACCGGTAGAGGAGATCGTCCAAGAAGGAAAGTCGCGCATCATCCCCATCTGGGTGGGCGTGAACGAAGCGACGCAAATGGGCATCGCGCTGGAAAAAGCGCGGTTCTCGCGGCCGATGACGCACGACCTGTTCCTCGACGCGCTGACGAACCTCGACGCGCAGATCGACCACGTGGTCATCAACGACGTGCAGGGTGCGACGTTCTTCGCGCGGCTCACGCTGCGCCAGCACGACCGCCTCATCGACCTCGACGCGCGCCCGAGCGACGCGTTGGCGCTGGCCGTGCGGCAGAAAGCTCCCATCTATATCGAGGAGGATGTGCTGGAGCGTGCTTCGTTCCCCTATGTGCTGAGGCGGACGGAACCGGAAGCGAGCGAAGCCGAACTGTCCGAGTTCAAAAAGTTTCTCGAAGGTCTCGCCCCGGAAGATTTCGAGGGCTGACCGATTCAGCCGGCGGAAAGCTTTCCGCCGCCTACCACAGTGCCGTCAAGGCATCGATGACGGCCTGAACGATCCCATGCGTCAAGCCCCCGTCGTCGGCCAGCGCCAGCCCCATAATCGCCGACAGGCTGACGGCGCCCGGTTCTTTCGGACGGCCCGTTGCGCTGGGCTTCTTCAACACGAACATCGACGGCTTCGCGTACGACACGGCCGGAGTCTCCACGGCATCCGGAGGCGTTTCGAGCCGAGGCTCGGGCCGCCGCTCCTGAGCGCGCCGCCGCCATCCTCCGCGTGCGAACGTTACCAGCAGGAACCCGGCGCGCAGCCACTCGTCCACGCACATGGCCACCCACATGCCCACGATGCCCCAGCCTAAGCCGATTCCCAGCGCATAGCCGCCTGCCACCGCGAATATCCACGACGAGATGACGTTCACCGTCACCGGGGTCTTCACGTCGCCCACCGCGATGAGCGCCTTTACCATCACGATGTTGAGCGCACGCCCGATACCCAGGAATATCTCCACAAGCAGCACCTGGCGACCCAGCTCGTGCACCATCGGATCGGCGGTGAACAGGCCGAACACCGCGTCGGCGTTGATCCAGATGAGCGTGGACACGCAGGTGGTCAGCGCCACGGCGATGAGATCGGCCACCCACACGCGCCGCGCGACCGCATCGAACTTGCCCGCGCCGAACAGATACCCCAGCACGATCTGCGTCGCCTGCGACAACGCGATGGAATACAGGTAGGCGATGCCCGCGATCATCGAGCAGTACACCTTCACGGTGACCACCGTGGTGCCCAGCACGTTGATGAACGACAGGATGACGATCTGTGCGAGGTCGTAGTTCATCTGCTCGCCCGACGAGGGGATGCCCACGCCCAGCATGCGCCGAAGCGTCTTCCAGGGGAACGGGCGCAGGTACGCCAGGCGCATGCGCACATCGGTATGGCGCAGCACGAGGCGGCATGCCACCGCGAGGCCTGCGACGCGCGCCACCACGTTCGCTACCGCCGCGCCTTCCACCCCGAACGCCGGGACGAACGCGACGCCGCCGATGAGCACGGCGCTGGCTGCGATGTTCACCGCGTTCATCGCCAGGCTGGCGCGCATCACGTCGGCGCCGCGCGCGTAGCTGCGCAGCAAAGCCGTGAACGCGAAGAACGCGCCTTGCACCACCGTGGTGGAGCCGACGATCAGCAGGAACGACGACGCCATTCCCGTGATGGACCCGTCGATGTGCAGCCAGGAGAAGAACTGCGGCCAAAAGAGGAACAGCACCGCGGTCATGGCCGCCGCGAGCGCTACGTTCACCACGAGGGCCACAGTGGCGATCTCCGACACCTTGCTGGTCGCCGACGATTTCCCCAGCACGCGGGTCACGAGCACGGTGGAAGCCGTGCCCATGGCCGACAGCGCGATGGTCACGATGTTGAGGATCTGCAGCGCGTTTCCCACCGCGGCGGCCGGCTCGGTTCCCAGCGGCGCCAGCATAAATTGGTTGATGTTCCCGATCATAATTTGCATGAACAGTTCCACGAACAGCGGGACGGAAAGCACGAACACGTCGCCGGCTGTGGTTTTCTCCGCCGGAGAACGCAGGGCGCGTTCGCGGCGCGTCGTTTGCGCGCGCTTCGCGGCTCCGCGCGCTTTCGACGACAGGCGCGCCGCTTGCGCGGCAGCTGCTCGATACATGGGTTTCCGTCCTCCTTTCGCATGAACGGCCGCGTTGGCGGCCGTCGATAACAGTCATGAGGCGTGCAGTATACGGCACGTCAACAACCCGCCAGGGGGCTGCGGGTTCCTTCATGTTTTTCGCATTCATGAGGCAGAGGGAAAGAAAATGTTTCACGTGAAACATCGCGAACGAAGAGAGCCGCAAGCGATAACGCGAAAGAGGCTGAATGTTTCACATGAAACATTTTCTTGCATGGGGGGTCGCCCGCGTCGTTTGCGGGTGGGCGGGCGGTCAGCAGGCCGCCCCTACGAGGGATCGCACGCCGTAGGGGCGGCCTGCTGGCCGCCCGCTTGCGGGCTCTCACGACAAGAAATGCCCCGCTTCGCAGGATGCGAGGCGGGGCATTCAAGGTTACGCTGGAGGCTGTTTTCTACTCTTCGTCGCCTTCCGCGTTCTCTGCTTCTTCGACGCTCTCGATCTCGGCGGTGCCTTCGGCGCCGTCTTCAAGCTCATCGATGGCGTTCTCGTCCAGCTCCTCGCCTTCCACCTGCGCGCCGGAGGCTTTCTTCTTCTTGCCTCGGCTGGAGATGGCCACTGCGGTCACGCGGTCCTTGTCGGCCGTCTTCATCACGCACACGCCCTGCGTGGAACGGCCGAGCTCGGAGATGCCCGACACCGGGGTGCGCACGCACACGCCTTCCTCGGACATAATCATGATCTCGTCGTCTTCGGCGACGATCTTCATGACGGCCAGCAGGCCCTTCTTCTCGGTCATCGTGATGGTGAACACGCCCTGGCCGCCGCGATGGTGCTCGGGGTACTCGGCGATGGGGGTGCGCTTGCCGTAGCCCTTCTCGGTGATGACGAACAGGTCGGTATCGGGCTGCGCGATCTCCATGCCCAGCACCTTGGCGATGGGCGGCACGTTCATGCCGCGCACGCCCATGGTGTCGCGGCCCATGGCACGTACTTCGCCCTCGTCCCACATGATGGCCTTGCCTGCGCTGGACACCATGAGCACCTTCTCGCCCGGAGCCACGCGCTTCACCGAAATGAGGCGGTCGTTGTCCTTCAGGCTGATGGCGATCAGGCCGTCGCGGCGCGTGCGGTCGTACAGGTCCATCGACGTCTTCTTCACCATGCCGTGCTCGGTGGCGAACATGAGGTACTCGTCGGACGGGAAGTCCTTCGTCGCGATGACGGCCGAGATGGTCTCGCCCTTCTCAAGCGGCAGCAGGTTCACGATGGCCGTGCCGCGCGCATGGCGCGACGCCTCGGGCAGCTCGTACACCTTCAGGCGGTACACCTTGCCCTTCGTGGAGAAGAACAGCATGTAGGAGTGCGTCGACGCCACGAACAGGTGCTCGACGTAGTCGTTGTCCTTGAGGTTCACGCCCGACATGCCCTTGCCGCCGCGCTTCTGCTGGCGGTAGGTGGCCACGGGCAGGCGCTTCACGTAGCCGGCCTTCGTCATCGTGACGACCATGCTCTCCTCGGCGATGAGATCCTCGACATCGAGATCCTTGGCCGCCTCGGACAAGAGCGTGCGGCGGGGGCTGCCGAACTTCTTCTTGACCTCGGACAGCTCCTCTTTGATGATGTCGTGCACCAGCTGGTCGTCGGACAGGACGCGCTTGAAGTACGCGATCTTCTCCAGCAGCTCCTTCAACTCGTCCTCGATCTTCTGATGCTCCAAGCCGGTCAGGCGGCGCAGGCGCATTTCGAGGATGGCGGCGGTCTGCTTGTCGGTCAGGCCGAAGCGCTCGGTCATGCGCTCGGCCGCTTCCTTGTCGGTCTGCGACGAGCGGATGATGTGGATGACCTCGTCGATGTTGTCCAGCGCGATGATCAAGCCTTCGAGGATGTGCGCGCGCTCCTCGGCCTTCGCCAGCTCGTAGCGCGTACGGCGGACGATGACCTCTTCCTGGTGCGCGATGTAGTAGTGCAGCATCTCCTTCAGCGAAAGCACGCGCGGCGCGCCGTCCACCAGCGACAGCATGATCACGCCGAAGCCCACCTGCAGCTGCGTGTGCTTGTACAGCTTGTTCAGCACCACCTGCGGGATGGCGTCCTTCTTGAGGTCGATGATGATGTCGATGCCGTGGCGGTCGGCGCCGTCGTGGATGTTGCTGATCTCGGGCAGCTTCTTCTCGCGCACCAGCTCGCCCAGCTTTTCCAGCAGGCGCTGGCGGTTCACCTGGTAGGGGATCTCGGTGACCACGATGGAGCTGCGGCCGTTCTTGCCCTCTTCCACCTTGCACTTCGCGCGCACGGTCAGCGAGCCGCGGCCCGTCTCGTACGCGTCGCGGATGCCCTTCTTGCCCATGATTATGCCGCCAGTGGGGAAGTCCGGGCCGGGCAGCGCCTTCATCAGCTCTTCGGTGGTGACGTCGGGGTTGTCCAGCATGAGGCACGTGGCGTCGATGGTCTCGCCCAGGTTGTGCGGCGGGATGTTCGTGGCCATGCCCACGGCGATGCCCTGCGAGCCGTTCACCAGCAGGTTGGGGAAGCGCGCGGGAAGAACCGTGGGCTCTTCGAGGCTCTCGTCGTAGTTGGGCTGGAAGTCGACCGTTTCCTTGTCCAGGTCGCGCAGCAGCTCCATGGCCACCTTGTCCAGACGGGACTCGGTGTAACGCATGGCCGCCGCGCCGTCGCCGTCGATGGAGCCGAAGTTGCCGTGGCCGTCCACCAGCGGCACGCGCATCGAGAACGGCTGGGCCAAGCGCACCATCGTGTCGTACACGGCGGAGTCGCCGTGCGGGTGGTACTTGCCGATGACGTCGCCGACCGTACGGGCCGATTTCATGTGCGGGCGGTTCGGCGTGTAGCCGGACTCGTTCATGGCGTACAGGATGCGGCGGTGAACCGGCTTCAAGCCGTCGCGCACGTCCGGCAGGGCGCGCGAGACGATGACGCTCATGGCGTATTCCAGGAACGACGTCTGCATCTCCTTGCCGAGGTAGGCGGAGCGCACGATGGTGCCCTCGCCGCCGTTGGCGCCTTCGACGATGGAGCCGTGCGGGTTCGCGATCGACGACATGTCGATCAGCGAGCGCGCCTTGTTCTCCTCGGACACGAACGCGCCGGGGCGCGACTCGTCCTCACCGCCCTCGACGTCGTTCAGCACGTCGTCTTCGTCGCCGGCCTCGGCCGCTTCGATGTCGCCCGCGTCGTAATCCTCTTCGGCGCGATTCAAGAACTCGTCGAAAGAATCGTTGTTGTCTGCCATAAATCTCCTACCTTACAGGTTGGCGTAGTAAGTCAGCGAGGTATTCCGGCGGTCGTCAGACCACCAGAACGCTAGATGTCCAGGAATCGGACGTCGCGCGCGTGCTTCTGGATGAACTCCTTGCGCGGCTCCACCTGGTCTCCCATGAGGTCGCTCACCACGCGCTCGGCCTCGGCGGCGTCGTCGATGCTCACCTGCAGAAGCGTGCGGGTAGCCGGCTCCATCGTGGTCTCCCACAGCTGATCCGGGTCCATCTCGCCCAGGCCCTTGTAGCGCTGCACGTCGAACTTGTTCGGATCGTCGTACTCGGCCAGCACCGAGCCCAGCGAGCTCTCGTCGTAGATGTAGCGCTCGATCTTCGGCGAGCGCGAGTTCTTCTTCTTGAGGCCGAAGATGGGCGGCTGTGCGATGTAGATGTAGCCGCGGTTGATGAGCTCCGGCATGTAGCGGTAGAAGAACGTCAACAGCAGGATGCGGATATGCGCGCCGTCGACGTCGGCATCGGTCATGATGATGATACGGTGGTAGCGCGACTGGTCGGCGTCGAAGTCGTCGCCGATGTTCGTGCCGATAGCCGTGATCAGCGAGCTGATGGTGTCGCTGGAAAGCGAGCGGTGCAAGCCCGCGCGCTCAACGTTGAGGATCTTGCCGCGCAAGGGCAGGATAGCCTGCGTCTTGCGGTCGCGGGCCTGCTTGGCCGAGCCGCCTGCGGAATCGCCCTCTACGATGAACAGTTCGGAGTTCTCCGGGGTCTTGGACGAGCAGTCGGCCAGCTTGCCCGGCAGCGCGAACGAGTCCAGCACGCCCTTGCGGCGCGTCATCTCGCGCGCCTTGCGGGCGGCTTCGCGAGCCTTGAGCGCCTGGGTGGCCTTGCCGATGATGCGCTTGGCCGGGGTCGGATTCTCCTCGAGGTACTCGGCCAGGCCCTGGGTCACGGCGTTCTGCACCAGCGGACGGATCTCGGTGTTGCCCAGCTTCGTCTTCGTCTGGCCCTCGAACTGCGGGTCGTGCAGCTTCACGGACACGATGGCCGCGCAGCCCTCGCGCGTGTCGTCGCCGGAGAGGTTGGAATCCTTCTCTTTGAGGATGCCCTTCGAGCGGGCGTACTCGTTGATGGTGCGCGTGACGGCCTGCTTGAAGCCGTCGAGGTGCGTGCCGCCTTCGTGCGTGTTGATGTTGTTCGCGAACGCCATGACGGAGTTCGTGGAGTACGAGGTGGACCACTGCATGGCCACTTCAACGGTGCCGTCGTCGTTCTCGGCCTCGAAGTAGATGGGCTTGTTCAGCGTTTCCTTGCCCTCGTTCAGGAACTTCACGAAGTCGACGATGCCGCCGGCGTACTGGAACACCTCGGTGCGCGGCTTGCCGTCGGCATCGGTGACGCGCTCGTCGTACAGCACGATCTTGAGGCCCTTGTTGAGGAACGCCATCTCGCGGAAGCGGTTCGCCAGAGTGTCGAAATCGTACACGGTGGTCTCGGTGAAGATCTCCGGGTCGGGCCAGAACGACACGGTCGTGCCGTTGCCGCGCTTCGTGGGGCCAACTTCGCGCAGCTTCTCGGACGTCTTGCCGTGGTCGAAGCCGATGAAGTACTCCTTGCCCTCCTTGCGCACCTGCACTTCCACGCGGGAAGACAGCGCGTTCACGACGGAGACGCCCACGCCGTGCAGGCCGCCGGACACCTTGTAGCCCTCGCCGCCGAACTTGCCGCCTGCGTGCAGGATGGTGAGCACCACCTCGACGGTGGGGATCTTCTCTTTCGGGTGCTTGTCGATCGGGATACCGCGCCCGTTGTCGTCGACCGAGATCGAGTTGTCCTGATGGATCCACACCTTGATCTCGTCGCAGTATCCGGCGAGCGCTTCGTCGACGGCGTTGTCGACGACCTCGTACACCAGGTGGTGCAGGCCGCGAGGACCCGTCGAGCCGATGTACATGCCCGGACGCTTGCGGACCGCCTCCAGGCCCTCGAGGACCTGAATGTCAGAACCGTCGTAATGGTCAGGTTTGTTTGCCACTGACATGCTCCTTTTATAGTGCGATGTGTGAGTGCAGCGCTGATTCGCGCTAACCTGAAAATTCTACCATAACCATGCCTTGATACCAATAAAATCCATCAAGTATGAAGGGTTTTAGAAGCCGTACGAGCCGCGATCTCGTATTCGATCATTATTTTTCGCATCGAACCGCTAAATGCGATTTTTATCGGCACGTATCGCCCTCTCGAGCGCCCTGCGGACCGTGGGACTTTCCACCGCCCCCACGCTGGCTTCGAGAGCAGCTTCCTCTTCGGGCGACAAAGGCGTGCGCGGGGTTTCCTCGCGACTCGCGCGCGCAGCGCGCTCGACGGCACCGTCCTCTTCCGCGCGGCGGAAGGGATGGCGAGCCTTCATTTCGAAGCGCGAAGGCAGGATCTTGAACGTCTCCACGTGCTCGCCTTGTTCTTTCAACTTCATCTTGAGGAACTCTTGGCGCGCATCGAGATCCGAGCGGATGAGGCTGTCGTCGGCGTACACCACCAGCTGCGCGCCCGTGCCCGTATGCGACGCCTTCGTCGTCGCGCCCTTCACCACCTCGTCGGCGGCCATGATGTACACGGCGTTCACGTGGTCGAGCACCATCTGCGCGGCATCCTTGTACACGGCCTCCACCGCGTTGCGCCACGCCACGTTCACGGCGGCGGCGCGCTGCGCCTTGCGCGACGCGTCGTCGCCGGCGGCCAGCGCGGCCATCAGCTCGTTGATGCTCTCGCCCAGCTTCCTCATGAGTCCCCCTCGATTCGCGCCGAAGGTTGTTCGGCCGGATCGGACGGCTGCCCGTCGCGCTCTTCGGCCTCCCCGCGCGCCGGTTGCGCGTCGATCGGCGAATGTTTCACGTGAAACATTCGATCCTCGTCAGGCATTTCGCCGGTTTTGCGCGGTTTCTCCAGCTCTACGATGCGAGCGCCGCCCAGCAGGTCGTCGTCGAAGTAGGCGAGGTTCGTCGTGGTGATGAACGTCTGGATGTCGCCCGAGATGAACGCCACCAGCGCGCGGCGGCGCGCGGCGTCCAGCTCGCTCATCACGTCGTCCAGCAGCAGCACCGGCTTTTGGCGCAAAATGTCCTGGATCAGCGTGGCCTCGGCCAGCTTGAACGCCAGCACCACCGAACGCTGCTGCCCCTGGCTGCCGAACAGGGCGGCGTTCTTGCCGTCGATGAAGAACTCGATGCGGTCGGCATGCGGGCCCACGAGCGCCCGCTTTCGCACGCGCTCCTCGCCGCCGCGGCGCGCAAGCGCATCCGCCAGCGCCTCGCGCGCCTCGTCGCGCCCGAACGTGCGCGTGGCGAACGAAAGGGGATCGTGCTCTTCCCACGAAGGGACGAAGCCCGCGTCCAGCCGCTCATGCCCGTCGGTGATCTCAGCGTAGTACGACGCCATCGAAGCCGCCAGCTTCTCGAACAGCGCGGCGCGGTAGCACGAAAGCTGCGCGCCGCACGTGACCAGCGTCTCGTTCATCGCCCCCACCAGCGCAGCCGGCGCCTCGTCCTTCAGCAGGCGGTTCTTGTGGCGCAGCACCTTCTCGTAATCGCGCCGGATGAGGTAGTGGTTGGCCGACAGCTGCGAGCCCAGCGCGTCCAGCGCGGCGCGGCGCACCGACATGGCCCCTTTCGCCAGCTCCAGGTCGTCGGGCGTGAACGTCACGGACGGTACGAGGCCCTTCAGGTCGGCTGTGCGCTTGGGCTTCCCGTTCAGCAGGTGCTTCTTCTTGCCCTCGGCCATCTGTACCGCCAGCTCAAGCTGACGGCTGCCGTCGGTGACGTCGGCCGTCAAGCGCGCGAAGGGAGCCCCGGCGCGCACCAATTGGTCGACGGGCGCATGTCGAAACGACGATTGCGCCGTCAGCAGGCCTATTCCCTCGACGACGTTCGTCTTCCCCGCGGCGTTCGGACCCACGAGCACCGTGAGCGGACCGATGCCGTCGAGATCGAACGCCTCGTAGCTGCGGAAGTTCAGAAACGAGATATGGGCGATGGCCAGATCCACGATATGCCGCGCGCGTCCTTACGCGATGCGCACGGGCATGACGAGGTACAGGAAGTTCTCGCCCTCGTCAGCTTTGAAGATGCCGGGCTTCATGGACGACTGCACTTCGAGGAACACGTTGTCGGTGCTCACCGAGGACAGCCCGTCCAACACGTAGGCGTAGTTGAAAGCGATCTCCACGTCCTCGCCTTCGCCCTCGCACGACAGCGTCTCCTGGGCCGAGCCCACGTCCTGCGCCACGGCGGACAGCTGCACGGTCTGCGACGCCATGTTGATGGCGAAGCGCACCGGCGAGCTGGTCTGCCCCAGCAGCGACGTGCGCTTCACGCCGGCCACGAGGTGCCCCACGTCCATGCTCACGCGCGTGGCGTAGGAATCGGGCAGCAGCTGGCGGTAGTTCGGGAAGTTGCCTTCCAGGCGGCGGTTGATGAATACGGTGTCATGGTACGTGACGACGATCTGGTTCTCAGCCAGCGCCAGCTTGAGGTCGTCCTCCGAGCGCGGCAGCGAAGATATCTCCTGCAAGAACGATCCCGCGATGACCGCCTGGAACTCCTCGGCGCTGGATTCGGGAAGCTCGGCCTCGGTGATGGCGAGGCGATACGAGTCGGTGGCCACCATCTTGAGCGTGGTGTCCTCGAGCGTGATCAGCACGCCCGTGAGTATGGCGCGGCTCTCGTCCTTCGACACCACGCGCGCCACGCGCTTCACCATGGAAGCGAACTGCGTGAAGGGGATGGACACCTCCTGCTGCACGTCCACGTGAGGGAATCCGGGGAAGTCCTCCGCGTCGAGCGTCTTGATGGAGAACGACGCCGTGTCGCACGTGATGACCGCCGAGTCGTCCTCGGCTGCCACGTGCACGGCTGCGTCGGGCAGGTTCTTCACGATCTCGGAGAACAGCTTGCCGGGAACCACGGCCTTGCCCGTCTCCTCGATGAGCGCCGCAACCGAGTACTGGATGGACAGCTCGAGGTCGGTCGCTTGAAGCGTAAGGGTGTCGTCGTGCGCGTCGAGGTAGATGCCCGACAGAATGGGAAGCGTCGATCGGGTTGCGATGCCCTTGAGCACCACGGACAACGCGTTCTGCAATTCCGATTGGTTGATGCTGAATTTCAAGACGTTCCCTTTCTCTAGAAGCAGCGAGCGCTGCCGTCATTATAGAGGTTCGAATGTTTCACGTGAAACATTGCGTATGATCGGCATGACGTATGAATGCGGGTTTTCGGGTTTTGCTCTTTGCTCTTGATCTTCTCTAATATATCTAAGGTTTTAATAGTTGTAATAATAAGGGCGGTGGAAATGTGGAAAACCTACGTTATCGCATGTCAACCCTTGGAATTCTTCCTGAATCGATCGTGCAGACCGAGCGCCCTCCCTCAACATCAATTATCGCTTTTATTATCTTTCCATAGGGTTGCACCGCTTTTCGGCAACTTGTCAGTCATGTTTCAGTCATCTTTCCGCCGAACGCGCGTACGCTACATCTCGTTGATGAGCCCGCGCAGCGCTTCCAGCTCCTCGCGCAGCTCGCGGTTCTCCTTCATCTTCTCCTCGACGTTGGTCACCGAGTACATTACGGTGGAGTGGTCGCGGTTGAACTTCTTGCCGATGTCGTTGAACGGCAGGTCGAGCATCTGGCGGCACAGGTATATGGCTATCTGGCGCGCGTAGATGATGTTGCGCGTGCGCTTCTTGCCCACGAGGTCGGCGTGGCTCACCTTGTAGAAGTTCTCCACTTCCTTTTGAATGTCGGCGATGGTGAGGCGCTTCGAAGGGCCGCCGGTGAAGTGGTTCTCCAGCAGCGTGCGCACGTCGTCCAGCTTGAGGTCGGGCTGGTTGAAGAACGTCATCTGGTAGATCACCTTCGTGACGGCGCTCTTCAGCTCGCGGATGTTCGAGCTGGAGCTTTCCGCGATGTACATCTGGATGTCGTCGGGGATGTTGAAGTCGTGCGACCCTTCCGACTCGCGGTACTCGTCCACGAAGCTTTTCACGATGCCCAGCTTCGTCTCGATCTCGGGGGGCTGGATGTCGAACGTGCCGCCCGAGTTGAAGCGGCTGCGGTAGCGCTCGTCGATGTCGATGTTCTTCGGCGCGCGGTCGGCCGACAGCACCACTTGGCGGCCCTGGCTGGTCAGCTTGTTGAATATCTGGAACACGATGTCGAGCGTCTGCTTCTTGCCCTGCAGGTACTGGACGTCGTCGATGAGCAGCACGTCGGCTTCCTCGTAGCGCGTCTTGAAGTTCTTGTAGCTGGATTTCTGCTTGTCGTGCGCCGCGCTGGCCTCCATGTAGTCGCTCAACAGCTCGGCCGAGTCCACGTAGATGGTGGAAAGCTGCGGCATCGTCTCGTTGATGTAGTTCTGGATGGCGCGCATGAGGTGCGTTTTCCCCAGACCCGACTTGCCGTAGATGAACAGCGGGTTGAGGTGCGCCTTGCCCGGCATCTCGGCCACGGCCACGGCCATGGAGTACGCCATGCGGTTCGAATCGCCGATGACGAAGTTCTCGAACGTAAGCGTGGACGCGGGGCTGTCGGGGCCGTCGAGCGCTATTTCTCGTTTCGCGCCGACGCCGGCGACCTCTTCCCCTACCGCCCCTCTATGCGCTTCGGGACGGCCTGCGTCGATTTGCGGCGAACTTGCGGCATTCGCGGCAGGAGCCGGCGCGGGCTGCGGAGAGCTGACGGGCGCAGGCGTTTCTGCCGCCGTCGCCATGGTTGCCGCCGGGGCTGCCTGCGCGGCGGGAGGAGCAGGCGCCGGAGCGGGAGGCTCGGCGGCTGTGATGTCCACTTCGATGATCACGGTGAACGGCATGTGGTACAGGTCGTTCAGCGCGCGTTTGATGAACTCGACATAATGACGCTCGATCCATGTCTTTATAAAGTCGTTGTCCGCGGTGATCATGAGGAACCCGTCGCTCATAGCCTGCGGATGCAGGCGTGAGAAGAACGCGTTGATCTGCGACGGATCGATATTGTTGTAGCTTTTCACCTGGCCGCATACTTCGGACCAGACCTGCTCGAGTTTTTCGCTGTTCATAGCTTGCTTCCTTGATGGGGGCATCGCGAATGTTTCACGTGAAACATCTCTCTCGTGCGTCAAGCGGGCGCCACCCGCCGCCGCTTCGATTGTATTAACAGATCGAAGCCGGGTAAAGGCCGATTATAGGGAATTTGCCACGTGGTATCCCAGATCGGTCAGAATGCGCTTCTGTCCGACCGTTTTCTCGATAAGCCCGGCTTCCTCTAATTTCGACAGCGCCACGTACGTGCTTGATTGCGGCACGCCGGTCAAACGCGACAGGTCCGTTACTCCCAGGGCTCCTTCGCTCAGGAAGATGGGCAGGAAGTCGCGCTCGCGTTGCGACAACGGGGGGATAAGCGGCGCCATCGCATGCTGGGCTTGCATGTCCATGCCCTGAGCGCGATGAGCCGGGGCACCGTGCTGGGGATAGTAGGGCGCGCCTGCCGCGTAGGGATTCTGCGCATAGCGCGGGGGCGCGTACTGCGGTTCGGGCTCGTAACCGTAAGGCGGTCGTGCGGGCGCGGCTTCCTGCGGATACGGTGGGTTTGCGTATCCGTATTGCGCCGGGTAGGCGGGTTGCTGCATCGGCTGCTGGGGAGGAATCTGCTGCTGCAGCTGCTGCGGCGCCTCGTGCATCGGGTAAGCGGGTTCCATGGCCGATGGTTGCGCGGATGCAGGGTGAAGCGCGCTCGATTGGTCGACGGGCGGCATATCGGTCGCCTCGCCCGCACGTAGGCTGATGGTCACTACGGCGCCTGTTCCCAGGTTGTCCTCAATGGTGATGGTGCCGTGCGAGAAATCGAGGTACTCTTTCACGATGGGCAAGCCCGACCCCACGCCGCGAATATAGTGTTTCATCGGCTCCACGGCGGATGTGAACCCGGGGATCTGCGCTTGATCCTTATAAGGTATGCCCGGGCCCTGGTCGGCGAAACGGATGGTATTGCCCTCGTCCAGGATGGACACGGTAGCCTCGGCGAAACGCGCGTGGATGAAGTTTTCCGATACTTCGCGGATGACGGTGTACGGAATGGTCCCTCCGGCGTTTTTAGCCTGTTCATAAATTTTCGAAGCAAGGCTTTCAATGAATTCAGCCGTCGGCGCCGGGTGTATCTCCGTCACGCGCGGGGCGCTGCGAAGATCGTCATACAGCGCGATGCGCGCTACGGCGTGTACATGCGTGTAGTCGAAAGGCTCCACGTTTTCATCAGCGGTTTCATCCTGATGATCTGCTTTTTCAATCTGGTTGTCCAATGGTGTTCCGTTTTCAGATTCGATATTCAGCATTTTTCAGCAACATTCAAAGGCATTGTAGCGTTT